>NZ_WIPE01000054.1:0-241980 GCF_009760835.1 Bacillus sp. EE-W1 | reverse complement strand
CTGTTACGTACACTGTTCCACCTGTTGCTGTTAATAAATCTTTTTTCTCAATTGTTCCTTCTTTACCATTCTCTCCAACTGTTGTTGTAGCCAATGCCTTCTCTTCTTTAATCGCATTGTATATTTTCACAATATCTCCAGCTTCTAAATTACCAACTGAAATCGTATCTGTATCACCCGTTTTTTTATTTTCAACCTTAATAGCTGAAGTCGCTGGAGCTATCGATGGATTACCTGCCGCTAAAGCTGTGATAGATGGGGCTGTAGCAGAAAACATCAAAGCTGAACTCACACAAATACCCGTTAAAATTTTAGAATTTTTATTTTTTTTCATTATAATTCCTCCTGTTCTAATAGAACGATAATTAAATATTTTAATATTAACAGATTATATTATCTTACTTTTTTTAAAAATATGCTAGTAGATTTTTTTATTTTCAAGTACTTTTTCATCATAAAAATATATATTTAAAAGCAGTTATACTTAATTTAAAATATATAAACCAAACAAATAAGGTAATCAATCATATATATGAATTGACTACCTTACATTAATAGGAATACCAAATAATTACATATCTTTTTTTATAAAACTAACTTATCGACAAGACCAATTAACTCTTGAATATCCGGCTTACTTACTTGGGCGTTCGCACCAACAGCCTCACCTTTATGGAATAACTCATTCGTAATTAATGAAGAGAAAATAATGACCGGTAAACGATTCATTACTTCACTATCCTTAACAACTTTCGTTAAATGATGTCCATCCATTTTCGGCATTTCAATATCCGTAATTAGCAGGTGTATATGTTCAAACATTTTTTCACCTTGCTCTTTCGCTAATTTTTCAATTTGTGCTAATGCTTCTGCGCCATTGCTGAAGAAGTTCATTTTCGTATATCCAGCTGATGATAATGTTTCTTCTAATATTTGGCGAAGCATCGCTGAATCTTCTGCAATATAAATAACTTTTTCAGCTCGATCTGTTTTTTGTTCTAACCCTGCAAGTGATTTATTGTCATAACCCGTACCGCTAATTTCACATACAATTTTTTCATAATCTAATAGCAAAATGATTTGTCCATCTAGTTTTACAATACCAGATGTTGTTTCTTCTAATCCCATAGATAATGAAGCTGGTTCATCAATTTGTTCCCACGAAATACGTTGAATACGATGCACTTCATCAACGCGGAAAATAACCTTCATTTGGTTTAATTCAGAGATAATAAATTTCGTTTGATCAAGTGGCTTTGTTGATTTTAAATTAAGAGCCGTTGCTAAGTTAATAACAGGTAAAATTTCACCACGTACTTGAACAACACCTTCAACTGCATGATGAGATTCTGGCACCGTTGTAACAGGGAATGGATTAATGATTTCACGTACTTTCATTACGTTGATACTAAATAGGTTTTCACCAACAGTATATGTAACAATCTCTAATTCATTTGTTCCACTTTCTAATAAAATACTTTGTGCTTGTGACATAAAGGTGTCGCTCCCCTTCCATTAATTCCGTATATCTAATTATTAAGCTTTATTAACCCGAAAAAGTCAACTATCTATATAAAAAATATAGATAGTTGAACGATTTATTTTAAAAGACGCTTAATCTTGTATAAACGAAGCAAGTGCCTCTAATAACACTTCTTGCGCTCCTACAATTTCTGTCGGCATTGCTTCCCACTTTTTTGAAAGCTCCGTTTCTACTCTTATTCTTAGCTCCGAATCCATTTCTTCTAGCACATATTCTTTCGTCGCTATATCAACATCAAGTAGCGCAAGCGCATATAATTCTGGATCATTTATTTTTTTAAATAATTGTTTCAATATAGCTGGTGCTATATGTTTTAATTTTTCAATATGAATTTCCTTATCCGAAAATAGTAACTCATATTGAATAAACGTAACATTTTCTTTAATCACTTTAAAATAGCAATTATTTTTTTTATCATTTACAAAGTAACCGTTCGGATCTGCAATAATACTCTCTACTTTACGAATTAAATCTGGCAAACTACTCGCCGCCATTACAGTCCGCTGCTCAACCTCACTCGGCGAAATGAATGTAACGCGATACTTATTCTGCGCCATCCTCCTCACCTCTCCTTTTATAGAAATCTATCGTCACAAATAAACTTATTAGTCCATCTAACACGCTAAGACCACAGGTATTATTCATACTACACTTCGCTTAAATCTTAAACTAACCTAGTAACTCTCCATATCTCTGGTCTTAAACAACGGTCAAGCACCCACATAAGCACTAACCGCCAGATCCTCTCTCTCAAAACCTAACAAAGGGCTTTTAAAAGCTTTTTAAGAGCTTTTCAATAACTCGATGTTATTGAACCAAAATGCAATCTGCTGATCCGTTATCCCTGATAGTGTAATAAAAAACTCACGGCACTTCATCTCGTCCTTAAACAGTTGATACTTCCATTCTCCCTCGCTACCAACACTTACGAAATAAAACTCATGAATACGGCCAATGATTGATTGCTTTTCACCAAATGAATATGCAGGTACTTGCTTAATTTCAAATTGATCAGGTAAATATATATGCTCTTCTCGTTCCATTTTTAACACTTGCTCAGCAAGTTCACGTTTATTTTCGAAAAAAGGCAATTGTAAAATTCGCTCTTGTCTTGTCGTCATACGAATAAAAACCCTTTCTACTACATTACAATTTTTCTTTATTATATATTATCGAATTAAGTTTACAACTTCATTTAATACTTCATCAGAAACTTTAATTACTTTCGCATTTCCTTGGAATCCGCGTTGATAAAGCATTAAATCAACAAATTCTACAGATAAATCTACGTTTGAACTTTCTTTTGCTGACCCTCGTACATTACCTGCACCATTCTCACCAGCAACACCTATTCCTGGAATACCCGCTGATGGTGTCGCAACATAATTTCCATTCCCTGTTTTCATTAATCCACCTGAATTCGGGAATGTAGCTACAGCTAGTTGTCCTACAACTTTCATACTACCATCTGAATATTTCATCATAACGAAACCACCGTCAGAAATAGAATAGTCATTTGCAATTGCAGCTGGACGCCCCGTTACTTCTGTTGTAGAAATAGTTTTCCCTGTCGGATAATTTGTTAATCCGCTTAAATCAAGTGTTAGACCACCACCAAAAGGAATTTGAACAGATCCACCTTTAGTAATTTCGCCAGTTACTGGATCTTTTTGTACAGGTTCATCTGTTTGCTTTAAATTTCCTAATGTATCAAATATAAGCGGTTTGTTGTCCGGCATACCATCAATAGGCTTAAATTCTTTTTCGTTTTTAGAATCATTTCTTACAGAAACTGAATATGTATATTCGCCTGGCACTGGCTTTTCAACTTCTTTACCATCTACAGTCTCTTTTGTAGTCTTTTGTTTAATATTTACACGTAACGTTAACGAATTCCCTTCCGCATCAAAAACTGTGAATTCGTGAGATAATGCATTTTGGTTTCTAGGAAGGTTTCCGCCTATTGTCGCTTTATCTGTTTGAATCCCACCAACAGCTGATCCCATTGGAATATGAATTGGGCTTGGTCGTGAAGAAAAATCTACTTCTTGTGTTCCTGTTTTTACACCATAACCTAGTACATACTGTCCACCTGTATTTGTAACATAGCTATCTTTCGATACACCGAAAGACCCTTTTCTCGTATACTCTACATTTCCAGCATTACGATCACCAACTAAAAACAAACCGTTTCCTTCTATCGCTGTCTCCATCTTATCACTAGTTAAAGTAATAGAACCATCACTAAAATCTGTAGATGTCCCACTGAACTTTACACCGTTACCAATACTCTTTGGATTCGTACCAGCATAAGCACCATCACCACGTGAACCAACCGTATTATTATATAGCAAATCATCAAAAATAGCCTTTTGCTTTTTATATCCAACTGTTTGTGCATTTGCAATATTATTTGAAGTAACACTTAATGCATTTTGTGCTGCATTCATCCCTGTAATACTTGTATATAACGCTTTAATCATAACCTTTGTACACTCCTTTTATTAATCTGGTTTAACCTCTTCATTTTTTTCTATATCATCTTTCTTCTCATCTTCCGGATTAGTTTCTGTTATCGGTTTATCAGAAACCCTCTCTATGAAACGAAGTGAGACAACTTGATTATCAACAATAAGTTGCACATCGTTATTTTCAGCAAGTCGAACTGTTTCCACTTGACCAGTCACTTGCTTTCCATTATTGCTTACACCTCTAACGTACTTTCCTAAAAACTTCATCCCCCCATCAAGAGCCGTCGAATACATCGTTGATTGCAGTTTATCTACTGCTTTCGTCATATTCTGTACTTGCTCCATAAGCGATAGCTGTGCTGTTTGGTTCATCATTTGGTTCATATCCATCGCATTAAACGGGTCTTGATGTTGAAAGCTTGCTAAAAAAAGTTTCAGGAAATCATCTTTATCCATAATACCGGGTGTTTTTTGAGTACTTGCTGATACTCCGTTTGCTTGTTGAGCTGTCGACTGTGCACCAGTAACAGATGCGTTTTTTGTTTGTGCTCCTGCTTGTAACGGAATATGATTTGTACTCGTTGTATTTAATCCAACTGTTGGCACACTTTATTCCTCCAATAATCCCGCAAATTCTTTTGCATGTTGTTTTTCATGTTTCGTACTTGCTAATTTTTGTTTTTGTCTTTGCTCTTGTTCTCGCTGTTCTTTTCGATTTTCATCTTTATCTGAATAGCTAATTTGAATATTGATTTCTTTTTCTTTTAACTTCAATCTCAATTCATCAAAAATGATTTCAACACGTTTTTTCGCATCATGTTTTTCCATTTCTACGTGAACATCAATTTGATCTCCATTTTTTTTCATAAACACTGTTAATGTACCAAGTTTTTCTGGATTTAACTGAAATAAAACACGCTCTTGTTTCACTACAAATTTTTGCAACGCTTCTACTTGCGCTTCCATTTTCTTTCCTAAATCAGGCAACGTAACTTTCTCAGCGCCACTATTTGATTTTCCTATTTGATCCGTACCCGTTGCTTTATTTAGCAACTCCGCACCCGTTGAACTCGAATCGTTTAACACATCACCTTCCGGCAACTCTATCTTTACATCATCGCCCTCAGCTTTTGGAAGATCTACATCTAAGTCTTTGGAATCTTCTTGTTTTTTTGCGATATTACAAGTTTCTGTTTCTACAACTTTCAATACTTGCATCGTTTGCTCTGGCATCTTCACTTTATCTAACGCCATTTGCATTGTATCTTCTAAACATATAGCATTTTTGATATTCATATTTGAAAGAAGCTCTTGCAACTGTTGTAATTCATTGGGGGGTAATTCGTTAAGTTTTATATTCCCATATTCTTTATATAGCTCTTGTATTTTTTGTATGTATTGATATAACAATTCCGGTTGCACACGTAATTGCTCAATTGCAACCATTTGCTCAGATACAGCTAATAGTAACTGTTCTGTTTCTTTTTTTTCTTCTTTCTTTACAATTAGCTCTTCTTTCGTTACTGATTGTTTAGAAAGAATATATTCTTTTTTTTCTTCTTTTGGTGCTTCTTCTTGTTTCATTTTCTCCGTTTTCGGCTGCTTTTTATTTTCCATTCTCATCGTACGATCGAATGAAGAATCTTCACTTTTTGATTGTACTTCTAGCCCTTTTTCTTTTTGCGGAGGTAAACTTTGTTGCACCGGTAATACAGACTGTATCACTATATTCACCTCATCCATTCATACACATTTTCAAATCAAGAAGCATTTTTTCTTCCTGCTTTTCTCGTACTTTTGCAAGCTTTCTACAATCTTCTTGATACATCTCATCAATGACACGTTCTTTTTCTTTTACCTGTTCTAAAAGGCTTTCATTTTTTTGAATAAAATCTTCCGTTTTTTTAATTTTCCGATTCCATTCTTCTATTCTTTCAGGTGAAAACGTATGTGACGAAAGCATACCGGCCATTATACGCTGCCCAGTTTGTACGACTTTACTACGCGATTTTACTACATATAAATCATATTCTTTTTTTTGTTCTATTTTTCTTTTTTCACCTGTTAATTCATACACTTCTTTCAAAATCTGTTCTTTTTCTTGATTTATTTGCAATTTTATCGTGTCGTACTGCTGCTTATCCACCTGTTTTCATAGCCCCTTCCTATTATAACGCTCTCTTTTTCTATTATATAGTTTTTTTCCAAAAAAATCTGTGAAATATTAAAAAACAAAAAAATAAGACCTCTTGGGCAGAGGTCTTATACTGTATGGTGCATCGCTTCAACAATATCATCAAATTGGAAACTATCAGATCGACCTTGTTTTAAAAACGTATTTATACCTTCTACTTTGTTTTTACATTCAAAAATATAAGCATTTTCTGCATTTTCTTGAATCGTTCCTAATTTAAAATACAATTCATTTTCTTTATAAACAGATAAGATTTTTCTCATTTCATTTGCAAGTTGCCAATGAGTTGGCGAAACGATTTCTTCCATAATCCTACTCACTGAGTCTAGCACTGAAATAGCAGGGTAATGACTAAGTGTTGCAAGCTCACGTTTTAATACAATATGTCCATCTAAAATACCACGCGCTAAATCTGGTACAGGGCCGTTTAAATCGTCTCCATCAACGAGTACGGTATAAATACCTGTTATGGATCCCTTTTGCGTTTTCCCAGAGCGCTCTAACAGCTTCTTCATATAACTTTCCATTAAGAGTGTTTTACCACCGATCGGCAACTCTTTAACGGCAATATCAACACTTCTACGCGCATCAGCAAAACGAGTAACAGAGTCCATCATAAGTAGTACGTTATTACCTTGATCACGGAAATATTCAGCAATAGACGTTGCAAGTTTCGCTGCACGAAGTTGCATTAGGTGACTTTCATCTGACGTCGCTACAACAACGACGCTTTTTCGCATTCCTTCTTCACCTAATTCTTTTCGAATAAAGTCTTTTACTTCCCGGCCACGTTCTCCTACTAAGCTAATAACATTAATGTCAGCTTTTGCATTTTTTGCAATCATTCCGAGTAAAGTAGATTTACCAACACCAGAACCTGCAAAAATACCAATCTTTTGACCGATGCCAATTGTTAGCATAGAATCAATCGATTTGATTCCAGTTTCAAATACATCGGTAATTTCTTCACGTTCAAATGCATGAATAGGCGGGGCATCTAGTTTTATTTTTTGTAATGGAATATTCTCTGCATCCTCATTTAGTACTTCGCCATTTGCTCTTAACACTTTTCCGAGTAAATAATTCCCACGAGGTATGACAACATCTTCTGCAACTAATGTAACTGAATCTCCATAACATACTTTTTCTGTTTGCTCAAATGGAAGTAGCATATTGTTTTCTTTTTCAATCGCAATCACTTCACATAAAACATTATGTTCCCCAACGAAACAAACATCTCCAATTTTCGCCTTTGGCCCTTTCGCTACAAAAAACTGTTCTTGTACACTATGAACTTTACCGACTTTCGTATAAAACGGCGTTTCAATAAATGTATTCCATTTTTGGTTTTCATTCATTAATAATCGATTCATACATTTTGCTCCTCAAATAACTTCCCCTCTTCCCATTTCTGGCGAAGTTTCGCAAATATAGGTGCAAATTTAAATTCAAAGAACTCTTTCTCTTCTTCCAGAACAAATTCACCGAACTGCAAGGAGAAATCATACTTCCATTCTACTAATTGTAGTAGCCAATATTCTTTCGTATTTTCCTTCTCTTCTTGAATACGTTCAAATGTTTCTGGATGTACTGTAATGACTAATTTTTCAAACGAAGTAGGCAACGTTTGAACGATGCCAGTTAAAATAGGTAACACATCAAGCACGCGCGAATCTACTGCTTGATTTACAATTTTTTCTGCTAGTTGAAAAGATTGATCCCATAATAACTCTGTCCATTCATATGCAGTTTCTTGTTGTTCTTTTTGAAACTGCATACGTGCTGCTTCCATCTGTTCCATTTGTTCATGAATATGCATTTGAAATTCTTCTTTATCTTGTAATAGCTGTTGACGCTCTCTTTCTAGCGTTTGCTGTTCTTGCCTTAGTTGATTCATTTCCATATGTAACGATTCTTGTTGCGCGCGAAGTTCTGCATGATCAACTTGTAATTCTTCCTCTTCTATATGAACTGCGGCTGGCTTTGGAAATTGTAATTCATACGTTTCTTCAGAAAAAGAAACAGAATTCTTCGGAATTCTGTTTTTAAATAAGGACATCATCTTCACCTCTTTGAACGATAATTCTTCCTTCCTTCTCTAGCTTTTTCACTGTACCTGTAATCGTTTGCTGTGCCTTTTCAGCATCTGTCATCTTAAGCGGTCCTAAGCCATCTAATTCTTCTAGAATCATCTCTTTACGGTTTGAAGACATACATGTAAATAATTTCTCTTTAATTTCTTCTTTTGCAATTTTAAGTGCTTTCGCAATAACACCGTTATCTGTAATTTCTTCTAATACACGACGAAGTGCAAGATCTTCAAGTCCGAGTAAGTCTTCAAATACAAACATGTTTTCTTTAATTTTCTCAGATAACTCATAATCCATTTCATCCAGCTTTTGAAAGACTGTTTTTTCAACACCTCGTGAAACATTATTTAAAATGTTTACTATTGTTTTCAAGCCATCCGTTTTATTAATTGCATTAAATGCCATATTATTTAATTTTGATTTTAATAAATCACCAATTTGATTTATTAATTCACCATCAACTTGCTCTAGCTTCGCAATCCCCATTACCGTTTCTACTCGCTTATGATCTGGTAATCTCTCAATTAATTGAGAAGCAAGCTGCGGTTTAATATAAGAAGCGATAATCGCAATCGTTTGTGGCGATTCATCATTAAGTACAGTAAGAAGCGGTTCTAAATCCGCAAGTGAATTTAAGAATTCAAACGGATTATCTTTGTTATACCAAAGATCTTCCAATAATTTTTCTAGTTCGTCTTCTGGCATATTTTTAAATATGCGACGAATATATTCTTTATCCGGAGTCACTAGGTTTAATTCTTTTACATTTAATTCATACAAGAACTCTCCTAGTACATTTTCTAACGTTTCCGGTTTATATACACGAAACTTCGCGATTTCACGAAGTAATACTTCTTTTTCCTCAGCCGTCATATATTCAATGACTTTTGCTGCCACCCCTTCTTCTAATGTACGAATAAGGATGGCAGCTTTTTCTTTGGAGGAGATTTCATCTAACATCGTTGTTCCTCCCTTACTGTCCATTTAACCATTTTTTAATTACTTTTGCAGTTCCTTCTACATGCTCTTTCGTAGCATCATGCACTTGTTCATCTAACGTTGGTTCTTTCGGTTCTTCTGGTTCTGGTTTTGGCTCAGGTACTATTTTTTCTTCAGGAATTTCCATGATACTTTCATTACTTGCAGCAATTTCCTCTTCTGCTAAGTATTCTTCGTATTCCTCTTCTTCTTTCTTTCTCTTACGTCTTGCTAATAAAAACCATACTAGACCACCAATTGCTAATAAACCAGCTGGAATTCCACCGAATAACCACCAGTTTATACCGCTTTCTTCTGGTTCTTTCTTCTTCTCTTCTTTCGGCTGATCAAACTGAACAGTTACAACGTTAACTTGACCGTTTGTAAAGTTTCCATTCGGATCAGCTTGAAGCCCAGCAGCTGTGCCGATTGCTTCTTTGAAAGTAGTCATATCTATTTTTCGTTTTACTAACGTATCGTTGTCTACCCATACTACAACATTTGTTTTCGTTAATTCTGGGTGTTTCTTAATTGTTTCAACTGTTTTATCTATTTCATAGTTTTCAATTTTGTTACCATTTTTATTATCATAGACGATTTTACCATTTTGATTATTGTTCGTACCGTAGTTTGGTACTTCGCCGTTCGCTGTAATACCAGCGCCTTGCTTCGTCTCTGCTCCTTCTTGTGCAGTAGAGCTTTCTTCTTGCTCTTGTTTACTACGAAGTACACCTTTATCACCATATTTTTCTGACTGGCGTGTAACTTCATCATAGTTTACAGACACTTTCGTATTCACTTTATATTCATTCGGTTTAAACATCGTCATTAACGTTGCATCAATATCTTGCTTTAATTTACCTTCAATTTGTTGCTGCATCTCTACTTCTTTTTCATAAGAAGAGGAACTAGTAGAATGCGCTTCATCTGCTCCTTTTGAGATAATACCTTTTTTGCTATCAATCACACTTACTTCTTCTGCTTTTACACCTGGAACTGCTGCACTAATCATTTGCTGTATACCTGCAACCTGATCTGCAGTTAATAATTGGCCACGTTTCACACCTACAGTAATTGCCGCTGTTCCTTTTGCTTTTTCTTCATCAAAAATTGTCTCTTTTTCAGGTAATGTAATTTGAACATTTGCCGTTTCAACTGTCGCAAAGTTTCTTACGATATCTTGCTCCAATTGCTTTTTCGTACCGACAATTTGCTTCATTTTTTTATCTTGCTCACTTGAACCGAGCGAGCTTTCTAATAAAATTTCCTCACCGCTTTTAGAATTAAACGGTAAGCCCATCCCATTCATTTCTTTTCGAACCCATGGAGCATCATTCTTTTGCACACGAATCGAACCATCGGCCGCTAATTGATAATCGACACCTAACTTCGATAATTCTGCTGTAATCTCTTGCTTATCTGTATCATTTAAATTTTGATATACAACAACATATTTATCTGGCAAGGTGAAGTATAAAAGTGCTCCTGTTACAATCGCTAAAAGCGCAGCACCGATTACTAACTTATGCCACGTTTTTAATGATTGGATAACATTTTTTATCTTTTCCATTTAAACACACCCGTCCACTTTCCTAAATTTGCATATTAATTAGTGACTTATAATTTTCGATAAGATTATCACGTACGAGAGCAGCCGTTTTCATTTGGGACTCTGCTTTCTTCTGCTGAATTAAAACGTCATGCGTTTCCCCTACCCCTTTAGTTAGTAAATCGTATACTGCTGTTTGCGCATTGTTTTGCGTTTGATTCATATCTTCCAATAAATCAATAAACTTTTTCCCCTCAACTACAGATGTTTGAGACGTTTTCGGTGCACCAATTGACTGAATTGCTCCAAATGGTTGCATATTTAACATTGGTTGGATTTTCATATTACTATATTCCCCCTTATCCTCTGCCAATTTCTAAATCTTTATCAAGCATTTTTTTATTCGCATTTAATACACTTGTATTCGCTTCGTACATTTTTTGGGCAACCATTACATTCGTCATTTCAGCAGTCACATCAATATTTGGATAGCGTACATATCCTTCTTCATTTGCATGCGGATGTGTTGGATCATACACTAAGTTTTCAGTTTTATCTGCTTCAATACTTTTTATTTTTACTCCATTTGTAGGAGACACATCTAACATATTTGCAAAACTATTGTTTGATTCTAGCACTACACTACGACGCTCATATAAATCCGCCCCCGGAGCAGCCGTTGTATTTGCATTTACAATATTGTTAGAAGTAACTTCCATCCACTTTCTCGCTGTCGTTAGCCCTGAGCCACTTGCATTAATTGCCTGAAACATCGTTGTCTCTCCTTCTACTATTAACGTCCGCGTGCCGCTTGGTTAATTGCATATTGTGTATTAATTGCGTTAATTGAAATACCGTATAACTGATTTGCTTTCATTAAATCTAGCATTTCTGTCGTTACATCCACACTATTTCCATCTTTATTCGTTTGCATTGATTTTGTTTGCATCTTTGCATATGTATTTTTCGTATTCACTGTCGGTAAGTGCATTTCATTCGTTTGATATAAATTTGGATTACTCTTTAAGTCCGCAGCATTGTTTTTATATAATGCACTACTTTTATTCATTTGCTCAGCAAATGTTACATCTTGTGCTTTATAGCCGGGTGTATTCGCATTTGCAATATTACTAGAAACAGTATTTCGTTTCGTCACTAAATAATTCATATAATGGCCTACATCACTCACTAAATCTGGCATATTCCACACCCTTTCTTTTCTAACTTAATGATCCACTGATGGAAGTTTCACTTCATTATTTATTTTCTTATATGTGTTTATTAAAATATTTACAATCATGTACCCTTACATATTTTATTCCATTTTTCCATTGTTGTCTTTAGAAAAATACAAAAATATAAAAAAGAATACAAAAAAACTGTATACACGCAATAATCTATGAAACATTTCAATATATGATCTACAAACTAAAGTTCATTTTCACATTTTTTAGATTACTACTATTTTTTCATTACAGTCATAAAATGAAACCTCAACCAGCGGAAGTCTTTATTTAAACAAAGGAATGGATCCCCTCTTAAAAGGGGAATCCGTTTCTAAACTCTATCACTAAAATTTACCGTAAAATGAATTAGCTTTCATGCGCCCATCATTTGTCATAATCATTTCTTCCAAAATCTTTTGCTTATCTCGAATATGCTGTGCCGCTTTAATAATAAATGGGCTTACTTCTGCTGCAACTTGCGCACGCGTTTCTTCATCTAGTGTCATCATCCAACGATTTAACATCTCACTCTTCTCAGCAAACTCTTCATCTGAAACTTGTAATTCACCAATTTCATTAAAACAGCCGACAAACGTCCGATAAATATCATTGTTCATTTTCAAGTGCTCCGCGGTAACCGTCTATTAAATCTTGTAACACTTTCACAATCGCATCCACATCTTTTGCTTCACGTGTTACTTTCATCGTTTGAATTTGAATGCTAATCCAATCGTATAAGCCATATAAACTATCGTATAAATCTTTCGTAATCTCAGGGTTTAATTGAAGTTTTAATTCTTCAAAAATACGTTCTAACTTTTCAAGAAGTTCATCACCATCTTGAATTTTGAATGTATTTAAAAGTTCTTCCAATTTACGAAACTCGATAATACATCTTTCATAAATAAATATTGTATTTTTAATCGGATTACTCGTCATAATATCATTTTGCATATAACGTTGCCATGCTTGCATACAATCACTTCCTCAGCTTTCATTAGTCATCACTTTTTGTTTTTGTCATTGCTTGAATTGTCTTCAACTGACTATCAAGCAATGCTAACTGACTTTCTAATTTTGCATATTTATCAATAATTGTTTTTTGTTTTTCCTTATTAACCGTATCAATATCTTGAATTTTTCTCTCTAAATCAGTTACTTGCTTTTCAATACTTTTAGAACGTTTCCCAATAATCCCTTCATCGCCAAATATCCCGTCTAATTTTTTCTCTGTATCATGACCTAAGCCATTCAAGCCAAAGAAAAATTGTTTCGTAGATTCTGGACTCTCTTTAAAAGCTGTTTTCAATTTTTCCTCATCAAGAGTCATATTACCTTTTTTATCAATTTGAATTCCAAAAGAAAATAAATACTTATCATCTTGAGAAAATTTAAAAATACTTGTCATTGCATTATTGATAGCAAATGACACATTATTCCCTTGCATTACTCCATTTTCCCCAGCAAATAAATCCAAACTTTTAACAGCCTTATTATACTCGTCTTTCATTTTTTTTATTAAGTCTATCGAATTTTTTATATCAGAATCTTCAATAGTTAATTTTATTGGCTCTGTAGTTTCCTTTTCTAAATTAATAGTTAATCCTGGAATTGTATCAATCTTATTTGTTTTACTAGTTCCTTTTATTCCATTTATTGTATACTCAGCATTTATTGCTCCTGTCACTTGATGTGCAACAACATTCGTTCCATCCGTATTTTTCGCAGAAGTAACTAGCCCTATATTTTGTAAAAAACCATTGGCGCCATCAGTTAATTTCAGCTCTCCAGCTTCTCCTGCAGTAGTCGATGTGAAAAATAGTTGATCCCCTAAAGTATATACTGATGCACCATAATTTCCATTATTTATCTTATTGACAAGATCTTTATACGTCATATCTTTTGAGATTTTAACTTCTTTTCCATTTATCTGAAATACATCATCTACTCCGAGTTTTAAATCTAAACTAAATTGTTGCTCCATACCTTCAGGAGTTTTTGAAGGAGTAAGTGGAGCTGTAGTTACTTGATGTCTTTCAGCTACTCGTTCTACTGTAATTGTGTATGTTCCAGGAATTGCAGCAGCGTCAGCTTGTGCTTTCATAAAACCATCTTTGGATAGAGTTGTTTTCTTTTCATCACCTTTAAATGCGTATAAATCTTTGAACACTTGTACAAGATTTGCAAATTCTTTTTTCATGCTTGCATACACATTTTTTTCGTTTGTTAATGTTTGTTTTTGTGTAGTATAGGGTGTTTTTTTCATTTCCAATGCTTGTAACTCTAAATCTACTAACTTCTTTGTATCTATCATGTTATTTCCTAAATTCCATATTTGTTGTCTGCCACCATAATCAGATATTGTTCCTGCCATATTTTTCACTCCTTATCATTTACATGTAGTCTAAAATACTCGTTTTACTCATCGTACTAACAGCTTTTAATGTTGCTTCGTACGTTGCGTTTATATAAGCTAAATCAGAAATTGCGACCGCTAAATCAACATCCTCAATTTCTTTACGGTTTTCTTGAAGTGCTACATTTTGCTCGCTTAAAATTGTTTTAAACGTCTCCATTGTGTTCATTGTCGAACCAACTTCAGTTGTACGATTAATGATGCCATCTAAGTTTTGCTTATTTCCTTCTAATAACGGTTTTAACGCTTTTGGGTCACCGTTTTGCATCGCTTCACTCATCTGTTTTAACGTTTTTATAACTGGGGATAATAATGCTTCTCCGTTACGAAACGCTTTGAATTCATAACCGTCATTTAGTTGCCAGTTCACATCATTTTTTCCACCTTGGTATGTACCATCTTCTGTAAACGGCGGCTTCTCTGCACTATCACCACCGAAAATATAACGGCCTTGCTCTTTCGTATTCGCTAAATATACAACTTGTTTTAAAATTTGATCAATTTCTACACCAATAGCCTTCAATTCTTTTTCACTATTTGTTCCATTTAATGCTTGTACTGTTAATTGATCTGCTCTTGTTAAAGATTTCAAAACACCTTGTAAAGTATTTTCAGTTTGTGTTAACACATTTTTCGAATCCGCTAAATCTTTTTGCATTTGTTCAATATTCGCCAATGAATGTTGAATCGCAAATGATTTACTTGCTGCAAGTGGATCTTCACTCATAAGAAGGTTTTTCTTCCCTGAAGTTACTTGATTTCGATGGTATTGTTGTTGCACATTTAAATCCATTAACTGATTCTTTGCCCAGCTTGCATTTTGAAATGTAGATACTCTCATTTTTATCTCCTCCTTATATATTTCCAATCAACTACTATCACTTATCGAATAATCGAAAATAGGCTATCAAACACTTCATTCATCGTCGTAATAGCTTTAGAGTTTGCGACGAAATATTTTTGGAAGGCCATTAAATTAACCATTTCCTCTTCCATATTAACGCCTTCAACACCCATCTTTTCTTGCTGAATTCCCTCTAATAAATCCCCATGGATTTTTTGATAAGCATTCACTGCACTTTTATCAGATGCTACACCAACTATAAATTGGTCTAATGCTTGTTTATATGTAAGTCCTTCTTTATAATCATCATTCGTAATTGCTGCTAGGTTATTTGCTGTTTCAGCAGATATTTTCATTTTCGAAACATCTTTTGCAAATTCAGGGTTTAATTTCATATCTTTCGCTTGATCTTCCACAAAGAACTCTTTTCCCATTTCTGTGTTCACTTCATTCTTTACAGAAATCATTAATTCTTCAAGGTTTTTCTTATAACTAGCAATCTTCGCTTTCGTATCGATCGCTGATTGGATTGCTCCACTAGTTAAAGGAATTTCCGAACCGTAAATTTCAGCAGTCATTGGTTCTTTTTCTTTATTTAATTGAAGTGGATATGTATCTTGTCCATTTACTGTTAAAACACCATTCATTCTAACACTCGCGATATTAGGATTCATAGATTCATAAGACACTTCTATATTTGCATACTTAGACATTTCTGTAATGATACGATCACGTTCATCCAAAAGTTGATTTGGCACTTGTGTACCTGCTTGTCCAATTTTTTTATTCGCTTCCGCTAAGCTGCCAGCAAGACGATTAAATTCATTTACATGCGCTTCAATATCTTCTGTCGTTTGTGCTTCTGCTGTATCTAAGCCTTTCGCTAGACGATTTACTTGACTTGTAAACTTCCCAGTTTCAGAAATTAATGTATCGTAGTAATTTGGTTGTTCTGGATTTTTTGCAACTTCACGAAAGGCATTAAAGAAGCCATCCATTAAACTAGATAATGAATTCTTTCCTGTCGTTCCAACCATAGATTCTACACGTGATAAAGTCGAATTCATGTAGTTATAGTAAGAGAGTTGAGATAATTGATCGTTAAACTGTTTCGTCTTCACTTCATCTGTAATACGGTCAATGCCTAACGTTTGTACACCGTAACCTATTTTTTGTTCCGGTGAATAGCCCTGACTTGCTCCAGCCGATCCGTAATTCACCATTTGACGCACATAACCAGGCGTATGAATGTTTGATAAATTTTGTTTCGTCGTTTGTAATCCCATTTGTGCCGCTAACAAACCCGATAACGGCGTATTATAATCAGATAGTCTCATAATGTTTCACTTCCCCTTTACAATAGTTCGTTCATAAAGATTTGTGAATTATTGTTTCGCTCTAAATTATATTCAGAAACGGAATCCACAATACTTTCTGTAGTTTTTAATAGTACGTTTAAGTAATATTGATTTTTCAAAAGAATCATTTTTACATTCTCTTCTAATTCTGTTAGGTTTTTTTGTAATTCTTCCATTTTTTCAATTTCTTCATGAGAAAAATACGAAAATAACGCACTTACGCGAAATGCTTCCACTCCCTGTTCTTTACAAAACTGAGCAACCATTTCTTCAAATGAACTTGATAACTTTTTTAAACCATCAATGTACTGCAATTGCTCTACTTGTAACTTTTGAACTGCATTTACATTTTTATGTTTTAAATTCTCATATATTTGTTCTCCAAGTATTTGAATGTTTTCATATGCTTTTTGAATAATAACGAGCTTTTCATATAATTGTATGTACATATAGCTTCCTTCCCTTTTACAAGACTAAATTTACAATTAAACCGTGGATTTCTCCAATTTGATTTAACATTTCTAAATGTCCTGTTTTCGTATTAATTAAGTTCATAACATCTTCTAACTCATTTAATCCCATTTCCGCCTGTTTCACAATCGTCATTTTCTGTGAATATCCGTAACGCGGATGACGAGACATGACATCTTTATATTGCAATACATTATCTACGTAAAAATTCAAAAATGATTTTACTGTATTTTTGTATTCCATTACATTATCAAGCGTTAATTCCATTTCAATTTTCTCTTTAATTTCTCCAATGTTATCGACAAATGCTTCCATTTGTTCTAGCAATTTATCTTTTTTCGGATCTGCATGCAAATTATCCGAAAATGCAAGTCCTGTCCTGACATTTGCTTCTTTCGGCATTTGAGTAGCAGGCGGTATATGCGATAAAATTGGATTATGCGAGATCGAACGCAGCATATATATCACCTATTTATTTTTTTATTTCTTCCTAAACTTAATCGTAAAATCCAGTTATTTATAATTATACTCTGAACACTAATATTTTGCAGTTATTTTTTATAAAAGATATGTTACAATTTAGCATGAGGTGGCACAAATCTATGAATATTTTTCTTTGTGGTTCAAATCAATTAACAGCATTAGATCAAGAAGAAATAAAAAAATTTTTAACTGACTATGCTCACAAACATAAAATTTACATATTATGTTATAAATCTATCGAAAATGAGATTCTTCGTTTTTTCATCGAAAACGAAAGACTCGCTCAAAATTTATGCCTTTACACGCTACAGCCGTTACAAGCATTAACAGATGAATTTCAAGAGGTCGTTGATTACTTAAAAAAACACGGAGCCGAGTATGTCGCTTTTGATCATCCTTCCGACTCCATTTACCGATCAGATTATATGTTTTTTGTAAAACAAATAATCGAAGATACCGATTTAGTTCTCTGTTTTTATAATGGGGACAAGCATACTTCTGTCATTCCCGTTGACGTTGCAAAAGAAGCAGGAATTGATGCTGTTATTTATGATTTACCAGGTTTACATGAAAAACAGATGAAAAAAAACTTTGAACAAAAAATCCGTATGATGTAAAGGGGGAGGCACAATATCGTTATTGTGCCTATTATAAATATGATAATTGAACAAGATTATGATCATTTTATCGCGAGTTTTAAACAACAATTCAATATGGATATCGCTTCATATAAACAAGATAGAATGCGTCGTAGAATCGATGCTTTTATTTCGAGAAAGGGCTTTGAGAACTACACTAGTTTTCTAAGCAATTTACGTACCGATCAAAATTTATTTTTAAGTTTTATTGACTATATTACAATTAACGTTTCAGAATTTTTTAGAAATAAAGAACGTTGGCAAACGTTAGAGACGAAAGCACTACCAAAATTACTTGAACAAAATAACGGAAAATTAAAAGTATGGAGTGCCGCTTGCGCTGCCGGTGAAGAACCATATACACTCTCTTTGATTTTATCGAAGCATCTAGCTCCATTTCGTTTTGAAATACAAGCAACAGATCTTGATTTTCACATTTTAGAAACTGCAAAACGCGGTCAATATACAGAACGTTCTTTAAAAGAATTACCTATCGATTTGAAAGAGCGTCATTTCACAAAAGAAAATGATATATATTCATTACATCAAAATATTAAGCAAAACGTCACGTTCAAACAACACGACCTGTTAATGCAGTCGTTCGATACAAATTACGATTTAATCATTTGTCGCAACGTAATGATATACTTTACTGAAGAAGCAAGGGTAAAACTTTATGAAAAGTTTAGTCGTTCTTTACGAAAAGGCGGCGTACTATTTGTTGGTAGTACCGAACAAATTTTAACACCTGAACGTTATAATCTTCAGAGATTTGATACATTCTTCTACGAAAAAATATAAAAGAGGTCGTCACAATGTAAAGTGACGACCTTTTTATATAACTCGAATTAAAATAATAGCAACAATCCATACAAAGAGAAAAAGAAATGTCATAGACCATTTATGTTCTTGCATCGTTTGTTTCAGGGCCTGTGATAATTGTGTCATATTCATTTCTGCGAGCGCTCTCCATACACTTACATCCCGCTCTTTAGCTGTGCGATCTGTAACGCTAATTAAAATAGTTTCGTTAGACAATTTCGTTATGTAAGCAGTAATAACCGTTACCATTAAATTTATATTTCCTTCTGAAGAATCACTTTCCACTCTAGAAATGAGTGCACTTACATCTAATAACGGAATATGTACCTTTCTACCAAATGATAGTTGTACTTCTGCGAAATCATACGTTCCATCTAACAAAGGAAGTTCTTTTATATGCGCCTGTTTAACAAGCCCTTGTAAACTTCTCATTACTTGTTCAAATACTTTTTCTGTTTGCTTTCCTTCACCAGATAACGTATGTAACTTTTTAAAGAGTTGTAATACTGTATCCATCTCTTTAGAAAGCATTTCCTTCATAACCTTTCCATCACCTAAACTCGCAAGTAAAATCCCTATTTCATTATTTCTCGAAATAATCTTAGACTGTCCAGTAAACACTAGATTACTATGCTTTCGTTCTTTCTGGATTTCATGTTCCGAAATAGCTGCAGGCTGTTTTAATGGTTGTAGCGTCTTATTTTCAATTGTCGTACGTTTAATCTCCATCTAAGCGCCTCCACTACTATGAAATTATTAGCCCCATTCTTTATTACTTTTTAAAACTAAAAACAATACGAATAAACCTGACATGATAGCAAATACATTAGAAGCTTGTATTCCTTGTTCGCTACTGTCTTCTTTTTTCTTTTGCGGTTCTTCTATTTGTTCTTTCTTTTTCGAAACGACTCCATTGTCATTTCTACTTTTGTTCTCTTTTTGAGCCTTTCCATCACTTACTTCCTTATGATTTTCCAACGGCTCTTTTATAAAGTAAGTAATTTCTTCTTTCTCTTTCAGCGGCTCTTTTATAAGATCGTTTACTTTCTCTTCTTGCTTCGGAATTTGAACAACTGGCGGTTTTTCTTCTGGAAGCGGGATTTCTACTTTCGAGTCTTCCTGCTTCTCAGTTTCTTTCTTATCTTCTAATTTATCTTCATTCTCTCGTTCTTCTACCTTTTTATTATCTTCTGGTTTTTGCTCTAAAATAGAAACGATGTACTCACTTTCTTCAACCAGTTTATTGCCGGCCGCATCCACTATCTCTACAAATATTTCGTACGTCCCGATTGGCAACGCATCCGTTATTTCAAATACTTTTTGCCAATCCATGTCGCGCTTATTGTAATCTAATAAAAATGTAATCTCTTTATTTTCTTTCCCTTTTAATGTAACACGAACTTCTTTCACAACTGATTCTACGTCTGTCGCCTTCACTCGCACACGTATAGAATCGCCTTGTTTCCGTTCAATTAGCTTCTCTTTCGCCTCGTCAACAGTAACTTTACGCAACTTCGGTAGCTCTTTATCTATTGTTGGCGTGTCATTATTTATACGAATAAATGGGACTTTCACTTCATTTTCTATAAGCTCTTCTTTCTCAGTTTCTTTAGAACTTTGAATGAGCTGAAGATTCCAATCACCTTGCAAATCAAAAGTCTCGACCTTGTAGTTAGCAATCCATCGCTTCGTTTCCTCTACATACTTAAACGATAGCACTCTTTCTTGTTCATACTGATCGCCGTTTTTTGGCAAGCGCAAAATACCTTTTATACTTTGAACATTTTGCTCTTTCGGCTCTACAATAACCCGCACTTCTTCGCCAACTTTTAATTCTGGCTTATTTACTGTAATAACCCCTTGATCCGTTTCTATCTTTTTTTCGATTTCTTGTTCATTTGCTACTTCTTGTTGTTCCTCTTTACCTTGATTCACTTCCACTTGCTCTGGCTGCTCTTGAACTTCTTTGTTTTCTTCTTGTACATTCATTTCATTTAGTTTTTGATCTGGCTCAATTTGTTCTTCCGCCTGACTTTGCAGAGGGAAGAACAGACACACATTTATGAATAACCAGCTCATTAGAAAAAACTTTACGTTTTTCATCTACTAGCTCAAACTCCTATTTCAACGACTTATAGCGATTTCGTCACTTTTACTCCGAAAAATCCATCTACATTTACAAGTTCACCATACGCCACCAATACATCATTTACATAAATACGAATTGGCTCGTCAATATCCTCATCTAGTACAACCGCTTCATTCTCTTGTAAACTTAAAATATCTTGAATTGTTTTCACTGTGCTTCCAAATACAAATTTCACATTCATTTCTACATTTTGTAAGATGGATGTGTCCATGTATACTGGTTCCATTTGTTTTACTTCTTTAAATTCAATAGTTTGCACAACCGGTTCTACAATTTTTTCTTCTTCAATTTCTTCCGTAACAATCTCTTCTTCCTCTTCCACCATTGGATATAGAAGTCTTCTTACCATTTCTTTCGCTTCTGAAATCGGTAAAATTTGATACATTTTCGATTGAAGCAGGTCGCCAATTTCAAGGTTGAACGTAATTTGGACGAGTTCGTCCACTTTCATTGACTCTCCCAAATATTCCATTTCTTCTTTTAACGTTACGAATTTAACATTTGGTGGTGTCATGTCCATTTTTTCTTGAAACATTTCTGACATCGCCGTCGCAGCATGCCCCATCATTTGGTTCATGATTTCTTTAATACCACTCAGTTCTAATTCACTAAGCTCCTTCTCTGGATCAACTTCTCCTGTTCCCATCATCATTAAATCTACCATTGTTAAAGCGACATCTTTCGTAAATACGAATACATTCTCATTCTTTAGCCCTTCAACAAAATCAACATTTAAAATAACAAACGGGACTGGTACTCCGTCATAATGACGAACATTGATTGATTCTACATTGGGCGTACTAATTGTAACTGGCTGATTTAATAGTGTTGACAATACTGTTGAAGCTGAACCAATTGAAATATTTGCAATTTCACCAAGGACATCTTTCTCTTCTTGTGTTAAATGCTCTTTTTCAACTTGTTCTTCTACAATCTCAGTTTCCACTATTTCTGCTGGCTCATCTTTTTCTTCTACTCCACCAGATAATTGCATTAATTTATTTACCATTCGTTTCGCATGTTCAACTGAAACAATTTGCACAAGTTTAGAGTTTACAAGATTATCTATCTTTAAATCAAACGATACTTTAACAATCGTTTGATTACCATCAATCTCAGAAATTTTCTCCATTTCTTCTGATAACTTTACAACTTTAATTGTCGGCGGAGACATATCTACTGTATCTTGAAAGAATTCTGACATAGATGTAGCTGCGAACCCCATCATTTGATTCATCGCTTCTTGTACAGCACTTAGCTCTAATTCACCAAGTTCTTTTCCGTCTTCCACTTCACCTGTTCCCATCATCATTAAATCAGCAATGGATAATGCAACATCTTGCTTAAGGACGAGAAGGTTTTCCATATCTAATCCTTTTGTAAAATGAATGTTTAATACAACGTGTGGAACTTCGACGTCGCTTGAATCATATAAATCTACCAATTCTATGCGAGGAGCAGTAATACTTACTTGCCTATTTAAGATTGTTGATAATACAGTCGAAGCTGAACCAAATGATATATTTGCAATTTCGCCAAGAATATCGCATTCTTGAGGCGTTAAATGCTCATTTTCTTTTTCTAGCACAATTGTGCTCGTATCCCCTTTTGTGTGTTGCTCAGGCATTTTCTCTGCCTCCTCATTTCTGTTTTTCTATCAAATGCTATAAACTCTCATTTTATTTTAACAAACTTATTATATAAAACGTTAATATGTATTTATTCCCATTTTTAGATTAGTAACGATTAACCAAAAAGCTCCCCAATTGTATACAAGTGGGGAGCTTTCCTTCATTCCTATTATAAACCTTCTGGGTTTAAAATGAGGACCACTCGTCCATCACCGAGAATTGTCGCACCAGAGAAATAATTAGAACTCTCTGCAAAGAAGTCACCTAATGACTTTAAGACTATTTCTCTTTGACCGATAATTGTGTTTACAATAAGTCCATAGCTGCGATGTGTATTACGAACAATTAACACAGGAACCATTTGACCATCATATGACGCAAACGCCTCATCTACTGTTTTCTCACCAAATACAGTACTTAAATGCTTCACTTCAATAATTTGATTACGGTAATTTAACACATCTTTTCCTTGTAAGGATTGGATGTCTTCTCTCTTAATCCGAATTGCTTCAACAATATTACCAAGAGGGAAAGCATAACGTTTATCATTCGTTTGAACAAGCATAGATTGAATAATGGACAACGTTAATGGCAGTTCAATTCTAAATGTACTACCTTTCCCTTCTTCAGAATCAATAATTAAATGTCCACCTAAACTATGGATCGTATGTTTCACTACATCTAATCCAACGCCACGCCCAGAAAGGTCGGATACAACTTCAGCTGTACTAAATCCTGGTTGGAAGATCAAATCAAATACTTCACGATCCGTTAATTTATTTGCCTCAGATTCTGTTACAACACCATTTTTAATCGCTTTTTCTAGTACTTTCCCTTTATGAATTCCATTTCCATCATCCATAATTTGAATTACGACATGATTTCCACTATGAAACGCTTCTAATTTAATTGTACCTGTCTCATTTTTCCCTGCATCACGACGTTGTTCAACAGTTTCAACACCGTGATCAATTGCATTACGAATTAAATGGACGAGTGGATCACCGATTTCATCAATAACAATTTTATCAACTTCGGTGTCTTCACCTGTAATTTGTAAATCGATTTTCTTTCCTAAATCTTTCGCTAACATACGTACCATACGCGGGAAACGATTGAAAACAGTCTCTATCGGTACCATACGCATGTTTAATAGTACATTTTGAATATCTTTTGAAATATCACCTAATCGATTTAAATGCTCAATTAATTCCTTGTTTTGAATTGCTTGTGCCAATTCATCTATACGACCACGCTCAATTACACTTTCTTCAAACATGTTCATTAATCTTTCAATTTTTTCTAACTGAACACGTATGGAACGATTTTCCACTTTACCATTTTTCGTTTTTGCAGCGCTTTTAGCAGGTGTAGCATTAGCAGATTGCTTCGATACTTCTTTAGTTGATTCCACATGAGTAGCCGCTTGTAAACCTTCCTGCATAGCTTCTTGTGTACCCAATTCTTTCGAGACTACTTCTTTTAATGTATGTCCTTGCTTCACTTCTACTTTCTCAATTTCAGAAACATGAAGCACTACTTGTTTTAATTCTTCTTCACTTTGATCAGTATCCATAAATACTGTGAACTCAAAACCGAAAGCATCTGCTTCAATTTCTTCAATACTTGGAACTGTTTTTTGTACATTACCTACATTTTGCAGTGCTTCAATACACATAATTGCACGTACTGCTTTTAAAATAGCATGTTGCTCAACAGTTATATGCACTTCATGCGAAACTGCATTATCATTATTTATAGGTTCTTGCTCAATATATTCCGCAGGAGTTTCTACATTGCCATTCAATAATGCTTCTAATTTCTGCTTAGTTGTAATTACATCAATATTGCCCATTCCGCCTTGTTGCACATCTGCAACCATCTTCTCTAAATTATCAATGCACTCAAAAATCACATCAATAATCTCTGCATTTACAACTATATTCCCATGACGAATTTCATCTAAAACGTTTTCCATTTTATGCGTTAAATCCGCCATTTCCGTAAATTCCATACTCGCTGACATACCTTTAAATGTATGGGCTGAGCGGAATATTTCTCCTACTACACTCATATCAGCAGGATTCTGTTCTAAAATTAGCACATTTTCATTTAGCGACTGTAAATGTTCTTCTGATTCCTCAAAAAATATATTTAATAGATCTGTTTGCATTTTCATCCCCTACCTGTCTAACAAACATTTCATTTATGTATAACAATTTAGTGTTTTAAAGCAAGAAAAAAGGGGGCCACACGCATATCCGCTATCAATGTTTAGATTCCTTGTGGCACCCCTTCTATATTAGCTGTTTGCTACTTTTGTTAAAGCTTCAATTACTCGATCCGCTTGGAACGGCTTTACAATAAAGTCTTTTGCTCCACCCTTAATTGCATCTAATACCATACCTTGTTGTCCCATTGCAGAACAAATAACAACTTTTGCACTTGAATCAATTTTAATAATTTCTTTTAACGCTTCAAGTCCGTCCATTTCTGGCATAGTAATATCTAATGTTACAATATCCGGTTGAAGTTCTTTAAACTTCTGAATTGCTTCTACTCCATTCTCTGCTTCACCAATAATTTCAAATTCAGAATTACTTTTTAATAAGTTTTTAATCATCGTTCGCATGAACATCGCATCGTCTACAACTAAAATTTTATGTGCCATTCTTTTTAATTCTCTCCTTCTATGTATAAATATATCTTAATATTTCACCTTATCATTCTCACTCATTATACAAAATAAAATGATAAAATTTAATATTTTTTTAAAAGAATTTTCGTATTTTCATTATTTTATTATTAAAATGATAATATACTATTCTTTTATGTAAATGACAACGCGACGGTTTTTCTCCCAATTTTGCGGTGAATCATTTGGTACAACTGGCTTTGTGTCTGCATATCCTACCGCAGCTAGCCTTTTATCATCCACATTATACACTTCGATTAAGTGGTGAATCATATTTGCTGCTCTTGCTGAAGACAGCTCCCAGTTAGAAGGGAATTTGTCATTATGAATCGGTCTACTATCTGTATGCCCTTCAACAACAATCGGATTTGGTACTGATTGGAAAAACCCAACTAATTGACTTATTATCTCTTTCGCTTCCGGTTTAACGTTCGCGTCACCCGTATCAAATATTAAATTATCTACTATAACGACGCTTACTCCCGTATCCTCTCGATATACATTCACTTGACTAATACCGTTATTATCTACATATGCTTTTAACTTTTTATATAATTCGTCCATTCTCTTTTTAGAGACCATTTTTTCATCATTTTTTTCATGTGAAATATCTGGTATTGTATTTTCCATTACTTTCGCATCTACTTGCTCCACGTCACTAAACTTTTCAAGCATCTTTGACAATTTTACTGCATCCTGCTTTGATGTAGCAACTAGTAATACAAAGAAAGTTAATAATAACATCGTTAAATCTGTAAAAGTCGTCATCCAACGAGGCGATCCCTTTTGCGGTCGTTTCATCATAACCATACCACTCCTTGAAATATTAGGCTGCTCGTTTTACTTTTTTTACCTTTGTTTCGTATACATATGTATCGAGTTTCAACTTTAATTTAGAAGGAATTTGACCGCGATATAATTCTGAAATCGCTTCAATAACAAACTTCTTCTCTGTATATAAATCTTCAATACCACGATACACTTTTTCAGCAAGAGGGATTGCAATCATATTTGCAAGTACTGACCCATACAATGTCGTTAACATCGCAACTGCCATCCCTGTACCAATTTGCGATGTGTCTTGCAAGTTTTGAAGCATAATGATAAGACCGATTAAAGTCCCTATCATGCCCCAAGCTGGAGCGAAATCGCCAATTTTATCTAATAATGCTGCCCCTTTTCTTAACTCATACACTTCCGTTTCAACATCTTTCATTAACACTTCTTTTAATTCATCTTCATCGTAACCACTTAACATTAATCGAATTCCTTTTTGAATAAAAGGATTGTCTACTTGCTCTCCATCAACTTCTAAAGAAAGTAGGCCGTGTTTTTTAGACTTTTTTGAAAAATCAACAAATAAATCCGTTAACTGTTCTAAATTTTCTTCTTTTCTATGTAAAACAGTAAAAATGCTTTTCGTATATTTTTTTATTTCTCCAAATCGATATGCCACAACAATTGTCGCTGTAGTTCCCCCTATGACAATTAAAATAGATGAAACATCTAAAAAGTTTTTAAAAGCTTTTATTCCGCCGCCGCCAATCATAATTGCCGCTATCACTATAGCAAAACCTACTATAATGCCGACTGGGCTAGAAATGTCAAACTTCCTTTTTCTTCTTTGTGGTCTAGCAAATCCTTGATTTTCGTCTCCCATATTCCTGCCCTTTCCTTTTCATTTTTATAAAACATTTTTTTATTTTAATAATGCGTTTTCACATATAATAAGTATTATACGCTTATCATCTGTTTATCGCAATATACTCATAAAATTGACACATTTCATTTCCATATTAAAATTATAGTATGGAAATATGAGGAGGATCACAATGGAACATAACATTTTACAAGTCATTGCACTAGCAGAAAAACTAAAATATGAAATGCGACATAGCTGGCTTTCTAACGGACGTCAAGAAAGTGTTGCTGAACATACGTGGCGCATGTCTCTAATGGCCATTTTAGTTGAGCCTTATTTAGATCAAAAAGTAAATATTGAAAAATTACTTAAAATGGTTATTATTCACGACCTAGTCGAAGCTGAAGCTGGTGATATTCCTGCTTTTGATACAATGAATAGTCATGAATTACAATTACAAAAACAAATAAATGAGCAAGAAGCCATTTTAAATATTAAACGAACATTAAAAGGTTCTCTCGGTGAGGAATTATATGATTTATGGATGGAGTTTGAAGCGAAAGAAACGTACGAGGCAAAAGTAGCTAACGCACTTGATAAGCTTGAGGTGAAAATTCAGCATAACGAAGCTGATATTGATACGTGGCTACCAATTGAGCATAAAATGACATTCCAAGTAGCAAAGCATACAAACTTTGATTCTTTCCTATCTAAATTACAAAAAATGATTGAACAAGATGGCGAAAAGAAATTACTAGCTGCTGGCATTGATGTGGAAGCTTGCAAACGATAATGAAAAGACACTCAATATGAGTGTCTTATTTTATTATCGTTGATATAGCCTGCTTGTATATAAGCTGTTGTTTTCCATCAACTAACATTAAAACGGTAAATTTGTCTATCGCAACAACTTCTCCTACTATTCTAACGCCACTCTTTAAAAAAATTGTAATAATACCTTTTTCTTCTTTTATTTGTTTATATAACTCTTCTTGTAAATGTTCCAAATACTTTTCTCTCCTTTTTTACAAAATATCTTAATATAAAAAACTACAAATTATTTATTTGTGTACTTTATCTTTTACATTCATAAACTTATTAATAAGTATATCTAAATCTCGGCTAAATAACAAAACTTTATCATGATCCAATCCGTGTCTAGCAACAAGTTGGATTAGCTCTTTCTTTTTGTTTTCTATTTTATTGTGTAATTTTCCCATCTCCATCTCTTTACTAAAACTCCCTTTTCCCATAATATTACTTGTAAAATTATAGTACAAATCCTCTCATAAAAAAATATAAAAATGTTTTTTTTTACAATTTTTATATTTTTTTATGAACAAATTGCAAAATATATAATGATTTCTTCACATACCCCTAGCACAATATACAATCAAAATAACCATACAGGCGTTTGTCTAATTACAAAAGAGACTGGCTCCTTTTCCATACAAAAAACATACTGTATATAGTAGTCCATGAATTATATAGATTAACTTACTCAAAAGGAGGAAAACTTATGAGCTATGGTGGAAGTTGCTCTGGTTTCGGCGGTGGATTTGCTTTGCTTATCGTACTATTCATCCTTCTAATCATCATCGGATGTAGCTGCTGGGGTGGCGGCGGATACGGATACTAATATATCCTATCCTTAACAAATGAACGAAAAACTATACGAAAACAGCTCATATTCGAGCTGTTTTTTCATACTTTCGTATGAAGTGATATCCCTCTTTTTTGTGATTTCAACTAATAAAAAAACGTTTACTATGAAATAAGAAATGTTTTACTAAGGAGGATTACAATGATTAAAGGTCTTTACGAAGCACACTTACCTGTCAGTAACTTAGAGATATCAATATCTTTTTATGAATCACTTGGACTGAAATTATATAAAAGAGGAGATGATATTGCTTTCTTTTGGATTAAAGAAAACGAAAGTTGGCTCGGTCTTTGGGAAGGCACAGAATACAAAGTTAATTATCACCCTTCTTTACGACACATCGCCTTTCAAGTAAGCTTACATGATTTAGAAAATGCAATACACTGGCTAAACCAAAAAGGAATTTCAGCAAGAAAAGATTTTGGAATGGAACCAATTGAGCCGATTGTTTTTCCAGAATTAGCACATGCCGCCGTATACTTTAATGATCCTGACGGAAATAGTTTAGAATTGATCGCACAATTACCTGTTGGACTTCCTACAGCGGAGAAAGTGTATTTAAGCGAGTGGAAAAAACAAGTTCAAGCATCATCATTACATAAGGATTAATCTTTTTATGTCAGTTTCTTATTCCGCACTTCTTAAAACAAATAGTAACTTCAAAAAACTATTTTACGGTCAAACATTAAGTGTACTTGGAGATTGGTTTCATACTGTAGCTTTAGTAACATTCGTCTATAGCCTAACGGAATCGCCATTTATGATTGCACTCACTTTTATAAGTAAAGGCTTACCACAGCTACTTCTTAGCCCTTTTATAGGCGGAGTTGTAGATCGTTTTTCTAAAAAGAAGATTCTGATTTTTACCGATTTTTTACGAGGCATGATCGTCCTCACTTACTTATTTGCATTATATAAAATTGAGATTATTTTCATTTCTAACATATGTTTATCCGTACTTTCTTGTTTATTTGAACCAGCTAAACAAGCAACCTTAAAAAATATCGTACACCAAAATCATTTCGTAACTGCTAACTCTCTTTCTAGTACAATTAATGGTTTTATGTCTATTATGGGTGCTTCTTTGGGCGGGATAATTGCACAATCTTTACATATTGAGTTCGCTTTTTTAGTAAATAGCCTGTCATACTTTATTTCAGCCTATTTTATTTATACTATGAATGTCCCTTCTCATGATACTTGTAACAAGAAAAAAGCATTTTTTACTGATATAAAAGATGGTTACACATACATATTACAAACAAAAATCATTTTAACGTTAATTCTTGTCGGCATTTCATGGGGTATTATTGGAGGCGCTTATCAGCTACTTCTAACGATCTATGCCGAAAAGATTTTCCACACCAACATTGGAATTTTATATACGATTCAAGGGGCTGGGCTTATGATTGGAAGCCTCCTCGTTAACCTTTATATATCTAAAAATGAAGAAAAAATGAAAAAAGCATTCGGTTGGGCCTATTTCCTACAAGGAATTTTCTTTCTCGGATTCATTTTGTCCGATCAACTTATTATCGGTATCATTACATTGCTTTGAATGCGCATAGCAGGAGGAATTATCGTTCCACTTGATACGACATTACTTCAAACTTATACGAAGGAAAATATGATGGGTAAAGTTTTTTCATTCCATTATTCCATTTACGGATCTCTTATTCAGTTATCCATGTTTTTTACAGGAGCGCTTTTAGAAATTCTTTCTCCGCAAATTATTGGTAGCCTATTAGCTCTATGCTGTATTTTTGTTAGTTTTATATGGCTTTACCTGTTTTATCGCGGGAAACTGAGTGAAGAATCTACTAACACTTAATAGCATGTTTATGTACATGCTATTTTTCTTTATGTCGAAATATAAAGGAAAAAGGCGATTTATTTTCCTTATGTTCTAATTTTTTAGAATGTACAATAAATTTAGATCATCAGAAAGGAGATATCATAATGTTTGACGATAGACTTACTATTTCAGCTGAGCAGCAGAAGCTCATTTCTAATGCAACTCGCATTCAAATTCTTCACCTTTTAAAAGACGAGGCACTCACTGCAAAACAAGTAGCTACTAAACTAAATAAATCTGCTGGTAGCGTTCATTATCACGTTCAAATTTTATATGATGGAGGGTTACTTGAATTAGTAGACACGAAAGAAAAACGAGGAATTATTGAAAAATATTACAAGGCAAAATCTGCTCATTTCTATATTGAAGAAAGCGGCACAGAAGGAACGAATACAGGCAGTCATATTGTATCTCATTTATTCTTAACTCCAGAGGAATTACAACAGCTTACTTGGGAAGTTACACAAGTTTTATTACGCTGGGAAAACAAAACCGCTCGTCAATCAAACTCCGAAGAGGAATACGCTATTTCCTGCAGGATTAAAAAACAATGAAAGAAAGGTCCAACTGCTTATGAAAAATAAATTATTATTATTGTCGGGAACAGGAATTTCTCGTTTAGGTGATTTTATGTATCTCATCGCCCTAAACTTAATGGTGTTAAATAGTACAAACTCCCCTGCTGCTGTAGCAGGATTATGGATTGTAGGTCCAATTGCCACCGTTGTTACAAAAATATGGTCTGGTAGTATAGTAGATCGATTAAACAAACGGTCCATTATGCTCATCACAGATATAATTCGGGCAACTCTTATTGGCTGTATTCCACTATTTGATTCTATTTGGGCCATTTATATTTTTATCTTTTTAACTCGCATCGCTACATCATTTTTCGATCCAGCTTCATTCACCTATAAAACAATGCTCATACAAGCTGAAGAACGCGCTCAATTTAACGCTTGGAATAGCTTATTTACAAACGGAGCTTTCATTATCGGTCCAGCTCTTGCCGGAATACTTCTCACCACGCACTCAGCATCCTTTGTAATTTACTGCAACTCACTTTCCTTTCTACTTTCTACCATTCTCATTTACTTCTTGCCAAACATTACGTTACAAACAAAGCAAGACGAAGAAGTTGCAAATACTTTCGTACAAACATTACGAAGTGATTGGAAACAAGTTTTTTCATTCGCTCGAACTGAAACTTACATCATTCTCATATTCGTTTTATTTCAAGCCACTATGCTTGTTTCTATGGCACTCGATTCACAAGAAGTTGTATTCACAAATCAAGTACTGTTTTTATCCAATATAGAATATAGCATGCTTGTTAGTATAACTGGTGCTGCTTACGTTTTCGGTTCATTTCTTGTTTCTCTCTTTGCTAAACGATTACCAATTCAACATTGTATCGGATTAGGTATGATTTTCACAGCAATAGGCTATGTAATTTTCGCCTTTTCAAATTCATTTATAGTTGCAGCGAGTGGTTTCATTTTACTTGGCATTTCTTCATCATTTGCTGGTACTGGCTTTATAACATTTTATCAAAATAACATCCCTGTACATATGATGGGACGTATTGATAGCGTATTTGATTCCATAAAAAATTTCATCCAAATCTTTTTCATTTTAGCAATTGGGGCATCCGCACAATTTCTTTCCGTTCAAATCACTGTAATAAGCAGCTCATTACTCATTCTTTTCCTTTCCTGTTTATTAGCAATCCGGGTAATGACGCCTTCACGAGAAAAATATTTTAAGGCTACAGGGTCATCATTGGAATATTAAATGCGAGAAAAAAGCGGCTATTTAGCCGCTTTTTTCCCGTTTTAAAGGACAGTAAGCCCCACTGATTAAAGTTTCACTTTATGTTAAAATATGTATTGGACCTAATTATGTAGGAGGACTATATTGGAGATTATATTCACTTTCATATGTATTATATTAGTAGCTTCTATTTTACAAACAAGTACAGGTTTTGGCTTTTCTATTATGGCAACACCTTTCTTACTCATGCTATTTCTACCACAAGAAGCTATACAAATAAATATCATTTTATCATTAATTATTTCTATATCACTCATCTGGAAAATAAGAATGGACATTGATTTTATTCTACTGAAAAGATTAATTTTCGGAAGTATAATTGGTGTTCCTTTTGGTATTATCATTTTCACTTCCATTAACATCAACACATTTAAATTAGCAATTAGCATCCTTCTCTTACTATTAACGTTGATGCTAATATGCAACTTTAAGATTCAATCAACAAAATCTAGAGATTTCATAGTTGGCGGATTATCTGGTCTTTTAACGACAAGTATCGGTATGCCAGGACCTCCACTGTTACTTTATTTTACAGGAACTGATACGAAAAAGGAGAAGTTACGAGCAACTACATTGGCTTTTTATCTATTTATATATTTCATTAGCCTACTAACTCAAATACTCTTCACTGGGACAAACAAAACAATTTGGGAATCCAGTTTATATGCTATTCCAATCATATTTCTAGGTTTGTATATAGGTCAAATTATTTTCAAATGGCTTAATCAACGGATTTTTAAAATATTTACGTACATCCTTTTGAGTTGTACAGGTATGTATCTTCTTATTGAAAGTTTGCATTTATTATAAGTAAGTTTTTCAAGATAAAACGATTAAAGCTTGCTTCATTTTTCTCCTCCAAAAAAGGCAGACCTGCATGCAGGTCTGCCTTTTTTCTCATTTCTTATTAAATCCTTTTTCACTTAAAAACTCTTTCATATGCATTCTTTTTTCTTTAGCCATAAACGAACTCATTGATTCCGTCCATGTTACGTTTTTCTTGTTTGCTGATCTTTCTTTGTAATACGAGCTCATCGTTTCATCGTATTCGTTTAATAATTCATCATATTTCTTTTCATCATACCCATTTTCATGAAGAATTGCTGCTACTGGTAAACGCGGTTTCACTCCATGATTTTCATCTGGTACACCAACTGTCATTCCGAATATAGGATATACTTTATCTGGTAAATGAAGCAATTCACTTACTTCTCTCGGGTTATTACGAATACCACCAATATAACAAATACCGTATCCTAACGATTCTGCTGCTAACGCTAAGTTTTGCGCGAACAGTGAAGCATCTACCGTCGCAACGATAAAGTCTTCTACTCCTTCATGCTTAATCTCTGTACCATGCTGTTCACACGCCATTTCAAGTCGTTTTAAATCTGCACAACAAACAAAGAATGCTGCACAGTCTTTCACGTGACGATTTCCGGATAGCTCTGCTAGTTTAACCTTTAGGTCTTGATCTGTTACATATATAACAGAATACGCCTGTACAAAATGCGAGGAAGCAGCATGCTGCGCAGCTTGCACCATTCTTTCTACTACATCTTTCGGAATTGATTCTTCTTTATATTTACGAACTGAAACGTGTTGCTCCATTTTATGTATGATCTCATTCATGAAAAACACTCCTTTTTTCTCTTCATAATGAAAAATTAACATATCTTTTTCAATATTCACAACTTATAAGCACAAAAAGAGCAATTCTTTTTGAATTGCTCTTTTTTAAAACGTCTATTAGTACGGTAAATGAAATTATATCGACGATTCCTTGCATTATATCAACGATTTTTCAAATATATCGACTTATCAACAAATACCGACAGGTTTACATCAAATTATTTCTTGTCTTATTACGTTGTTTTCAAAACTTTAATACCTTTTACGATATTCCAAATGAAGTAATAAATCCCTACAAGAATGAATACTGCATATGTGATCATCATTCCAATTCCAGCACCATCAGATTGATTGAAGCTTAAACCATATATGCCGGATACTGCTAATCCACCAAATAAAACCGCATACGGGAAAATATGTGACCAAAATGCTTTTTTCGCGTGGTATTTCACTTCATCCTCCGCAACGAAGTAGACGATAATTGGCAGTAAAAATGGTGCAAAAAAGATACTAAAGTAACATAGTGAAGATAATATATTATTTCCTTTCATCCGATTCACCTCTAAATAGTTTTTGTTATCTTCATTATGTCAGGAATCGATTCTAGAAACTATCGCTTTACCTTTCATGAACATGACATATTTGTAAGATTTTCATCAAAAATAATCCCGACTGGACTTCCAGACGGGATTACTTTTCTCTATATTCGATTCATAAACCAATATTGCGTAATGGCTAAATACTCTCGTATATTCGATGGAATGACAATTCGCTTCGGTGTTTCAGCCGGAAGACCTTCTAATTGTAAACCTTGCTTGGCTGCTATTTTTTTCGCTCTAAACATATGGAAATCGTTTGTTACGATCTTTCCTTTTTTCATATTGTCTGGAATTAACGGTTTTGAGAATTTAATATTCTCCTCTGTACTCGTTGACTTATCTTCCATTATAATGCGGTCTTCTGCAATTTTTAGTTTCATTAATCCATTTTTCATTGCTAATGCTTCTGAAATATCTTCTCCTTTTCCTTTCCCTCCAGATACTATAGCAATTGTTTTCTCATGTGATTGTAAATACTCAGCTGCTTTATCAATACGATATTGCAATGAGTACGACGGTTTCGTTCCATTTACTTTCGATCCTAATACAATTATATAATCCGCATCGTAGGTTGCATTCATCTGTCCATGCTTATAAATGTTATATTGTAAAAATCCTGCATAAACGGTGCAAATGATTATAATGCCTATCATATACTTAATTATTTTCTTCTTTTTCATATCCATATACTCCTATGTTCTTTGCTTCTTTCATGATAATATCCATTTATTTGTTTGTATACAGACAAATTCCAATTCAGCCTAATTTATCCTCTGGAAAGTAATATTTATATTTCTTTCGGGAACAGTAAGTACAACTTTGCACGAAGGAGTGTCTCTATTGCTTCTCTTTTTATGTAACGTATCGTTCTTTTTCATCTTATTTTTACTATCACTTAAAATGCTCGGTAAATCAGCTTTAGCACAACTAACTCCTCATGATTTTGGTGCTATTATCTTTTTATCTTATTTAGCTTTTCAGGCCATACCTGTCTCTGGTGCTTTGCAAGCTTTTCTCGGTATGGTCGTTATTACATGTTTGCATTTGCTTCTTACAAAATTAAGCTTACTAAACAAACTAAATCGTTTTATTCTCGGACACCCTATCATTTTAATTAAACATGGTGATATTATTTTTGAAAACTTACAAAAAAGTAGATATCCAATCGCTGAACTACTGTCTAACCTTCGCGTCGCAGGATATCCAAGTGTTCACGAAATTGAATATGCTATTTTAGAAGCGAACGGAGCCATTAGCATTTTACCAAAGCGTGAACTTGTACCATTAACTCCAAAAGATTTAAACATAGATGTTACGTATGCTGGATTACCAATTGCCCTTATCGTTGATTCGCAAATTCAATACGATAACTTAAAGTTAATTCATAAAGACGAAAAATGGTTATATAAAGAATTAAAAGAAAAGGGCATCACTAATATTAAAAGCGTTGCTTTCGCGTCTGTTCAAGAAACAGATGGATCTTTTGCGATTAGTTTAAAAGAGTAAAAAAATCCCCTTACTTGCTCAAGGGGATTTTCTTCATTAAATCGCTTCTTTCTCTCCCGCCATATTTAATGGAACAGGATGTTTCATACGATTCATCGTAAATACGATAATCGCTGTCAATACTTCAGCTACTGGCATAACGAGCCAAATTCCATTTATCCCAAATACTTTTGGCATAATCCATAATAATGGAATAATAAATAGTAACCCTCGGCTCATTATAATCAGCACTGATTTTGTCGTTTGTCGCACTGATTGGAAGTACTCTCCATACACAATGTTATATCCTAAAAATACATATTGGATAAAGAACAAGCTAATACCCGTTAATGTTAACTCCAATAACTCTGGAGATTGGACATCAAATAGACCAATAATATATTTCCCGAAGAATAATCCGATAACTATTGCAATACCACCGAGTACTACCGCAATTTTTACAGCGAACTTTAATCCTTCACGCAATCTTTCTGGTAAATTTGCCCCGTAATGGAAACTAGCGATCGGTTGTAACGCTGCTCCAACACCGAAGAATAGTAGTAATGTCATCGCATGAATACTGTTCACCATCGCATAAGAAGCGACTCCTACTTCTCCTGCATATTGAACGAATGCAATATTAAAACCAATCGTAACAATCGCTACTGTACTTTCTGCTGTAAAACTAGGAAAACCTATAATCATAATTTGTTTAACTGTATCCCATTCAAAATGGAATTTCGTCCACTTTAAAATACTACTTTTTCTAAAGAAATGCGTTAATAATACAAGGAAACCAATTGCTGCTGAAAGAATAGTCGCTGAAGCAGCACCTGTTACACCCCATCCAAAGATGAAAATAAAGATATAGTCAAACACTATATTTAATACAGCAGTTACAACTAGACCTGCCATTGCTAAATTAGGATTTCCGTCATTTCGTATAAATGTACTTAAAATATTTTCTAAAACGTATATCATTCCAAATGTTAATAACACGTGTAAATAGTCTAACGCATACGGTAAAATCACTTCGTTTGCACCGAATAAGTATGCTAAATCTTCTATTCTCCATAAGCAAATCGCTGCTAACACACCTACGATAATTACTGCTACCGTCATGGATTGAGTAAAAATAGATCTTGCCCTATCTAATTTATTTTCACCTAGTGCAATGGAATATAACGTTGCCCCGCCCATTCCAATCCATAATGAAATAGAGAAGAAAATTGAAAACGCTGGAATAGCCACGTTTACTCCTGCTAATCCGTTCGCTCCAACTCCCCTACTAATCATAACCGCGTCAATCACAATATTAACTGACATTAACACCATTCCTAGAACGGCTGGTATTAAATAAGAAATAAATAAACTTTTTATCGGTTTTTCTCTTAACTTTTCTGTTGTTTCCATCATATAAATGCTCCTTTTTCAATGCTCTGTTCACAGTTTAAACCTTCAAGTTACTTGAAGGTCAATAGAGAATTAAAAAATAGGTAACTTAATTATCGTGTTTGATGCCAATTTGTAATGATACGAGTCCTACAACTTATTGCTTTGTTTTTTCATTATAGGAATTTGAATTTCTGTTACTTGCTCCTCTGGATTATCTGTTACAGACCAATCAATTAATGCAATCTCAATCGCATCTCCACTTACTTCGTATCCTTCTTGATTAATATATTTCATTAACTTCTTATACGTTTCATCCGTTTCTTCATATGGTCCATGATGATATACACAGGCAAACATGCCTTCTTTAATTTCATCTGAACTATGTATTTGAAAAGGCATGTAATCCAAAAGAATAAAAACACTGCTATATGCTTGAAACTCATTTTGCATTAATCCTTTTTTCGCAACTGTTACACCGATATCTCCAGAAAATAAGCTATCATCCATTTGTTTCATATTTTTTTGCAACGAATGAATATAGTACTCAAACATATCATCCGTCGTATTCGGGGCAACCGCAATTGCTGTAATTTTTCGCTGCGGGATCTCTTTAATTACCATTTGTTCAGCTTTTGCTTTTGTCGCTTCCTTAATTAAATGAATTTTATGTTCCATTTTCGCCAAAGCATACTCAATTTCTCTTTGTTTTTTCAACATCATTTCTTGTTGTTTTTCCAGTAAATTGAGTGCGTATGCCGGATTTCTTTCATCAATATATTTCTTAATTTCCTTTAATGGAATATTTAATTGGCGTAAAAATTTAATCGTATCTAATAGTGAAAATTGATCGATCGTATAATAGCGATAATTTGTTTGCGGGTCCACAATGGACGGATGAAAAATCCCCTTTTCATCATAATAGCGTAAAGTAGATTCCGCTATATTATGCATTTTTGCCATTTCTCCAATTGTAAAACGTTTATTTAATAACATCTTTTATTTCCTTCCATTTCTATTTATTTCATTATATGTTCATTCTGTCTTCAAAACAAAAAAGAATTCCCCTAAGAGAATTCTTTTTATTAAATCTTAAACCTCTATTATTATAGGAAGGATCATCGGTTTTCTTTTCGTGTTAGTATATATAAACTTCCCTAAAGCCTCTCTTACTTCTCTTTTCAAAATACCCCAGCTATTCACATTCTCTTTCTTTAAATTATTAATCGTAATAACAGCTAATTTATTTAATTCCTTCAAAAATTCTTCTGAATCACGAACATAGACGAATCCACGAGAGATAATATCAGGACCGGAAATAATTTCTCCATCCATTTTATTAAAGGTAATAACTATTACGAGCATTCCATCTTCTGAAAGTTGTTTTCGATCACGTAATAAGGCATTTCCAACATCACCAATTCCTAAACCATCTACATATATATTTCCAGCCTGTATTTTTCTAGATTGAATGGCCACTTCATTACTTATATCTACAACATCTCCATTACGAACGATAAAGATATTTTCTTTTTCGACACCAATTGATTCTGCTAACAAGCTATGGTGATGTAGCATTCTAAACTCTCCATGAATTGGGATAAAATATTTAGGTTTCATTAAAGTGAGCATTAATTTCAATTCTTCTTGATACGCATGACCAGATACATGAACTCCAGTAGAACTACCTGATCCATAAATTACTTTTGCTCCTAAAGCAAATAAATTATCTATAATTCTTGAAACGTTACGTTCATTGCCTGGAATCGGAGTCGCCGCTATAATAACCGTATCTTCTGCTAAAACATCAACTTGTCTATAGTTTCCACTCGCTAAACGCGCTAAAGCTGCCATCGGTTCTCCTTGACTTCCTGTACAAAGTATCGCTACCTGCTTTGGATCTAAACGATTTACTTCACTCGCTTCAATTAACATGTCGTCTGGAATATGTAAATACCCTTTCTCTAGAGCAACTTCTACTACATTTACCATACTTCTCCCGAGCAGAGCTAGTTTTCGATTTGTTTTTATGCAAGCTTCAACTATTTGCTGAACACGATTCACATTAGAAGCAAATGTAGAAATAATTACTTTTCTATTTGCTTTCATAAATATTTCCTCTATCCGTTCCCCTACCGATCTCTCTGATGGAGTAAAACCTGGTCGTTCTGCATTTGTACTTTCAGATAGTAAAGCTAGTACACCTTCACTACCTATTTTAGCCATTTTATGAATATCAGGATGTTGGTTATTTACTGGTGTTAAATCAAATTTAAAATCCCCGGTGTGTACTACAGTACCTTCTGGTGTATGAAACACAATACCGAGACAGTCTGGAATACTATGATTCGTTTTAAAGAATGTCGCCTTAATAGAACCGAGATCGATTTCTGATTCTGCGTGAATAACGATTAATTCCGTATCATTTTGAAGATTATGCTCTTTTAATTTAATTTCAATTAAACCTAACGTTAACTTCGTCGCATAGATTGGTACGTTTAGTTGTTTTAAAAAATATGGTATTCCACCAATATGGTCCTCATGTCCATGCGTCACGACTAACCCGCGAATTTTTTCTTTATTTTCTTGTAAGTATGTGATGTCTGGAATTATTAAATCAATTCCTAATAAACTTTCATCTGGAAATTTAGATCCACAATCAATAACGATAATATCATTTTCATATTGAATAGCGTACATATTTTTTCCTATTTCATTTACTCCACCTAAAGCAACGATAGACAAATTGTTTTTTAATGACTTCAAATGATAAGCCCTCCCTTTCACATTTATAATTCTTGAAATCGTATTTAGGCTTTATTATTTGTAATGAAAAAGGGCTTCATACTATTTCATACATATAAAAATTCACACACTATTCTTATATGTATATCCCTAATAACACCTTTTCTCTCCAAAAAAGCTCCCATTTTTTCATTGATTTTTTGTAAAATATATTATATATTAATTACAGGTTCAAATTACGAGTTCAAAAGAACTTGTAATCAGACCCTTTGTTTAATGGGTTTTACATATTTTCATTAGGCAAATTCCGAGAAATCGTATGATAAAAATAAAAATGATGAGGAGAGGATCCGATGGATTTCGAATTTTTCTTTCAAATTGCACTTATTTTATTAAGTACAAAGCTTGCTGGTGACCTTAGTGTTAGACTAGGTCAACCTTCTGTACTCGGTAAATTAATTGTCGGTATCGTTATCGGTCCAGCTATATTAGGTTGGATTGAAAATTCAGAGCTTCTAACACAATTAAGTAATGTCGGTGTTATTCTTTTAATGTTTATGGCAGGACTTGAAACAGACTTAGAGGAATTAAATGCAAATCGTAATTCTTCTTTAGCTGTTGCCCTTGGAGGTATCATTCTACCATTCGTAGGTGGTTACGTTTCTGGTCTTGTTATGGGAATGGAACAAGGAAATGCTGTATTTTTAGGATTACTTCTATGTGCGACAAGTGTTAGTATTTCCGTACAAACACTTCGTGATTTAGGAAAGATGAAAACACGTGAAAGTACAACTATGCTTGGCGCGGCTGTATTTGATGACATTCTTGTTGTTATTTTATTAGCATTTGCAATGAGCTTCTTAGGTACAGACGATGTTAACTTAACAATGGTTATCTTGAAGAAAGTTGTATTCTTCGCTTCTATTATTTTAATCGGATGGAAAGGTGTTCCTGCGATTATGCGCTGGTTATCACCACTACGCGTATCTGAGTCTATCGTGAGCGCGGCTCTTATCATCTGTTTCTCATTCGCATATTTCGGCGAACTATTAGGAATTGCTGGTATTATCGGTGCTTTCGCCGCTGGTATCGCTATTTCTCAAACGAACTACAAACATGAAGTAGAAAAGAAAGTAGAACCAATCGCTTACGCTATGTTCGTTCCAGTATTCTTCGTTAGTATCGGTATGAATATTACATTTGACGGTATTGGCAATCAAATTTGGTTCATCCTAGCATTAACAGTAATCGCTGTATTAACGAAACTAATTGGTTGTGGATTTGGTGCACGAATGACTGGATTTGACGCTAAGTCTTCTGCAATTATCGGTGCTGGAATGGTTTCTCGTGGTGAAGTTGCACTTATCATCGCAGGAACAGGACTTTCTTCAGGTCTACTAGCACAAGATTACTTTACAGCTATCGTTATTGTCGTTATTTTAACTACAATGATTACACCACCAATGTTAAAATACACTTTTGGTGCAAAAGATAAAGCAATGAAAGCAAGTAAATAAGTTTAATAAAAAAGGAGATTGCTATCTTATAAGATAGCAATCTCCTTTTTCGTTTTATCTTTAAACAATTTTATTCGTTTTTAACCATTTTTCAAAAATAATTCGTGCTTCTTCATCATCAATATCATTACTAAATGAATACACCATAATGCCGTAATCATCTATATATTCACCTAGCTTCATTTTCTCCACTTTCTTATAAAAATTGTCTACCTCATAGTGCGGAATATAAGCGTCCCAAACTGGTTCATTTATTCTTTTGTACGCCGTCACTTCTAAATCGTATCCATCTTCATAATACCCGATGTGATAATGTTGACTAGGGTCATATTTCTTCATAAAAGTTCCCTCCCTTTGAAAATTTATCATATTTCACATAATAAACAAAAGCGAGCTGTATATTACAGCTCGCTCGATTCATTAAATACGTTCCATCGCCGTCTTCAACGTTCCAACAACAAAGGCAATTTCTTCACTTGAAATAACAAGTGGTGGTGCTAATGTTAAGACGTTATTATATCCTGCTGTTGTCATGCCGTTTCGTCCAATAATTAAACCTTTTTCTTTACAAGCATTTACAACACTTGCAATTTTGTCGTTATCAATTGGTTCTTTCGTCTCTTTATCATTTACTAGTTCGATTCCAACTAGTAGACCTTTCCCTCTAATATTCCCAACAAGTGGATGCTCTCCAATTTCTTCTTTTAATTGCTCTAATAAAAGCGAGCCCATTTGTGCAGATCGCTCAATTAAATTTTCATTTTCCATAATCTCTAAGTTTTTAAGCGCTAATGCACAAGCTGCAGGATTTCCACCAAATGTATTAATATGACGGAAGAATTCATATTCTCCCTTCCCTTTAAATGCTTCATATATTTCTTTTTTCACAGCTGTCGCTGATAACGGTAAATATGCGCTCGTAATCCCTTTTGCCATCGTAATAATATCTGGCTGAACGTCATAATTCATAAATCCAAATGCTTTTCCTGTACGTCCGAAACCGCAAATCACTTCATCACTAATGAGCAAGGCACCGTGTTTTTGACACGTTTCATGAACAGCTTTCATATAGTCTTGTGGCGGCATTAAAATGCCTCCGCCCGTAATAATTGGTTCCATAATAAAAGCTGCAATCGTTTCACTTAATTCCCATGTCATAACGCGATCTACTTCTTTTACACATTCTACATCATAAATATTCTCTCTTTCTATTCCAGGCATACGATAACAATCTGGCGGCGTTACATGTAAAAATCCTGAAGCAAATGGCTCATATTGATATCTACGCTGTGCTTGTCCAGTCGCTGCCATCGTTGCCATTGTATTTCCATGATACCCGCGGTAACGTGACATAAATTTATAACGATGCGGTTCACCTTTTTGAGCATAGTATTGTCTTGCTATTTTAAAAGCTGTTTCGTTCGCTTCCGAGCCACTATTAGAGAAGAAAATAACATACTCTCCTCCAAGCCACTCATTTAATTTTTCTGCAAGCTTTATAGCCGGTTCATGCGATTGTGACATTGGAAAGTATGATAATGTTTGTAATTGCTTATAAGCCGCCTCTGCGAGCTCTTTTCTGCCATATCCACTATTCACACACCAAAGACCACTCATACCATCTAAATATCTTTTCCCTTCTATATCTTCAACCCAGCACCCTTCTGCTTTTGCCCCTACCATTGTACTATTTGGACTAAAGGGACGCATTCCGTGCCAAACATATTGCTCATCTTTTGCTAATAATTCATCAGTCTGTTTCGTTTTCATCATTTCTTCCACCTTCCATAACAACTTATTTTTCACAAAAGCTGTGCTGGTGCCATGATGATTTAATTTTCTCCCTGCTTATTTTCATTCCACAAAATTAAGACAAAATCCTACTTACAATACAGTAATATTTACAAGAAAAAAAGAGCTTTTCTTATATATCGAAAAGCCCTTCTCTTTTTAATGTGACGATGCATCACTAACACCATGACCTGTATTAGATTTCACAAGAATCTCATCAAATTTCGCAGCATCTTCTTTCTTACTAGATAACACGGTTCCTAAATATGCTGCAAGGAATCCAAGCGGAATTGAAATAATTCCAGGTGTCGTATATGGGAATATCGCTTCCCCAACAAATATAGCTTTTCCAGCTACAGGGTTCCAAACATTTGGACTTAAGGCTACGAGAACAATTGCTGATACAAGACCAACGACCATACCCGAAATGGCACCTGTTGTATTGAAGCGCTTCCAATATATTGTGAATAATATAACTGGTAGATTTGCACTCGCTGCAACTGCAAATGCTAATGAAACTAAAAATGCTACGTTCAACGTTTGAGCAAATAACGCTAGTATAATGGATAATACCGCTACCCCAATAGACGCATAGCGAGCCATTGACACTTGCTCTTTTTCCGTTGATTTCCCCTTGCGAATAATTTCATTATAAAAATCATGTGCAAATGCTGATGCTGCTGTTAATACAAGGCCTGCCACTACAGCTAAAATAGTTGCAAAGGCAATTGCTGATACGAAAGCAAATAAGAAATCTCCACCTAACGCTTTAGCTAATAAAGGTGCTGCCATATTACCAGCAGGGTTTGCTTTCATAATTGCCTCATTTCCTACAAATGCTGCTGCCCCAAATCCTAAGAAGATTGTCATAATATAAAATGCGCCAATTAACCACGTAGCGTACACAACAGATTGCCGTGCCGTTTTTGCATCACGTACTGTAAAAAAGCGAACAAGAATATGTGGTAATCCGGCAGTACCAAGAACTAGTCCTAAATTTAAAGACAGTGTATCAAGACCATCCTTATACTTTACCCCTGGATTTAAAAATGAATCTTTTAATGGCGTAGCTGTTTTCATTTGCGCGAACATTTCAGTCACACTAAAATTAAATTTTGAGAAAACGATAACAGAAATAATAAATGTACCAGCCATAAGTAATACAGCCTTAACAATTTGTACCCAGCTCGTCGCAGTCATTCCGCCAAAAATAACGTACACTGTCATTAATGTACCAACGATTAAAACGGATGTCGTATATTCGATCCCTAATAATAATTTAATAAGTGCACCAGCCCCAACTAATTGTGCAATCATATAAAAAATCGAAATCGTCATTGTATTAAGCGCTGCAACGCCGCGAACTTTTTTCGCATCAAAACGCGCCGCAATCATATCTGCTAACGTGTACTTCCCTAAATTTCGAAGTGGCTCTGCAACTAAGTATAATACAACTAAGTAAGCAACTAAGAAACCGATACTATAAAAGAACCCATCAAAACCAGTTAATGCGATGGCTCCGGCTATACCAAGAAAAGACGCAGCAGACATATAATCTCCCGCAATGGCCAAACCATTTTGCCAACCAGTTAATCCCCCTCCAGCTGTATAAAACTCACTCGCATTTTTCGTTTTCTTCGATGCAAAATAAGTTATGACGAGTGTACCAAGAACGATGATTAAAAATAATGCAAAAGCGGTTACATTCAAAGTTAGCCCCTCCCTTTTTGCATATCTTGTAGAATTTTTTGCGAGATTTTATCAAAGGATTCTGCTTTTTTGCTATAAATCATACATAATGACCACGTCATGATAAATTGCGCAAATGCAAACACCCATGCCCACGTAACATCCCCAAATGCTGGTGTATTGAGCACCTTTGAATACGATGTTAAAATAGGTAATGCAATAAAAAAGCTTAAAAAGAAAATACTCATCGGAACGATAAACTTCTTTTTCGTATTTAATAGCAATTGAAATTCTTCTGACTGTACAACCTCTGTATAATTCACTTCATTTTGTAACTTACGTGCTGATGTATCATCTCTTTTCATTCCCATTCCCCTCTCTTACTGAAAATACAATTCTCCCTTGTATACCTAAAGACTAAATTTTATAAATATTCAGAAACTTATTTCTATTTTAGACAATCCATACATTCCTGCAAAGATTTTTCGATAGACATTTTTCGCCAATTTCTCCTAAGTTTTTAATATACTTTTTCAACATAAAAATTACGCACTTCAATTCCTCACCAGTCAAGCTTTACAGGAAGTTATCTTCCATCTAACTTCCTCATATTTGCCGGATTTTGAGGCGGGAGTTTTACCACCCGGCAAATTTCCAAATAAAAAAAGTAGTGCTTATCGCACTACTTCTGTCTTTTTCTCTTTTTCTAAATTACGAGCTGTTTCACTTAATTCAACGTCTTTCCCATCTTTAAGCGTTCCAAATATGAAATCGAATACTGGATTTGAAACACCAAACCAAAACTTTTCATTTTTATAATGGTGTAATATGTGCTGTTTTTTTAGCCATCTTCCAAACTTAGTGAACGGACGAATCGGCTTATGTGCAATATAATGTTTCCATTCATAAACGAGAAGCATGATAATCATTCCAATTCCGAATGAAAGTGTAATAGTAGCACTTTTTGTTATACCATATGCTATAAGTAAATATATAGTAAAGCTAGGTATACTAAACCATACAGGCAAAAACAATAGTTTTAAATCATCTGGATATACATGATGATCATAATGTAATCTTCTTAACATTTTTAATAAAAATACGTTTTTAGGTGGCTTTAAATGGAATAAAAACCGATGTGTCATATATTCGTTAAGCGTATAAAAAACAATCCCAAACAAACACGCGAACATACCGATCCATGTGAAAAATTGCATTTTTAAAATAATGATGAAAATAAATAAAATACTATACATAATAACGATATCATGTTGTAAAAAGAACTCTTTCCCCACTCTCTTCATCTTCCTTCCCCCTTTTCCAAAAAAACAGCCGCAACATATCGTTACGACTATTTCTTTTATTTTTTATTTTATTCTATTCACTTTACAAATTTGCCTGCTGCTCTATTGTCGAGAAAAAATTGTTCGATCCAAATATATTTTGCTTTGGAATAATATGTTCCACCGCAAACACTGTTACTTCTCCTCTTTGTACCTCTCCAATAATGAGCCCAAATATTTCATGATTTAGCGCAAACGTTGGTTGCTTTGTTTGCAGTAATCTTGCTGCATTATGAAATACCGCTTCATATAGTGGATTCCTATCAGTAATTTCTTTTCGGATTTTGGGTGCTAACGTAATAATAATTTCTTTTCCGTCAATAGTGGTTCGATACATAAAAATCTCCCCTTCAATCTTATGTGAACAACTGTAAAGCTTTGTATGCAAAATGGATAGAATATCCTACTAAAATAATACCGGCTCCGGCTGTTATATAGCCAAGTGCTTTTTGCTTTAATAAAGTTCTGCCAAAATGGACAGAAAAAGCAATATTTAAATTCCATAAAATAATGCCAACGATAATACAAAGACTGTATAAAAAGGCTTCTTGTTTCGTTACCTTCGTAAGCAATGAGCTAAGTGTACTTCCGTATATACCAAACCAAAAAACAAGATTTAATGGATTGGATATCGCAATTAAAAAACCTGCCATAAACGATTGTTTAAGGCCACCTACCTCTTCCTTTTTATATTCCATATTCGAGTGGGAAATTCCTTGTTTTACACTTTGAAATCCTAAATAAAATAATAAGAAAAACCCTGTGCAATACATAAAAGCTTGTACATATGTATACATAAACACAGAAGATAAACCGAAATAAATGAGAAGCATAAACAAAATATCTGCAGTCATTCCACCAATTCCAACAACCCATGCATGCCAAAAACCTCGTTCAATTCCTCGTTTTAACATTTCAATATTAATCGGACCTACTGGCGCAGCTAATGAAATACCTAATACAATTTGTTGTATAATCGCTCCAAACATCGCTCTATCCTTTCTACTTCCTTTACTATTAAGTAATGATGTAATGATTAAAAATAGACTAGCTTTCATCAAAATATTTACTACTAAAATACCCTTTTTTATCCAAAATATGCAAAAGAGCCATCTGGATGATGGCTCTTACTTTTCTAACTTATGAAGAAAAGGACATTTTCCTTTTATCGGCTCTACATCGTCTCCTATGAAGTATTGTTTCCATTCGCGATGATCTGGATCACCATAATGACTAATGTTAGGGTGTTTCGGCAGCTGATCCCACTTTTCAACTCGATCTCGGACCGTTTGTCTTGAATATGCTCCTTTAGGGCGATCCCCTTCTAATCCATCAAAGATGGTACGCGGTTGAAATCCAATAACGAGAGAATTTCCTAAATGCCTAGTTTTTCGTTGTTTATAAGCTGGCGCATTTCCAAATGCGAATATCGGTTCACCACCAAATGAAAATTCCCATAAGTAATGGTCTGGGTCTTCAGGAATTTGCTTCGGCCATGTTTGGTCATCGTTTTCATGTAAATATTGTAGTACTTTCCAAAAGTAATCACGATAATATTCCAGTGATTGTTCCTCACATTCCGGTTCCACAAAAAGAAAGAATCCTCTTCTTACAATTGGGCGCTCTTTCATTAACTCTAAAAAAGATAACATTGTATGTGGCAAATGACTCCAATCATTATGAGAGAGAAATGAATAACGAAGTTCATTCTTTTTCAAAGCTGTTAAGCCGAAATAACATGGGAAAGTTGGTTCTAGCACGACACTCGAAAAATTTTGAAATTCTTTTGCAACCCAATTTGGTATGTCAGTTCTCGTTCTCATTCCTTCATTATCTAATAAATAAGACTCGTTCATTCTTTCTTTCACCTCATTATGTATAGCATTCAATTAAGAATATTACATACTCGGCCTGTCCTATACCTATTTAAAATTCGGCTGAAAAATTATTTAAAAATACAAAAAAATAAAACCGCTTACTTGACTAATTTCTACCAATTCGTGTATATTTAAATTAATCATTTAGCAGAATATTCAAGATTATAGCATTTTTAGTTTATATTATCTTTCAAATGAATTTCACTAAATGAAAAAAGCAAATGTTTTTAGGAGGAATTGTAACATGCAAGGAAAAGTAAAATGGTTTAACAACGAAAAAGGTTTTGGATTTATCGAAATGGAAGGCGCTGACGATGTATTCGTACATTTCTCTGCTATTCAAGGTGACGGCTACAAAGCTTTAGAAGAAGGTCAAGAAGTATCTTTCGATATCACTGAAGGAAACCGCGGACCTCAAGCTGCTAACGTAGTAAAACTTTAATCCAACATATAACAGGAGGTTACCTTACTTGGTAACCTCCTTTGTTATTCCTTTGTATATTTCCGTTTTACAGAGCAAAAACTATGTGAAATGCGCAATATACAAAGGAGGAAGTAATAATGGGATCAGAAGTAAATGATTTTGAAGAAGTAAAATTCCGTGTAGAAACAGCACAAAAAATGGTAGGGTCAGCGACAATTTCAATGGATCCAGATACATTAGAGCATGCGACTACTGCTGTAGAAGCCGCTCGCTCTCAGCTTGAAATTATGAAATCTGTTGCGACAGATTTAGATGAGCCATTTTTAATGAATGAGGAAAAGAAATTAAGTAAATGCGAGCATCAATTAAATGAAGCAAGACACTAAAAAACATCCAGAGAATTTTCTCTGGATGTTTTTCATGATAACTGTTCCCCATACTTTTTCAATGTTTCTCCAACTGTACATTGTCGTATACAAAATGAATGAGCGTAATACTTACTATTTGTCTTTCGATTATGTTCTCGCAAGAAACATCCTTCACAATACGTTTCTAATAAGTCATTTACCTCTGTAATGAGTTGCTTTTTATCCACCTTTGCACCTCTCTATTCGGTTATTTCTTTATGACTATCAATGACTGTTCCTTCTAATGCTTGCGTAGCTAATTGATGCGCTTCTTTATTTTGTTTTCTAGATATCGGCTCACATACAAGTTTTAATTTCATTTGCTTCGCTTTTTGTTCAATTTGATCTAAGTAATGATTTAAATGCTCATCATAACAAGGCCATTCTCCAGCCAATTGCTGCAGTACAACTTGAGAATCGCCGCGAAGTGTAACTGCTTCATACTTAATTCCGAATTCCTCGAGTATATTCATGCCATATAGTAATGATGCATATTCCGCTTCATTATTATCATATATACCTTCTATATATGCATTACGGCGAATTCGGTATTTTGTATTTCCTTTTTTATAGTATACACATATACCTACTCCAGCTTCTTTCGTCTGTACATCATAACCGCCATCAAAATAAACGAGGATTTCTTGGGGCTCTTCCTCCACTTGTTTACTCAGCTTTTTCATTTCCTTTAATGACCATTCTGCATCCATTTCATCATAAAATGATAGTTCTTTCACTCTTCCTGTTTTCTCGAAATCCTCTGCAAATTGCAATACATCGTCTATGTTCATATAATCTGTCGTTAATTTCGTCTGCAATCCGCTCTTTGTTTTATACAACCAATGAATTTTATATTTCATACTAGATTCCCCTTATATAAGACTTCTTATATGTAGTCAGCTAATGAAAGCCTCACTTTATTTTATTATATTGTATCAAGAGTCACAGTATTATATTCAATATGATTACATACAAAAAGAGCTATCCCTATAGGAATAGCTCTTTCATCTATTGCATAAATCTTTCAAATTGTACTCGTTTATTAATCCAGTACATTACAGGCATACCAATTGCCATGACAACAAATTCACCGATGGCACATGTTAACCAAGTCAACATAAATGGTAAATCAAATGCAAGATGAAGCTCAATTGCAATCATAAACATTGTAATTGTAAAAATAACTGTATTAAAAATCATACGAGCCCAAACACCTTTAATAAATCGCATAGAAATAATCGTTGCAACTAATGCAAGAATAGATTGCCCTACTCCAAATACTAAATCGTAAGCGATCATAGGTGAGAAAAAGAGATTTGTTAAAAATACACCTAATACAATTCCGTAAATTGCTTTCTTATTAAATACAACAAGATGATTAAACATCTCTGAAATACGAAACTGTACACTCGTAAAGCCAAATGGCTGAATAAGCATAGAAACAGCAATATATAATGCCGCTAAAATACCATTACCGACTAATGTTCTTATATTCATGACAAAATCTCCTTAGTTTTTTTACGTGGGATGGTTTCGAACCACGTTATTCGTTTTTTAAGCAACAAGAATACATTCTACGCAATACACACTCTCTCGTCAATAGATTCCTATCATTAACTACCTTTTTTCTTTTAGACAACGTATAATAAAACATATGAAAGTTTTAGGAGGTTTCACTTCATGACAGCAACAATTCAAAATGAAAAAGTGGTCGTTTCCATTTCTGACAAAGGTGCAGAATTACAAAGCGTTCGCTTAAAAGAAGATAACACTGAATACTTATGGCAAGGCGATTCTTCTTATTGGGGGCGCCGCGCACCAATTTTATTCCCAATTGTCGGCCGATTAGTAGATAATACATACTACGTAGATAGTAAACCATATTCTTTAACACAACACGGCTTTGCTCGTGATCTTACATTCTCTGTACAAGAACAAAGTGAAACGAAAATCACTTATATTGTAACTAGTAATGAAGAAACATTAAAAAAATACCCATACCAATTCGAATTACTCGTTTCTTATGAGCTAGACGGACAAATCGTTCATGTAACATATGAAGTAAATAACCCTACTTCAAAAGAGATGTTCTTCTCAATCGGAGCACATCCTGGTTTCAACTTCCCCTTATTAGAGGGCGAATCATTTACAGATTATCATTTATCATTTAATGGTTCTGAACGCTTAGAAACAAGCGTATTAGAAGGACCTTACCTTTCAAGTAAAAAACAATTAATCGCTGAAAATACGAATGAATTACCACTTACATACGATTTATTCAAAAATGATGCGCTTATTTTTGAAAATATGAATACGGATGAAATCTCTATTCGTTCTCATAAACATAATAAATTTGTAAAAGTAGAATTTGATGGCTTCCCATTTGTTGGCGTATGGACACCAGGTGAGAACGCACCTTTCTTATGTATTGAACCTTGGTACGGTATTGCTGATGAAGTAAATCCAGCAAAAGATTTCAAGGAAAAAAAAGGAATTCAATCTTTACAAGCGAATGAAACATTTACATGTCGTTATAGTATTACAATCGGCTAAGTTACTCTATCCCCTACTTCAAAGAAACATATAAGTAGGGGATCATCTTATAATTTGGAGGTTTCTCATTTTGATTGAAGTATATATTGATGGTGCATCAAAAGGAAATCCTGGTCCTTCTGGTGCTGGAGTGTTTATTAAAGGGGTGCAACCAGCTGTACAATTATCATTGCCCCTTGGGACAATGTCCAATCATGAAGCAGAATACCACGCTTTACTTGCGGCATTAAAATATTGCACGGAGCATAATTATAACATTGTCTCTTTTCGTACAGATTCGCAACTTGTCGAGCGAGCTGTCGAAAAAGAATACGCAAAAAATAAAATGTTTGCACCACTATTAGAAGAAGCATTACAGTACATAAAAAGTTTCGATCTCTTTTTTATTAAGTGGATTCCAAGTAGTCAAAATAAAGTTGCTGATGAGTTAGCTAGAAAAGCTATCTTACAAAATTAACGGGGGTATGAGTGTGAAAAAAGATTGGGTTGCTCCTCTTGCTTTATTATTTGTCTCTTTTATTTGGGGAGCTACATTTGTTGTCGTTCAAAATGCTATGTCTTTCGTTGGTCCATTTACTTTTAATGGTATTCGCTTTTTATTCGCTGGAATTATTTTATTATTCGTTCAAATGATTTTCTCAAAAAAATCTTCAAAACAAGATATAAAACAGAGTAGTCTCGCTGGATTAATCGTTGGATTTTTTTTATGCGTTGGCTATGTATTACAAACATTCGGCTTACTTTATACAACTTCTTCAAAAGCTGGTTTCTTAACAGGTCTTAGTATCGTTATGGTACCAATTTTGTCTTTTATCTTTTTAAAACAAAAAGCTACCATTTTTATCGTAATGGGCATTGCTGTAGCAACAGCAGGTTTATACTTATTAACTGCTGGTGATTCTTTTCAATTAAACATTGGAGATATACTCGTTCTCGGTTGCGCAGTTGCTTTCGCTGCCCATATTCTTGTTAACGGCTTCTTCTCTAAGAAAATATCACCTTTATTATTAAGCACGTCGCAAGTATTAGCTGTCGGTATGTTTTCTTCTATTTGCGCCTTTTTGTTTGAAGATTGGGAAAAATTATTTTCAGTAGCACTATGGACGAATTCTTCCTTTTTATTCGCTCTATTTCTAACTTCCCTATTTGCGACATCCATTGCTTTTTTTATTCAAACATCAGCACAAAAACATACGTCTCCAACGAGAGTAGCAATTATTTTCGCAATGGAGCCTGTTTTTGCTGCATTAACAGGCATTCTCGTTGCAAACGAACAACTTTCTATTTCCGCTATTATCGGATGCCTATGTATTTTCCTAGGCATGGTTTTTGTTGAATTACCTTCCAAAACAAAAAAAGAAGCGCAGGCTGCGTGAAGTTACGCTTGTAACTTCCGCATAAAAGCCTTAGCGCTTTTTTTATCTGTAATTTCTTCTTCTTTCAAACGTTCTAATAACGCAACAAAATAACTCCCATCAAACTGTAATTGATGTTTAATTGTCGCTTCTATTGCTGCGTTCACAATTCCATCAGATGCACCAGTATATCCTTGTCCAAACATAATAAACCCTTGTGCTTCCTCTGATAGTTTAAATCCTTTCGTATGTAAGAATGAAAGATAATCTTCTACTGTTTGCATGATATTCCCACCTACTCAAAAATTCTCCATCTCCTATCATACATGTTTTTACACGCTATGAGAATGAAATTTCTTTGACAACTTTGTAAATCTATCGTCTACTGCATAGACAATAAAGGATTTCCTTGCAATATGAATGAATATGTATAGTGGAACTTATTTCATATTAAAGGGGAGACACGATGAAACAAGCACTATTAATTATCGATGCGCAGCAAGAATTAATGGATGGGAATGAACAAGAAAAAGAAGTTTTTCGCAAAAAAGAGTTATTATCTACACTAAATACAGCCGTACAAAAAGCAATACATGCAAATGCCCTTATTGTTTTCGTAAGAGATATCGATGTTGCTTCTGGTAGCGGAGAAGGATTTGAAGTACATAATGAAATCAAAGTACCTCAGTCTGCAATCCTTATTAATAAAGCAGCAACAAACGCATTCTATGGCACTTCTCTACTTGAACTTTTAAAAGAAGAAAAAATTAATCATATCGTTATCGGTGGATGTAAAACAGAACATTGCATCGACACCGCAGTTAGAACAGCTACTGTACAAGGATTTGATGTTACATTAATTAAAAACGGTCATTCCACAACTGATTCTAACGTGTTATCTGCAGAACAAATTATTGAGCACCATACTAAAGTTCTACACGGTCATTATAATGTGGATCATTTTTCTATGGTGAGAGATATCGAGGAAGACCTCTTCCAACCAACTCACGACCAATATCGTGATTAATAAAAAAGAATCCTTCATTTAGAAGGATTCTTTTTTATCCAAAAATTTGCGCTGCAATACTGTATAGTTCCCCATTTCTTTTCAAAAATTGATCACTATTTCTCATCATAATTGGAGGTGTATTAACCTTTTGAAAACCAGTAATCTCTAATTCTTTCATGAAACCTTTCTTTCCTTCTGATACATCAATTCTTAATTTACCATGATGCTCTCTTGCTAAATCATGCACAATTCTCATTGCCATCGCATCATTTTTCGCAACGACTGGACCTATTATTTTATTTTCTGGTGTTTGTATACTTAAACCGTAACCTAATACATTTTGGTTGTTGCCCTTTACAACGATGCACTGTTCACTTTGTATAATTCTTTTCGTTAAAAATGCTTTTCTATTTGTTCCAAACGCATTTTCATCTAATTTTATTATTTCTTCTAAATCACACTCTTCATAATTCATCATATAATCTTCATTTCCTACACAATAATCATTCACATTGTAAGAGTTACATATGTATTTAGAAACATAGCTTACTGCCCTAAATCCTAGTTTTTCATATAACGGCTTTCCTTCATCCGTAGCAATAAGCATAATTGGGGTTTGAGCCGATACGCTCTTAATACATGTATTCGTTATCACCTTTCCAATCCCACTTCCCTTATAATTCGGATGTACAATGACCATTCCGATAGACGCTAATTTCTCCCCATATAATATAATTGCCGCGCTAGCAATAAGTTCCTTTCTCTTATTCCACACACCGTATATAATACCTGAGTCAAAAATAGTCTCAATTTCTTCTTTATTATAATCCCACCCAATATAAGAAGATAATGCTACAATATCGCCTATTTGTTCGTCCCTAAGACGCTCCACCTTAATTTCCAATTCAAGCATACTTCATCCCCTTCTCTAGACATTTAAATCATTATTATTAAATCAACTTGTACATGTTTCCCTTTATTTGTCACACACATATCCTATTTTGACCAAGACTATATTATAAATGAGGTGACAACATGCCCATTACGAATCGATTTTCTACCACCACTAACGGCGCACTCGCGATTACAGGTAATACTTTAGGCTTAAGTAAAATTAGTAATCAAAACCGGGCTGGTACAATCGGGGCAATTGGTGCATTTATAACTACAAATACCGCTTTACAAGTACCGAGTTTTCCTGCTGGTACAACATTAAGTTATACACAAAATAGTTCTACCGCTATTTTAAATATCCCTGCTGGTAGTACTATTCTTTACGCAGAACTCGTTTGGGGTGGAAACTACTTATCTCGTGATCAAAACATTACGAGTGTATTAGGAAACTCGGTTTCTTTTACAACACCTGTTTCAACATACTCGATTACCCCTTCAGCTGTTACAGCTTCAAATCAAACATTCGTTTCCGGATCTGTCACATTTGGATTTTATACACGTTCTGCAGATGTAACATCCCTCGTTCAAGCTGGAGGATCTGGCTCTTATACAACCGGTTCTGTCCCTGGACTTGTTGATCCTTTAGATGCTTCTAACGGAGCTATCAATTCTTCTGGATGGACGCTCATTGTCGCTTATCAAAACGGTTCCTTACCCGCAAGAAATTTAACAATTTACGTAGCTGGTAACCGTGTTTCTGTAGAAACTGGTAGTGCAGATGTATCTGTCTCAGGGTTTTTAACACCTGCCGGAGGACCTGTAAGCGGGAGATTATTTATAAGTTCTACTGAAGGGGATGCTGATTTAACTGGGGATCAAGCATTATTTGGACCAAATTTCAGTTCATTAAATGCATTATCCGGGCCAAATAATGCTGTAAATAATTTCTTCGGTTCTCAAGTGAATAATGCTGCTGGAAATTTAGATACAACTGGGACATTTGGAACACGAAATCAAAGTGCTTCTACAAGTACAAATATCTCCGCAGGAAGGCAAGGCTGGGACATTACTTCTATTGATATTTCTCCTTATTTAACAAATTCCCAAGTATCCGCCGCGATCCGTTTAACAACTAACGGAGATGCATATATGTTAAATACAGTCGGATTACAAATTAATATAAACTCGCCTAACATACAAGCAACGAAAAGCGTGAATAAAAGCGTCGCAGCAATTGGAGATGTTCTCACTTATACCGTTACTATCCCTAATACCGGGCTTCTTCCTGCCAATAACGTTATTTTTATAGACAGTCTTCCTAACGGCACTTCCTTTATACCTGGCACTGTAACAGTAGATAGCATACCACAAACAAATGCAAACCCGGCTGCTGGTATATCTCTTGGAACCATTAATAATAACGCTTCTCGTACAGTAACTTTCCAAGCAACTGTCGTTTCCCTTCCAAATCAGAATCCAATTTCTAACACTGCGAATATTACATTTCAATATACACCAATTGCCGGTGGAACAACTTTTAACGGTCTTGCAACAAGCAACTCTGCAGGAACACAAATTAATCTTGCAGATATTAATGGTACAAAATCAGTTAACAAACTTTTTACTGATATTGGAGAAACGTTAACATACAGTATTGCCTTAGCTAATATAGGAAATATCGCGGCAACGAACGTTATATATACGGATCCGATTCCTAGCGGGACAACTTTCATTCCAGGGAGTGTAACTGTTAACGGCGTTACTCAAGCTGGAGCGAATCCCGCTAATGGTATATTCATTGGAACCATTGCTGCTAATTCTACGACTACTGTTTCATTTCAAGTATTCGTTCCTTCTATCCCGCAAACAAATCCAATATTAAATAGTGGCACAACAACATATCAATACATTCCTGTACCAAATCAGCCAGCAGTAAGCGGGACTGATACGACCAATATCGTATCTACTCAAGTGAATAACGCTACTGTCACAATGACGAAAGCGGTAGATAAAAATTTTGCAGATATTGGTGATACACTAACGTACACTGTTTCCTTTACAGGTACAGGTAATACTAATGCGAATAACGTTATTTTTACAGATATCATTCCTACTGGAACAACTTTTGTTCTCAACAGTTTAACAATAGATGGAACGACACAAGTTGGAGCAAATCCTGCTAACGGTGTAAATGTAGGATCCATCCCAACTGGCACAACAAAAAATGTTTCGTTTCAAGTAGTAGTAAACACAATACCCGCGTCAAATGTCGTTTCTAATGGATCAAGCGCTTCTTATCAATATACCGTCAATCCTAGCCAATCACCCGTTACAAAAAATATCTCTTCTAATCTTGTTTCCACTCAAATTAACAACGCGAATTTAACATTAACAAAATCAACAAACAAACAATTTGCTACAATTGGCGAAACGATAAGTTATACAATCCTCATTACAAACAGTGGAAATACAGCCGCAACTAACGTGCAACTAACAGATCCACTTCCAAATGGAACGATATTGACTCCTGGTACTGTAACACTAAATGGAGTTTTGCAAAATGTAAATTCTCTCGTCGCTTTACCTATCGGAACAATTCCTGGCGGAGCTACTTTTACTCTTTCTTTCCAAGTAACAGTTATTAATATTACCGCCCAAAATCCTATCATTAATAATGCTTTCGCTTCTTATCTATATACTGTTAATCCAAGTCTGCCACCAACTTCAAAAACAGCAAATTCTAATTCTGTTACATCAACAATTAGACTAGCAAACCTTCAAGCTACGAAGTCTGTAGATAAAACATTTGCGGAAGTTGGAGATGTATTAACTTATACCTTTGCTCTTACAAACGATGGAAATGTTGCGGCGAACAATGTAGTACTATCCGATTCAATTGCGAATGGTACTGCCTTTGTACCAAACAGTGTTACAATTAACAATGTTGCTCAGCCAGGTGTTACACCAGCTAGCATCAATATTGGTAGCATCAATGCAAATACTACAATTACAGCTTCATTCCAAGTATTAATAACTAGCATCCCAAACCCAAATCCTATTTCAAATAGCGCTTCTATTCCCTATAACTTTATCGTGGATCCAAACGCTTCACCTGTAAGTAAGAACACTACTTCAACCACTACATTTACTCAAGTAAACGATGCAAATGTCATTTCAGCAAAAACAGTGGATCGGGCATTTGCTACTGTTGGGGATGTATTAACTTATACTATTCTTTTAACGAATGCAGGAAGTGTTACTGCTGATAGCCCTACTTTCGTTGATACGAATCCAGACGGTACTACCTTTATTCCAAACACTTTCCTTATTAATAGTGTACTCCAAAATAACGCTGATCCAAACGCCGGTGTTCCGTTACCTTCCATTCCTGCTAACGGTGAAATTACTGTTTCTTATCAAGTAACCGTCACTGCTTTACCTACACAAAATCCAACAACAAATTCATCTAGTACACAGTATAGCTTTATTCTAAATCCAGGCGATCCACCAACTATAGAAACCTCTTTAAGTAACACTGTAAGCACACAAATTAATTTAGCAAATGTAGTTATTGTCAAACAGGTAGATTTAACTATTGCTGATGTTGGGCAACCAATCACATATACAATTGCCTTAGCGAACCTTGGGAATACTCCAGCGAATAATGTAGTTGTTACCGACATACTCCCTCCTGGTACGACTCTTGTACCAAATAGTATTTTTATAGGCGGCGCTTTACAGCTAGGTGCTGATCCAAGTGTTGGTCTTCAAGTTGGAACAATTCCCGCAGGTGGAATTACAACCATTGTTTTTCAAATTAGTGCAAATAGTTTACCTTCACCAAATCCAGTTCAAAATAGTGCTGCACTACAATATAGCTTTATCGCAGATCCAAATTTACCTGCTGTTGTTAGAAATGCCACTAGCAATATCGTAACGACACAAATTAACACCGCAAATCTTGTTGCTACGAAACTAACAAGTACAAATTTCGCTGATGTTGGCGATGTCATAACTTATGCAACAATTTTAACGAATAACGGCAATATCCCTGCCACTAATGTAACGTTTACAGATATCATTCCAGATGGTACCATCTTTCTTCCTAATACTGTAACGATTAACGGTGTCCCTATAGCAAATGCAAATCCTGCTAACGGCATTTTGATCGGTACGATTGGGGCAAATTCATCACGTACCGTTTCATTCCAAATTTTTGTACCAACTATTCCTGCTGTAAATCCAATTACGAATCAATCAGGCACTACATTCCAATACACGTACGATCCATCCAAACCAGCCATCATGCAGATGGTTGCTTCTAACACTGTACAAACAGCTATTAATAACGCTACGTTTACCTCTGCAAAATCTGCTGATAAACAGTTTGCGAACGTAAATGATATTATTACGTATACGACTACTTTAACAAATAACGGGAACACACTTGCATCAAGTATAGTATTTACAGATACCATTCCAAGCGGGACATCTTTTATTCCAAATAGCGTAACAGTAAATGGTACTACGCTCTCTAATGCAAATCCAGCAAATGGCATAGCAATTGATCCGATAAATCCTAATGCAAATACGACCATCTCGTTCCAAGTGCAAGTAAATTCCATTCCGAATCCGAACCCTATCCCGAACCAAAGTAACACAACGTACCAATATTTCGTAAATCCTAACTTACCTCCAACATCCTCCAATGCGTTAAGTAACGTAATAACAACTCAAATTAATAACGCTACAATCATCGCTACGAAATCAGTGAACACACCGACTGCTGCAATTGGAGATATCGTTACCTATACGATTGCAGTTACGAACACAGGAAATATTCCCGCTAGTGCAACTGTTTTAACGGATGGACTTGGCGCAGGGGCTTCATTTATCCAGAATTCTGTAACTATTAATAATGTTCCACAGCCAGGATTAGATCCCTCACTTGGTATTCACTTAGCAGATATTCCTCCCGGAGATACTATATTCATTACTTTTCAAGCACAAATTTTAGCGATACCACCTAGTGGCACATTAACAAATAACGCTCTTGTAAATTATGAATATAACGTGAATCCAAACCAATCACCTGCTGTTGGTAGTACAATTACGAATACGACGGTTACTCCAATTATTGATGCTACTCTATCTATAAATAAAACTGTCAATTCAACATTCGCTACTATTGGAGATACACTCACTTTCACTTCTACCATTATTAATTCCGGGAACACTACCGCAAACAATGTTATTTTTACAGATTTACTGCCAGATGGTACGACGTTTATCCCAAATAGTTTTACAGTAAATGGAATAACTATTCCTAATACAAATCCACAAAACGGTATTAATATCGGGAACATAAATTCAAATGCATCAGTTATACTCAGCTTTCAAGTAAACATTACAACAATCCCAAATCCTAATCCAATTCCTAACAAATCATCGCTTCAATATAGCTTTATTGTTGATATAAATGAACCGCCTGTTTCACGAACCGTTCAATCCAATAAAACTTTTACTCAAGTAAATACTGCCTCCGTTATCGCAACAAAAACTGCAAGCAGTACATTTGCTGCTGTTGGAGATACAATTACGTATACAACTACTCTCACTAATAGCGGAAATACTACCGCAAACACACCTGTTTTTATCGATATATTACCACCTGAACTTTCATTCGTTCCTGATAGCTTACAAATTAATACCATCCCACAACTTGGATTTAGACCAGATAGCGGGATTTCTTTAGACCCCATTCCAGTTGGGGGAACAACAACAATTAGCTTTCAAGCTATCGTTGGCTCAATACCAGCTACAAATCCTACGTTGAATCAATCCAGTACGACATATTCTATCATTGTGGATCCTACCCAGCCGCCAGTGACAGAAACAGCTACAAGTAATCCAACTTTAGTGCAAATTAACGAAGCTATTATTCAAGCAACAAAAAGTGTCGATCGTCTATTTTCTGACATCGCACCCGGAAATTCATTTTTAACTTATACAGTTTTATTGGATAATATAGGAAACACAACTGCTACTAATATCACTTTTACAGATCCGATTCCAAATAATACAGTATTTATAGAAGATAGCGTTCGAGTAGGTGGGGTTTTATTACCTGGAGTAAATCCGGCGAACGGGATACCAATTGGGGATATTATTGCAGGAGATTTTATAAACGTCACCTTCCGTGTGCAAGTAGTTAGCATCCCAAATCCTATTTTTACAATCGGACCTGGGGGACCAAACTCACCCGTTGTAAACGGAGCTTCTATTAATTATCAATTTATGACAGGGCCTAATTTACCACTCGTTTCACGAAGTACAACATCTAATCCGGTTTCAACACAAATAAATTCCGGAGAAATTTTGGCAATTAAATCTGTAGATAAAACTTTTGCAAAGATCGGGGATACACTTTCCTATACAATTTCATTAAGCAACCCTGGAAATGTCACTTCACAAAATATACTTTTCACGGATATTTTGCCTGATGGAACAATATTTATATCTGGTACTCTTGTAAATGATTCTGGTGCTAAGCAAATTGGAAACCCCGCTAACGGAATTCAAGTTGGAAATATAAATCCTGGCAGTACGATTGCTATTACGATAAACGTACTTGTAACAAACATTCCAAGTATAAATCCAATTTCAAATTTTAGTTCTGTACAGTATTCACATGTGGTCGATCCTAGCCAACCTGCCGTATCACAAACGAATATATCTAATACTGTTTCGACAACTATTAATAGTGCTATATTAACTACTACAAAAAGTGCTGATAAATCCATTCTTTCTGTCGGAGATACGATTACGTATACAACTACTATTACAAATACAGGAAATACTGCAGCAACGAATATTACTTTCACAAGCGCTATTCCAGCCAACACTACATTTATACCAAATTCGGTCACAATCAATGGTATGCAGCAACTTGGTGCACGGCCAGCACTTGGAGTCAATATACCCAATATCGCTCCTGGCGAAACAGTAACCGTTACTTTCCAAGTAACTGTTATTTCTATTCCCCCTTCAAGTTCAATTATGGATAACGATACAATTTTATACTCTTATACCGTTGATCCAAGCGCAGCTCCTGTTACTACTTCTACTTCAACGAACAGCGTTACAAACCCTGTACTAGATGCTATGATAACGATGATTAAATCAGTTGATCAAACACTTGTAACACTAGGTGATACTATTACCTATACGACACTTTTAACGAATAGTGGGAATACAAATGCTACGAATATTACGTTCACTGACCTTATTCCAGACGGTACAACGTTCGTTTTGGATAGTGTCACAATAAATGGCATCACACAAATTGGTCTTAATCCTAATACAGGTATTACAATTGGATCAATTGCTCCTAACAGCTCAATAGCAATAGCATTTCAAGTTACCGCTACTTCTACTCCTGTTCAAAATCCTATTGCCAATTCGGCTAGTGCTTCTTACACATTTATCACTGACCCTAATGCCCCTATTGTTTCAAGGAATGTTACTTCAAACACAGTGTTCACTACAATTAACACAGCTATCATTCTTTCATTAAAACAAGTCGATAAATCCTTTAGTCGTATTGGAGACACACTCACCTATACTGTTGCTTTAACAAACAATGGAAATTCATCCGCACAAAATGTTATTTTCTCAGATACAATGCCGAGCGGAACTACATTTATTGCAAACTCATTTTCTATTAACGGGGTTCCTCAAAGTGGTGCGGACCCATCGAACGGTGTAAATATTGGGCCTATAACAGCTGGGTCTACAGTAAATGTTTCATTCCAAGTAAACGTGGACTCATTACCAACTGAAAATACAATTGTAAACTTCTCATCGACATCGTACCAATTAGTCTCACCGCCTGATCCAGAAACTTCAATTAGTAATCCTGTTTCAACACAAATTAAAGAAGCTATATTATCCATGACGAAAAATGAAAGTGTCTCCTTTGCAGATATCGGGCAAACTGTTTTTTATACTACGTCTATTTCGAATATAGGAAATACAGATGCAACTAATATTGTATTTGCAGATGCATTACCAAGTGGACTCACATTTGTTCCTAACACATTAACTGTTGATGGTGTTTTACAACCTGACGCGAATCCAAATACAGGTGTATTACTTGCAACACTTCCACCAAATGAAATATATAGTATCGTATTTCAAGTTACGGTTAACAGCATCCCACCTATTAACCCTGCACCAAATATAGCATCAACGACGTATGAGTTTAGTGTTGATCCAGGTAATCCGCCGGTATCGAATACAGCTAGCTCCAACACTACACTTCTTCAAATAAACAACGCAAATATTATTAGCACAAAAACAGCAAATCTTACTTTTGCAGATGTTGGTAATACAATAACATTTACACTTAACCTTCCTAATACCGGGAATGTTGCTGCTACTGATGTAACTATTATCGATATTCTTGATAGCAATTTAAGTTTCATTCCAAATAGTTTCACAGTTAATGGGCAAACCATTCCAAGCGCTGATTTGTCTACTGGTGTAAACATAGGTTCAATTAATGATGGTAATACGGCAATCGTTACATTCCAAGCAACTGTTACTACACTTCCAACACTTAATCCAATTTCTAATTTTGCTTCTACCACATATCATTATGTCGTTGATCCTAGCCAGTCACCTATTACAACTTCCAATCAATCCAATACAACGACAACACAAATTAATAGCGCTATCCTTACTGCACAAAAAAATTCAAATGCGGAAACAGTAGATATCGGGCAAGATATTGTATACTCAGTTACGATTACAAATAGCGGCAATGTTAGTGCGACGAATGTTATTTTTACCGACCTAATTCCAGACGGAACTTCCTTTGAACCGAATAGTTTTACACTTAACGGAACTACCATCCCAAATGCAGATATCATTACAGGCGTTCCAATTGGTGATATCGCGCCAAACGAATCTGTCATCGTAGCATTTCATATTAATGCCAATGAAATTCCACCTATAAATCCAATTACCAATCAAGCTAGCGCTAGCTTCCAGCATATCGTTAATCCGGCTAATCCACCTGTTTCAAAAAATATTACTTCTAATAGCGTTACAACAAAAATTGAAAGTGCTATTTTAAACACTATTAAAATAGGAGATAAAGCTTTTGCAACGATCGGTGATACGATTACGTATACAACCACTATTACGAATACAGGAAATATCTCTGCTAACAATGTTGTTTTCTCAGACCCTATACCGACATGGACACAATTTGTTGCAGGATCAGTCATTGTTGATGGCACTTCATTACCATCCGCTTCTATCATTGACGGTGTTGGCATAAATACAATAACTCCCAATCAAATCGTAATAATTATGTTCCAAGTGCAAATCATAAGCAACCCAACAACGTTCACACCTGAACTCCAAAACTTAGGATTTGTGAACTTCCAATATAACGTAGGAAATGCATTACAACCTCAGCCTGGCAATGTGGAAACGAACGTCTTCGTTACTTCTATTAATTCAGCAATACTTTCAGCCGTAAAAACTGCTAATACAGCCTTTGCAAATATCGAAGACACGATCACTTATACAGTTTTGATTCAAAATAGCGGCAATACAAACGCTACGAATGTAAATTTCTCAGACCTCATTCCAGCAGGAACGACCTTTGTTGAAAATAGTTTTACTGTAAATGGAAGTACCATTCCAGGTGCAAATCCAAATAACGGAGTGAATATCGGAACCGTTAACGCGGGTAGTTCCTTAACTGCTACTTTCCAAGTCATAGTTACATCTACTCCACCTTCGAACCCAATTACAAACGTTGCATCTATTCAATACGAATTTATAGTTGATCCGGCCTCTCCTCCTGTTACCGGCACAATAAATTCTAATAGTGCTTCCACACAAATTAATAACGCGACTGTTACAACTGTTTTAGAAGCAAATCGTACAATCGTATCTACCTTAGATATAATTACGTATACAGCAACATTAACGAATACTGGAAACTTCCCTGCAAATTCTGTATTACTCATTAACGGAGTTCCTGAAGGTGCATTATTTGTTCCAAATAGTGTCACGCTTAACGGGATTTCACTTCCAGATGCAAGTCCAACTCTCGGTATTCCAGTTGGTATTATCGCACCAGGTGATTCTGCTACTATTACGTTCCAATTTCTTGCAAGTTCTATTCCACCACAAGGAGCGATTATAAATCAAGCACTTACAAGTTACACTTATATTGTCGACCCAAGTCAACCTCCAGTTACAGCAACCTCTTCATCTAATACGGTAAATACAGCTGTCGTTGATGCATCGCTATCTGTAATTAAAAATACAGATTCTCTCGTACAATCTACTGACGGTACAATCACTTACACGGTAGTCGTTCAAAATAACGGAAATACAACTGCAAATACAGTTACTTTAACAGATTTGGTCCCAGAAGGAACTGCATTTATTCCGAATAGTGTAACCATAAATGGCGTTTCAGCTCCGGGTACTGATCCAAACGTAGGAATCTCCTTAAACGCCATTGCACCTTCAGAAATCGTCACCGTCACATTCCAAGTTATCGTTCAATCCATTCCAAGCGTGAATCCAATTTCTAATATAGCCCGTATTGACTATACTTTTATCGCCGATCCAACTGCTCCTATCATCTCTCGAACAATTACGTCTAATCCAGCTTTCACACAAATTTCGGATGCGAATGTTCTTTCTTTAAAAGCTGTCAATGCACAACAAGCAACAACCGGTGACATTTTGACCTATACGATAACACTAGAAAATACCGGAAATATTCCAGCTACTAATCTCATATTTTCAGATACGATTCCAGAAGGGACTACATTCGTAGAAAATAGTTTTACACTTAACGGAACAGCTATACTTGGTGCAAATCCAAATGCAGGTGTTACTTTGCCTAACCTAGTAGCAAACGCTACTCACCTTATTTCGTTCCAAATTCTTATTAACGATTCATTCTCGCAACAATCGATTACAAATCAATCTAATACAACATATACAATTCAACCAGACCCAGGACAACCGCCTATTACCGAAACATCTACAAGTAATATTGTCATTACAAATTTCGTGCAAGCACAATTGACAGTTACAAAAACGTCCAATCCAATAACTGTAGATATTGGCGGAACTATACTTTATATTTCTGAAGTGAAAAATATCGGCAACGTTGACGCAATAAATATTATTTTTACAGATTCTATTCCAGCTGGGACTACATTCGTTCCCGACAGTGTCACAATTAACGGTGTACTTCAACCAGGTGTAAATCCAGAAAACGGAATTCCAATTGGAACGATTCCACCAAACAGTTCCAAAACAATACTATTTCAAGTACAAACAAATAATCCACCAACTGCAACCGAAATTGTAAATCAATCATCTGTAAATTATCAATATGTAAGTATTCCTACAGCTCCACCAGTGAATCGCTCTGCAAATTCTAATATCGTTACAACATCACTTCAAAATGCAAATATTATTTCTGTTAAACAGGCGGATGTTACTTTCGTAGCCATTGGGCAAAATATTACCTACACAAATACACTACAAAATATAGGAACTGTTCCAGCGAACAATACGGTGTTCATTGACAACATTCCAGAAGGTACTATATTCATTGAAGATAGCTTATCAATAAATAATGTGATTCAGCCTGGTGCAAATCCTCAAAATGGAGTAACTCTTGGCACGATACAACCAGATGAAACAATCACTATTTCATTCCAAGTACAACTTACAAATATACCAGTGGGCAACACAGTCATTAACATTTCAGACACTTCGTATGAATACCAAATTGACCCTAGTTCTCCGATTATTCAGCGTAGATCATTATCAAATGCAGTAAATACTGAAGTGCGGACGGCAAATGTTAGTGCAATTAAATCTGCTAACAGATCTATTACACGTATCGGTCAAATCATCACATATACAGTCGCAGTTACAAACGCTGGTACAGTACCTATTACAAATACTATCCTAATTGACGCAATTGCTGCTGGCACTACATTCGTTCCAAATAGCATCCTTGTAGACGGCATACCAAGACCTAACGAAAATCCAATTACCGGTATCAATCTTGGTATTATCCTTCCAAATAATACGATTATTGTTACGTTCCAAGTAAATGTAGTCTCTATACCTGCACAAAATACTATTAATAATATCGCTGTTATACACTATGAATATAAACCGGAACAAAGCGCACCACCAATTTCAGAAACAACCTCTTCCAATACTACAAATATACAATTTATTGATGTGATTCTTATCGCTACAAAATCTGCTAATAAAGTATTAGCTAATATTGATGACACCATTGAATATACAGTATTCATTCAAAATAACGGATCTACTACAACTAACTCCATCTTTTTTACAGATACTATAGAAGATGGAACAGTATTTATTCCGGGAAGTGTAACAGTTAACAACACTGTACTTCCTGCAGCAGATCCGAATATCGGCTTTTTCATTCCTAATATTGCGTCAGGGCAAGCGACTACAATAACGTTACAAGTTTCCGTTACGAATTTGCCAGCTTTAAATCCAACGCCTAATACTGCAAACATCGTCTACGACTTTATTTTCAATCCTGACTTTGCACCAATTCAAAAATCTACTACTTCCAATACTACTTTCGTCCAAATTAATGATGCTGATATCGTTTCACTGAAAACTGTTGATTTAACTTCTGTAACGATTGGTGACATTTTAACTTATACAACAACTTTAACGAATATAGGAAATGCAGATGCTACTACTGTTGTATTTACAGACAATATACCTGACGGAACAACCTTTATAGAAGGTAGCGTTTTAGTAAATAATATTCCTCAGCTTAACGCGAATCCAAGTACTGGTATACTTGTAGGAACGATTGCTCCTAACGTTTCTATCCCAGTCACATTTTCCGTTACTGTGGTAGCTCTTCCAGCTAGTGGTCGTATTCAAAATCAATCAACTTCTCGTTATACAATTAATAGCGAAGAACAAATATCGACTAGTAATATTACTATCACTGAAGTTATTTCTGCTCATGTAATTGCAACAAAAACAACACCTATCCAATACGCTGACCTACAAACGATTATCCCTTACACAATTTCCATCACGAACAATGGGAATATACAAGTTGAAAACATTATCGTTACAGATATTATTCCGGCGAATACGAGCTTTATAGATAATAGTGTTATTGTGAATGGAAACGCCCGTCCAAGTGACAATCCACTTAACGGGATACGAATTGATAACATTCCGCCTAATACGACAGCAACTATTCTATTTCAAGTACGGGTTACTTCGATTCCGCAAACAAATCCAATCTCTAACACGAGTACAATCGAATACCAATACACCATACCAAACCAGCCGCCTATTACCGAAACTATCATTTCATCAGCTGCCGTAACAGAAATTCATCACGCAAATTTAAATAGTAATAAAGCTGTTGACCTTGCATTTGCAACAGTCGGTGACACGTTAACGTATACGATTACACTCAATCAAACTGGTAATGTTGCAGCGAATAATGTAACCATTCAAGATATGATTCCTCAAGGTACTACATTTATAGAAAATAGCGTCATTGTAAACGGAGAAGCCCTTCCGGGAGTTAATCCAGTAAGTGGTATACCAATTGATACTATAACTGTCGGCGGAAACGCTGTCGCTTCATTCCAAGTAACCGTGACTTCTATCCCAACACCAAATGAATTGACGAACCAAGCCATTACTACTTTTAACTATATAGTCAATCCAAATAATTTACCTGTTACAAACACGACTACAACAAATACCGTCACAACAACTGTCCAAAATGATAATGTCGTTGCCATAAAGTCTGTTAATGCTACGAATGCTTTACCTAGTCAAACTGTAACGTATACAATTACGATTACGAATAGTGGTAATGTAACGATTGAAGATATTATTGCCATAGACACCGCACCAGTAGATACAACCTTCGTTACAGGCAGCGTTACAATTAACGGAATCAATCAGCCTAATGAAAATCCTGAAAATGGTATTACATTAGGAAGCCTTACTCCTAATGAATCTACTATCATTACTTTCCAAGTAACAATATCTCCTACAACTCTTCAACCAGCAATTAATAACGATGCTTCTGTTTCCTATACTGTTACCATTGACCCGAATGAACCACCTATTACAATTACAAAGCAAACAAATGTCGTTACAACAACAGTAGTTGATCCTATGGTTCGTATTAACAAAACAGCCGACACATCTATTGCCGTTATAGGTGATATGATTACATTCACATTAGAGGTATTGAACCATTCCCCGATTCCTACGATAAGTACTTCTATTTTAGATATCATTCCAACTGGTACAACATTTATAGAAAACAGCGTAACCATTAACGGCACTCCTGTTCTAAATGTCCGTCCAGACACTGGTATGAATATCGGTGCTTTACCAGCTGGCTCCGTAGCAAAGATAGCATTTAAAGTTCTCGTCACGTCTATCCCTTCAAACAGCACAATTATCAATTCTGCTTCCGTCACAGCCGCCTTCCAATTGACACCACAGGACCCAATTATTACTTTCATTGACAATTCAAATATCGTTCGTATACCAGTTCAATTTATAACTGCAACAGTAGTGAAAGATGCTTCCGTCAGCTCAGCTTATTTAAACCAATATTTTGATTATACGATGCGTATTACGAATACTTCTGATATTTCACTTTCAAATGTTTCATTACAAGATACCATTCCAGCAGGTTTACAATTTATGAACGGTACTGTCTTTATTAACAGCGAACGCTCTCCACTAGCGAATCCGAATATCGGTTTCCTAGTCGCTACTAATTTGGAACCAAACGAAACAATTATCGTATTATTCACAGTACAAGTGATAAGTCCACCTGTTAATAATGAATTTAAAAATACGGCGGATATTTCTTTACAACTTCAAGTCTCGCCTACCGATCCACCAATTACAGTAACCGTTACAAGCAACGAAAACATCGTCACTTTTATTCCAAAAAATCCTGATGAAACACTTCCAAATTCCAATTGTTTCTTTGACGGCGAACGTTTTATACGCATTACTCCTCGAAATATACGAAATTACTTTTGGACTTGGATTTGGTGGCGTTAATTTAAACAAAAAGAGATTGTAGTTTGGTTGAAACCAAATTACAATCTCTTTTTTATTCCCTTTATCGTAATACCTAATAACTCGTCCAAGCATTTACAACCAATCATCATCTCAAGTTATTTTAGTCGTAATAAGCTGACCAGCCTCATTAATCGTTACTTTCCATTTCGCTCCACTAGCAGTCTTCATAATGATACCTTTACTTGCTTCTATTTCAATATCTCCAAACATTCTTCCACCAGTTGTCGCTAACCAAGCATTCCCATTTTCCATCGACGATCTTGCAAACATACGATTAATCCGAAAACGCTTATGGTCTTGAGAATAACCACTCAATGTAATTCTTACTTTATATAGTTGACTCGCCTTCATATTCGATATAATTGTATCGCCTACATTTAATGGAACATCCGATGCAACAACCCAATTTCCAGTTGCACTTAATGCATATTCAATTTTAATTTTCTTCGGGCTCTCTCCCCATCCAAAATACATTCCAAAACAATTTAACATTTTGATTGGATTTTTCGTAAAATCTAGCTCAATCACAACTGGATTACTATCTGGAACATCGATATAGTTTACACTTTGTTCATCTATTAAATTAAAGCAATTTACGAGATTCCCCCCGTAAGGTAATTTCCCACTTACTTGCTTAACAGTATACTTCTGCGGAGCGTTTACTAAAATATCATCTTGATTCCCTATTAAATGTGGTTTATTTAACGTAATCGGTAACTGAATTCGAAGAGATTCTTCATAGGTAGACGTACAAACATTGTATTGCCCTTTATCTACAATAGTTGTGGAAAGTAAATTTGAAAAAAGGTAGTTACGATGTGAATTAGAAGAAAATTCAATGACAATCTGTTCACTACTCATCCGGTACGTATCCCAAATCATACAATCAAATGTATTATAGGCACCCGTACAACGAATGACTTTTTTCGTTTGCTGTCTACATTGTACTTGAATATCATGAAACGTATTTCCTGAACTTTCATTTGGTAAATCACTGTTTCCATCAACTTCTATCCCATACTGACATCCATCAATAAATATAGATTGAAATACATTTGCGTTAATCCAACAAGGTGTATTTATATCATCTATATATTCTGTCTTCAAATGTATTGCAGTTTGAAAGTTTTTAATTTGAATAAAGTTAACTTGAAAGAAACTAATATAATCCCATGCTTTTTGACAATAAAAGTGTATAGCCTTACCTTTATATGACGACGTTGCATTTATTATATTAATATTTGATATAAGAGAGTGATTAGGAACTTCTATTTGTTGTGAACCGGAAACATAAATGACAGCAGATTGAAACACTGGGTTTATAACTTGAACTGTACCACCTGTAATAGACGCATTTTGTTGCAGTTCAAACGCATTAAAATCTCCATCAATTTGCAACGTAACAGTAGGATCTAGCTCTAATCTTACATTTGATTTAATAACAATCGGTTTTACAATTTTGTACGTATTAATCCCTGTAATTCTAACCGTCGAAATTCGGTTCGCTACACAATAATTTATAGCTTGTTGAATTGCTAATGAGCTATCATTCCCTGAGTTCGGAACTGCACCAAAACAATCAATATGGACACTATTTTCTGGTGCACAATCTTCTTGGGAAGAAATATATTCTGACAAAATAAATTCACTCCTCATATTACCTTTTTCATATAATATGTGAGTTTTCTCTTAAAAGTTTCTCTAATAAAAAAAACAAACGACTTGCACGGTCATTTGTTTAATTCATATATACTTTTCGTTTCTTCTATCATTTTAGTTAATGAGAAATATCTCTCTGCTTTCTCTCGTGCTTTCAGTCTAATACGATTCACCTTTTCCTCATTTCCTTGTAGTTCCTCAAGCTCACTTGCAAACCCTAATTCACAATATTCAGATACCAAAACACCTGATTCTCCATCTATTACCGCTTCATTTATTCCGCCAACATCTATTGAAACAATCGGTGTTCCTGTAGCCATTGCTTCAATTACCACCATTGGAAACACTTCACGAAAAGATAATAAAAGTAGGGCATTCATATTTCCTATAAACCTATGTGGCTCTGAAATATTCCCTAACATCTTTACACTTTGCTGCAATCCATACTTTTCTATTTCTTTCATAATAGATTCTTTTTCTGGTCCATCACCAGCAATATAAAACAAAAAGTCATCTCTTTTTTTTAACACATTTGCAATTTTTACAAATAATTGATGGTTTTTCTCCTTGGATAGTCTTGCTAATATCCCTATTTTATAAATAGATTCTGTCTTTTTCTGCTGGAATAAAAACTTTTCAATATCCACACCGTTATAAATTGTCTTTATTTTCTCTTCTGCTACATGCATTGAAATTAAATTATTTTTTTCAAACTCACTTACTGTAATAATATTATTCACATATTTATTTATAAAATAACGAAAAAGAGTTGGCATTTTCTTTTCTAATATCGTTACATTATGTTTCGTATACACGACTTTTATCTTTTTTTTCATGAACTTTTGAATTGAAAAGGCATATAATACCATTCGCAAACTATTTGCATGAATAAGTTCTATCTTTCGTTTACAAATCTCACTTCGTAAGTAATGAATATTTCTCAAATGATTCCATCGACTAAGTAACATGAAATTTTCTTTTCTAGTAAGAGACTCATATAGTTCTCCATCACCTGCAGCTGTATAAACCGTAAATTTCTCATCACGCAAATTGCTTTCCAATTTACAGAAATAACTCTCGGCTCCTCCAGTTATCAATTTATCTGTCATCAACAATATATTCATAATTGCGTCTTCCCAACTACATTGATTTTATTTTTTCTATAGGCATGATAAGCATACTTACTAAAATAGTAAAGGATTTGCACAGCATTAAGTCGCTTTTGTTCCCTTAATAATTTCCAATAACGAAAAGCGGCTCTAATTTTATTTCTCGAAACAGAATTTGCTACAATTCTATACTTCGCTAACACTTGCTGTATCCCTTTCGCTTCATGTCCTTCATGTAATAAGTTCAGCCATAACGCTGTATCTTCCGGCTGTACACTAGGCATTTCAATATGCGGAATTTTTTCACGATCAATCATTACTGTTAAACAACCGATAATTGTATTTCCTGCCAAACAATGATAGTCAACAAATTTTGGTACATCCACTTCACGATTTAGTTCATTACTGTTTTCATCGATTAAACTATACGATGCATATGAAAAGGCCGCATTCATTTCTTCCATAAATAACAATTGCGTCTTCAATTTATGAGGCAACCATATATCATCGCTATCTAAAAAGGCAATATACCTTCCTCTCGCCTCTTCAATCGCTATATTCCGAGCTTTAGCAGCACCAACATTTTCTTTTAATGAGAATAATCTAATACGCGAGTCTCCTTCTATTATCTCTTTAATTTTTTCAAGAGATTGGTCAGTTGAAGCGTCATCAACGATAATCATTTCCCAATCTTCATATGATTGATTCTGTACAGATAAAATCGTCTCACCTATAAATCGTATACTATTATAAGAAGGTGTTATTACAGAAACATGAGGCGCCTTATTATGTACTGATAGACATTTTACCATCTACCTTTCCCCTTCCTTCATATATTGAAATGTACTTCACAACCATTGCTAAAAATAAAAAGAACGCTTCGTTAATAATAAGTGACAATGACATCATCTGAAATAAAAATGCAATTATAGTCAATAAAAGGTACGGTTTTTCACGAAACAAAGTATACTGCGTTAACTTGAACATTAATATGAATAAAAAAGCGCTATATAAAAGAAAACCAATTGTACCCGATTCAGATAAAATTTCTAAAAATGTATTGTGTACATATAATTTTTCGTTAAATTGAAACTCATAATAATTCGAAAAATTAAACGCACCGATTCCGATATATGGATTGGATAAATAATATTTAAAAGCAGCTTCCCATAATGTAAATCTACCACTTCCATTATCGTGCGAAAAATCAGAAATTCGTTTATTCAATATGTCATCCAATTGGCCACCCATTACACTATTTGATAAACTAAAAATCACTACACCAAATAATAGTAAACTTATCATTATTTTTATTTTTTTTGCAAAACTAGATGTACATATATATACAAAAACGACAAGCATAAGTGCTAATATCCCTCCTCTTGAAAAAGTTAATAAACTTGTCGTAACACATAAAATCAATCCTATAATGTTCGTCATATTATGTAGATTTGTCATATAATACATAAAAAATATTGTATTATAAAAAATAAAAATGTTAGGATCATCTAGCAAACCAATTAATCTTGGATACCCTCTATCAACTAATAGTCCAGCAAAAATTTCTCTCTCTTCTCCACCGTATAATCCAAAGTGCTGTAAACCGACTATATAAAGTATTAGGCTTACAACATTAAATACGAATCCTACATAGACGATAGATGATTCGAGTGTTGCTATTTCAACATTTCCTAATAAATTTCTCATTATAAAATAACACCCTAAAACAAGTAGCACACCAAGAATCATACGAATACTAGCATTTAAATATATAGAAAGAATTCCACTCAAACAATAGATGAAATAAAATAGTAAAAATACAACTTCATGAAAATATAGCTTTTGAATATGAAAGTTTTTAATTGTTAAACAAAAATATATAACTAAAAAAATCATATATATCTTCAGCGAAAATCCAATATATATGTTGTATTTACTTAACATGACAAATAATATTAAGAGCATAATCCATTTCATCGATATCTTTATATTATTTTCCATAGGCTATATCCCCTGTTTCGTAATATAATCCTTTTTGCGTGTTTTTCTTATAAACGAAAGAAGAAGTTTTTTCAGCTCGTAATCATATAGGAATATACCAACTACTACGATTAACGTATTCAGAACGAGCGCAATGAAATGATATGTGTGCAATATATATTGCACTCCAATAAAAGTTACGCCAAAATAAATTGTATACGGTATTACAATTTGGAATACAATTTTTTTCTTCACTACACTTACCGCTATATACCCAACTAAAGCCACAATTTCAAATAAAACCATAGCGTAAGCCGCTCCTATCACTCCACCAATACTACTAAAGCTATAAAGCATAATCCCACCTATCACTAATGCTATACATTGCACCACCGTTCTTTTATTTTGACGTCCACTCGTTGTTAAGCCGTCAGCTATAGCAATATTTAAACTTTGCAGCACAATGAGAAATGATAATATTTGGAGTGGTTCTACTGCATTTCTCCATTCCTCCTGAAAAAATATAGAAATAAAGTATGGCGCTAAATGATATAAACCTATCGTCATACATATTCCCACAATCGCCATTGATTTTATTTGAAGTAAGTTTAATTTCGTATGCTCTTCTAAATTATTCTGATTATAATGCTTAAAGAGTACTGGATAAAATGCACCTGCAATCACCCCTGGCACTTGATATAAAGCTGCTGGCATCCGATACGCCACTGCGAAAACACCTACCATACTTAATGGCAATGTATAGTTAAGTAAGATAGGTGCTAATTGTGGCGTACTCATTATTAAAAAACCACTAATAATAAAAGGTGTCAATTGCCAAAATAACGCTTTATGAATTACGACCTTCATATTCATACTCGTCTTTCTTTTCATTACATATATGCTGAATACACCACCAATCATATAACCAAATCCATATAAACGAGCAGTTATATAAACTGGTAACTCTACGAAAATACAAAAACATGTAATGATAATGACAACTGCCGCTGATACAACTTTAATAAGCGCTATATACTTCATACGCTCCGTCAGCTGAAAGTAGGCAATCCCTATATTTTGCCAAGTTAATCCTATTAACATGAAAAACATTACGTTTATCATCATATAAATCAAATTTCTATCCGCATACATATAATGAATAGCAATATAGCCGATTATAGAAATAAAAATAAGTAGAATCATCCTTACTTTTATATACGACGATAAAATTGTCTCTAAGTCTACTCCATCTTTTGCCCCTTCTCGAAGAAACGTATTCGTAAGTCCTAAATCTGTAAAAAATAACATAACAAACGTCACTGCTATGGCAACACTAAACATCCCATAATTTTGTGCATTAAAAAAATTTGCTAAAACAATTAAACTCACAGCCTGAAGAAGATTAGCTAAAATTGTGCTATAAAATAGATGGATAATATTATTTAAAATAGATCTCCCCATACCTGCTCTCCTTTGCAAGCAACCTACTTACATATATTTATCTTGCACCATTACCGTTCAATACTATTAAAACAGTTTTACATAAAATCCGAATATCCATCTTAATCGTTTTCAATTCAATATACTCCATATCCAATTTCAACTTTTCTTTCGGATCAAGATTATATCCTCCATTTATTTGTGCCCATCCTGTCAACCCTGGCTTCACTATTAAACGATCCTTGAATTCTGGAATATACGTATCAAATTGTTTATAAAAATACTCTCTCTCTGGTCTTGGTCCGACAAAAGACATATCACCTTTTAAAATATTTAAAAGTTGCGGTAACTCATCAATTCTCGTTTTCCTTATAAACGATCCAACTTTAGTAATTCTTGGATCATTTTCATTTGCCCATTGTGGTCCATTTATTTCAGCATCTTTTACCATCGATCTTAATTTAAATACATTAAATTTCCTTCCATTAATCCCTAAACGTTCTTGAAAATAAATTGGAGCTCCTGCTGTTTCGAAAGCAATCATAATACAAAAGAACAACATAATTGGTAGCGTTAATAGTAACAATATGAGTGAAAATATAATATCAAACAAGCGCTTTATACTTCGATTCAAAATACTGGTCTTTTCTTGAGCCGGAATCGTATACAACTTGGCTTGATTTGTTTCACGAATCATAGATCGTTACCCCCACATTCAAGAATATAAAACTATACCTATTAATTCACATTCTTTCCTCTTTATATTTGCTATCACTTTTTGCACCTTACGTAGGGAATCGTTTCGCTTTTTGACTGCTAAGACCACTCCATCGCATTTCCCTGCAATCATGTGCGTAGCAGGAAGCTCAAATACTTCAGAGGAATACAAGAAAATATAATCAAAATCTTCTTTCCACTTCGCCATTACATGATCAAATTCATCCGTAGCAACTAAAGGCGTTCCGGTGTGTACTGTTTTTTGGGCAGGAATACAATATAAGTATTTAGATAAATTACTAGAAAAAGATTCATAACTACAAGGGGAATCGTTTATTATATCGTTCACTGTTTTCGTATAATTGCTTTGTAATAGTAGATGTAGTTTAGGATCAGAAAAATTCACGTCGATAAGTAACACCTTTTTTTTCATCTCTGCAAACACTACCCCTAGATTTACTATAAGCGACGCGATAACACCTCTATCCTTCGTTGAAGTAACTGTGAACACTTGTTTCCCCGATTTTTTCAACTCGTGATACACCGTATAAAACTGCTCTTTCATAAAAGCATCATGCGGATTAAATGGCAGCTTTTTCTTTGTCTTAAACATCGACATGTTCACCTCGATATATAGATGATTGCGCATCAACTTCTGTAGATTTCTTTTTTCTATTCGGTTTCATATTTATGTGACCAATAACAGATACTGTTGTTATTTTCTCTAAATCTTGTTCCACGTATATACGCTCATCAAAATAATCTCGAAATACAGCTAAACCTATCCCAACAAAAAAACTAACAATTAAAGAGATAGGAATGATAAGTTGAAATTTCGGAAACAACTTTTCAGCTTTTTCCTGTAACTCAGGGTCAGTTAATATTTTTATCCCCTGTACATTCGTATACTGTTGAAAGCTTTTTTGAGATTGTTCTGCCAATGACTTTACAATTTCTTTGACGATTGTAGGATCCGAATCTTTTACTGTGACAGTAACGATTTGTGAGTTGTCCATATTCACCACTGAAATTTTTTGTGCTAATTCATAAGTTGATTGCTCTAATTTTAAATTTTTTTTAACCGTTGAAATAATGAGTGGACTTTTTAATATATCAACATACGACGTTACAAGTTGCTTATTTTCCTGTGTTTTATTCACTGCATTTTCCTTATTAAACCCATCTAAATTCCCAACGAGAATTTGCGTTGAATATTGATACGAAGGCTTTAATATATACATAGAAATAAGAATTAAAGAACCTGTTACACAACACATCGTCAAAATAATTGTTACTACTCTTCTTTTCAATAGCTGCTGAAAATCCTTCATACTAATTTCTTGCTTCAATTATTTCACCGCCTTTGTTTGAATGACATCCTGCAACTCACTTTCTGCAGATAGTCTTTTCTTTTCTAAATTCGATTGCTTTGTTATATACTTTCCGATCCTGAATGCAAATTTTTCTACAAACAAATAAGAAATTATTGCTAGTATAAACGAAAGAATGAGCGATAACATTAAAACAATAGGTAACGGAAATATTTCATGAAGCATATACACTAGGGAAAATAAAGATATGATGTGGTATAAATAAAGACTGTAAGAAATCTTCCCCAAATATAACAAGTATTTATTACGTAGCAAGGATGACAAAGTTGATACTGACAAGCTTAATATGACAAATAAACATGCACTTATCGCTACTACGTAGTCTCGAAATATAAAATTATTAAGCAAATTAATTTCTCCAACAAGCCCTTCATACATATAAAGTAAAACCGCAAATAAAAACCATGCAATTTTCTCATTTTTAGTACGATTACTATAAAAAACTATTAAATTATTTTTATATTTCGCAACTAGTGCTCCTAGTAAAAACAGCACTGTGTAATGCAGAGTTAATGCATAACTAGTTAATGTTAAACTTGAGTGAAATAAAAATAAAATCACGACAGAACATATACTAAAACTAAACAATGACAATAATGAATACCTCAACGTTTTTCGTAAACAAACCATCAAAACTAACGGAAAAATTATCGATATTCGCATTTCATGAACAAGTGACCAAATTACGCCGTTATATGCATCTGTATTATATTTCCCAATTAATAAAATATGTTGCGCTATTAAGCTTAAAGAACTTTCAATCGTCCATGAGCGATTAAACCATTCACTTAAATTAGAAATACCATATTTACTCATTGTAGTCTGGCATAAAATAGCTATAATTATTGCTACGATATATGGAATATAGATTCTACATATACGCTTTAAAAGGAATGATCCGTAGCTATCGTAGTTTTTTTGAATGGATCTATACAAAACAAATCCACTCAAAACAAAAAAGATAATAACAGATTCGTTACCACTACTAAAAATTAGACGAGCAGGTGTTTCTTTTAATAGATAAATAACAAATGGTTTATTATCTTCATAACTGTAATTTTGAAATACTGAAAAAATCATTAAATGATGGCCAATCATTACTATCAATGAAGAAATTCCTCGTATAGAATCCAGTTCTTCATACCTATCCATCGTTTTACATCAACTCCTACTGAAATGATAATAATCATTTCAAAGCGACACCATTATTCATATTCCTCTCCTTTCTTTTCATTCCAATTTTTCATATTAAAATGATTTTATAGCGTAATTTTGAATGTATTGTAACATTTTTTGTAATATTATGAATAGTGAATCTCCAAAATTGATATATACCAATTACAACCTCGAAAAATGAATAATATTGACAGAAAAACACTATAAAAACGTCTTGCATAGTTACAAAATTAAAGAGAGGAATAGAGTTTTTCAATATAAAATAAAAAAGATAGCCTTTAAAGGCTATCTTTTTTATTTTATTTAATTATTGGCACCACTATATGCTACATGTCGTTTCTCAATTCTCTCTTCAATTTCTTTCATATTTTCTTTATTATTTAATAGTAATTGTTTATTTTCAATTAATAATTGTTTAAAAGATTTTCTCACTTTTTTTCTCATTTTCATTGTCCTCCTTGGGGGATGGTTTATATAAAAGATAAGGAATTATCTGTGTGCCCTTATAATAATTGATTGTTGTGAATTCCATTTGAACTTCATATGAAAATTTCTTTTATTTTCTGACAACTTTGTGAACATACAAAAATGTGATCATCCTAAAACCATTTTGAAATTGCTTCATTTCATTATAAAAGTTGCTATTGTCATCAACTTCTATCAATATATTTTGTCGAAACATTTATATATTTAAAATTGAGTTCGATATAATTTTATTTACTACTATACTGTTCTTAAAAACAAAAAGAGGGGTGTTATATAAGTCAAAGTTTGACTTATATAACACCCCTCTTTCAAAACTATTTATAGCATATTGATTAATATTTCAGGTCTTCCCCAATTCATTTCTTCACAAACGAATCTAAGTTTTTCTTCATCCATTGTGTGTAATCCTTCTTCTAGTAAACATGAAATTGGAACTTCACAATGAATTTGTGCCAATTGTAATGAAATATTTAAGTTCTCTAAATCACTTTCAATCTTTGTACGCTGCGCTTTCGTTAATGTTGCTACATTTTCTAGTACGGTTGCTACTGTTCCATGCTCTTGAATCAATTTATACGCTGTCTTTTCGCCGATACCTTTTACACCTGGGTAATTATCACTCGTATCTCCCATAAACGCTTTCGCATGCACGATTTGCCACGGCTCTACGCCTTTTTCTTCCATGATTTTCTCTGGTGTGTAATATTCGTAATTTCCAATTCCTTTGCGCAAGAGCATAACTGTAACGTTCTTATCAACAAGCTGAAGTAAATCCGTATCGCCTGTTAAAATATAAACTTCCGCTTCATTACAGTATTGTTTTGCAAGCGTACCAATACAATCATCCGCTTCATACCCTTTCATACCGATAACTGGAATAGACAATTTCGCAGTCATTTCTTGAACTAAATCAAATTGCGGAATTAATTCTTCAGGCGGCGCTACACGATTCGCTTTATAATTCGAGAACGATTCTGTTCTAAATGTCGTACTACCCATATCCCAGCATGTTACGATATGTGTCGGTTCAATTGCTTGCATAGCTGTTAATAAATGTTTCATATAACCATGAATCCCATTTGTAGGGGTACCATCTTGTCGTTTCATAAATTGTCCGTAGACACTTGTTGCGTAAAAAGCACGAAATAATAGTGCCATACCATCAACTAATAATACTTTTTTCATAATCCCTCTCCTACCAAAAAAATAATAACCCCACGTCATCACGTAAGGTTATATAAATAGATTACCATTCTACGTTTTTTCAACTTTGTCTATTATACATTGTTTTTGTATATTTAGCATCATTTACACATTAAGACGTTCTACTACAACAAGTATGAAGAATTCCTGTATACGTATTTTTCCCAGTCGAAACAACTACAGCCTTTGCATTTCCGCCAACAATATGAGTCCCTTTGAAACATACGTTTTCAAGTTCAAGTGGATTATAGTCTTTCATTCGTTTTAAAGGAATAAATCGTTTACGCTCAAGGTGATAGCAACTTTCAAATTTCTCAATACTTGCATCTTTTCCTGTTAGCACGGATTCATTTACTAATAAATCATTCGCGTAAATGATACGTACATCTGCTGGTACTGTATCACCTTCTGAAAGAAAAATCATATCCCCAGGAACAAGCTCTTGTACTGGCACATTCATCATTTTTAATTCACCGTTTAAACCTGTTACACTAGAACATTCTACTCGAGACACAGTAATTTTCTCACATTGTAATCCATCACGCACATGTTGTTTTGAAAAACCTGGAATCATTCCACTTAGCTTCATCATTACTTCCGCAATACGCGCTCTTTTTGAAATTAATTCGTTTCGGCCGTATACTTGAATGCGTTTTTGTGCCTCTTTCATAGATAATCCGTCTCTTGTTGTTTTAAAATACGCAAATACAGATTTTACATCTCTCGTTGCGATTTCAATTAATAAATCTTTATTTTTTTGAAGCATTGTTTGTTCTTTCATTGATTTTTTACTTAATTTATATGACGTGTTACCCACAGTTTTGTTTGCATATAACATATTATCGTCTCCTCCTGTACAACATAGGAAGAAACGCTTTGTTTCTCAATTTATCCACTTTACCGTAACAGTGTTTAGCGCTTAAACATGCATATAAACGCTACATTATGATAAATATAGAGGGAGGAACAAGTCGTTTCCTGCCTACATCATATATTTTTGATTTGAAGTATATGGGTAACGGAACCGAGTCAGAATTTGACATGCTCCTCACCTCCTCGTTTAATTTTATAGTTTATACTATGAAGTTACTCATAGATTTGTAACAAAAAGACCCTTACTCCGAAAAGAGTAAAGGTCATGGCATACACAAATAAACGATTCCTAAACAATTAGAAATCTACGGACCTCTCCCTCACCGAGTTTTAGCACTGTATAGCATAGGTACATTACCAGCTACGTTAAGAAAAACCTTAATTCGATCATTCCTGTTGACCCATTGGCGTCTCTCGACATTTTTGGGCAGTAGCATTTCTCTATACAGGAGCCTCACCTAACAGAGACTTATTTTTATTACATAGAAAATGTTACTCTTATTTAAAATAGATGTCAACAGTAGCCTACAATTTTTTCGAAAGGTATGGCGAACTAACGTATATAAAATAAAAACCTTTACGTCTAAACGTAAAGGTTTTAATAAGTTATACAACCAGCAATTACAATCCCAATGGAAAGCGATAAAAACATAAGAAAAAGACCGACTGCTTGATTATCTTCTTCAAGACTTTTGTTTATATTAAAGCGTGGTGTAAGCCACTCAGCTAAATAAAAGACGATAATTTGAGCCAAAATCCCAACGGCTCCCCACGAAACCATATCAAGAAGTGAAATGGAATTAGCTGCTGTCGAATATAAAACAATAGCTAACCCAAGTAATCGTCCTCCAAGTACATAGCTTACCGCCTTATTCCCTTGGGCCATTAACTTAAATTCTTTTACTTTCGTTGTCACTTCCATGAGGAACAGACCAATGCATAAAAGGCCCAGTGTTACTGCTAAATATAATAAAAAATTAATCATATACTTTCCTCCTTTTTTATACCTACCGGTAAATAGTACGATTCATTCCCCGTAATTTTTTCCCCAGCGCGAATACCGATACTACTCGCTTTTCCAGCAATTAAAAACGAACCAAACACATACGACAGTTTCTCCATCCCTTTCTCTGTTTCCAAAGATACGACTGGAAGTTCTGTATACTTTTGAAATATCGGCAGTGACGCTTTATACGTTTGGTGTGCATTTTGAATCATAATATTTTCGTCCTTATCGCGAACGGTAATTGTGTCTCCTTCTCTACCAAATGAAGGTTTTTGAACGAAAGAACCTTTTCCCAAAAATAAATCTCGTTCTAAATATGTAGGTAACATATATTCTTTAATCCACTGTTGTTCCTCATTTGTATAAAAGGCCTTTTCTTCTGCTAATCCCCAAATAAGACACTGAATTGATTTTGGCTGAAGTAAAAATGCTGACAAAGGATTTATTATAAAAAGCTTTCCGGCTTTTACAAGTTGCAACAGTTCCACACCTACGAAGTCTCCTGTTTCAGGATCTTGATCCTCAATTAAATCTTCTATCGGATATGTTTGGCGATATAAAATATCAATCTGTACTCCATCCCTATCCACTAAAGCATCTTTTGTAATTCTAAGTTCTGACATTGGCACTACTTTATTTTCAACATGGCATAACTGACTCAAATACATAGTCGTATTCCAATCCTCAATATGTTCATGATGTGCTGTAAAAACAACATTTGGGTTATCTATTCCCTTTGTCGCTTCCATTACGGCCTTTGTAACACCAGAAGATAGTAATCGTTCTTGACCCAAGTTTGGATCATCATAGCCTAGTTTTCCACAAACTTTTCCATTCATTTGAAAGCATTCCATAATAAAAGTTGGTGTATCACTATTAAACTCAAGCATTTTAATTTGGTTATCACTTGTTAAAACGAAATCAAATCGTGAAATAACAGATTCAGGATATAATCCTTTCATTCTAATAAATGATAAGCTTGCAGGAGGATACCCAAGTTCAAGAAGCTGTTCGTCACTTAAATTCCGCAAAAGTTTAGCAGTCTTAAAAAATATTTTCCCCATTCGTTCAGTTGCTAATTGCAATTGTTTCATAGTCTGATTTGTTATAGAGAAAACATGAAACAAACTATACTCACATTCATATAAATCCGACCAAAAATTCGGATATTTCGAATAAAACGCTTTTCGTTCTCTTATGTATTGCGACATATGTTAGCCCCCAAATCCTCCCTTTGAACCGCTTCCAATTCCACCTTTAAATTCCGCAGACGATTGATAAGATTTAAACGCCGATGAATTTTTAAAAGTGGATTTATTTTGATAGTAACTCCCACCATAAAAATAATGCCCACGATAACCTGACCTACTATCATCACACTGCCATACCCCAAGTTCATCATCCCAATCCCAATCTGAACAACTATTATCATTCGGTTTTGGGGGAAGATCTTGTGCGCAGCCAAATAAGGTGCCAGTCATTAAAGACGTTACGACACCACCTACTAGCCATTTCGTTTTTGTCACCTTCGCACTCCCCTTTTTAAATTCTATTCCTATTATATAAGATAGCATGATAAAGTAGAAGAAAAAGGAAGAAGAGGGATAAAATGCGCTTAGAATATCGACTTAATGATGAAACGAAAAGATATCCTGCTTTATGGAGCTACGCAAATATTTCTAACTCTGAAATCATCGCACGCATGACGTGTGAATATTTTATAAAGGATAACAAGACATATGTTGTTACTGCTACTTCAGTAGATCCAGACGGAACAGCAGTTATATATATTCAAAAAGAAGAGTTTGCAAATGACCCTTCAGATCCTACATACTCTCACATCGGTTTTGAGGTTAGAGAACTAAGTGAAACGAGTTCAAGCATAATAGATCGGAAAGATGTATGGAACTATGAAGAAATTTTGCCATCTCTTCATTCAGACCTTATATATATTCAGCGCGACGGCATGCATATGGAGTTCGCTTTAGATTCAAGAGAGATTGATGAAGATAGAAAGTGCTATATTTATTATGGAAACTTCACAGGTGAATCCAGATAAAATAGATATATGTATGCAACAAAAAAACCTTACGTATAAAACGTAAGGTTTTTATATAGCCCCACATATGCCGTTCTCTCTAGATGTCCATAAACCTGCTCTCACAGGTGGATGCTCTCACAAATGTTTGTAACTTCCTTCTTAAAAAGATGGCATGTTAGCTACATTTAAATATTGAACTTCCATATTAAACTTATTGGTTTAAGACATGCATAAGCTACGTACACCGTAGGAATTTTATATAATGTTAGTTGCAATAAGACCCCCGCACGTGCCGCTCCTCGTAAATGTCCAAAAACCCGCTACTCGCAAGTGGATGCCCTCACAGTTACCGTACATCTTCCTCCACAAGGAAGGCTTGATGATGGTCGCTAAATATTGAGCTTCCGTATAACTAACATCGGTTTTAGACATAAATAAGTTACGTACACCGCAGGATGTATTATTTACTTGTCGTTATATTATCACATTGTTTCCAATGTGTAAAATACAAAGTTTTTCGAGCAATTTCTTGCTTGTGACCTTATTTTAATACAAATTATTTTTGCATGCAAGTGATTAATCTTCTTCTTTTGCAATTTGATTTTCTGGATAAGAAATCCAATCACTCCAGCTACCTGCATACAATTTAACATTTTGGAATCCAGCTAATTTCAATGCAAGGATATTTGGACAGGCTGTAACACCAGAACCACAATATACAATTGTTTCCTTATCTTTCGAAAGATTTCGGAATCGTTCTTGTTGCCCAGCTTCATTCTTAAATTGCCCTGATTGTACAATTCCATCCTTCCAAAAATAGTTTACTGCTGTCGGAATATGTCCTGCTTTTGGATCAACTAGTTCCTCTACACCAGCATAACGTTTTGGCTCTCTAGAATCAATTAACGTAACATCTGCACCTGCATGAATATTCTCTCTCACCGTTTCCATCGTTACAAGCATATGATCTTGTACATTTGCTTTGAATGTTTTTCGTATAGCAACAGGAATTTCCATTGTTATCGGTAGTCCATTCTCTTTCCAAGCTGGAAATCCACCATCTAATATATATACTTTCTCATGTCCTACATAGTTTAATAACCACCAGAGACGAGAAGCATTTGCACCCGCTTGACTGTCATATGCAATTACTGTCGTATGTTCATCAATACCAGCTTGTGAAAGCTTGTCTGCAAACTCCTCAATATTCGGCAATGGATGGCGACCACCATGTTCTGTTACAGGACTTGATAAATCTAAATTCAAATCAAAATATAATGCATGAAGAATATGTTCTTCCTCATACTTTTCTCTACCCCAATTAGGATTCGCTAAATCAAAACGACAATCGATTATACGGACATTCTCATCTTCTATATGCTCACGTAACCATTCGACTGTAACTATCATCTTTAACGACCTTCTTTCTCTTGCAAACGACTTACATACTCCATAACCATTTCTTCTGTAACATATTTACGCTCTAGTGTAACACCATTTTTTGCAAGATCATTAATTTGCTTTGTTACAACATTAATGACATCAACCGAAAATTCTTTCCCATTTGACGCAAGAGATACGGCTGCTTCAATAGCTGCTTCACGCTGCGCATCTAATTGTAAACATGCTTTTACACTTTCATTTTGTTTACGAGAATGTGCTGTAATTGCTTTATGTACTTCCATCTTCTCTTCCCCCTAAATAAGTTATACGTTCTCATTCAATTCCATTGCAAGCCGAATCATATCACGGCATACAATCCCATTTTCAATAATCTCTTCTTCATAATGCTTCGAAAAGTAATCAAAATCAATAGAAAAAATACGAAATCCACATTTTTGATATAAAGCAAGTTGTGAAACACTAGAATTGCCCGTACCAACTTCAAGTTTTGACATACCATATCCTTTAGCAGTTTCTACGGCATGACTTAATAGCTGCTTTCCAATCCCTTTTCCTTGCAAATGCTCTACAACCGCAATATTCATAATTTCCATCGTCTTCGGCCTTGTTTCCAAAAGAACATATACACCGACAACTCTCTCCTCCTGCTTAGCTACATATGTTTTCCCTCTTTGTACATATGTATCAATTTGCCCCTCACTTGGATCAGCAAGCAATAATAAAGGTTTCGGTATAGCTTCTTTCGAAATATACTCTATTACTACACACATAAAAAACTCCCCTTTCTCTATTGTTCTAAACCCTCCTTGTCTACCATAAATAATAGAAAGGAGGGATTCACCATGGACAACAATGAGAAAAAGTGCAACGTCATCTCTATTGATGGAAAGAAGAAGAAAAGCGACACGTATTCCTACCCAAAATTAGTAGTAGAAAACAAAACATATGAATTTTCTTCATTCGTCTTATGCGGTGAAACACCAGACGGCAGACGCCTCGTTCTTACTCATATGATTTCTACCGATGAATTTGCTGGGTTTGTCAAATCTTTAGATACAGTATTGCAAAAGAAAATTGAACGAATCTTTTTCTCATAACGACTATATCACATAAATTTCTTTTTCAATCTCTACTAACTGCTTTTGCAATTGTTCTTTACTTTGTTCATATAGTGATACATCAATTGTTTCAGCCAATGCAAATAATACACTTTCATAATAATTCATCACATCTTGCTGCATCACTTTTTGGAATAAGTTCCATTTCAAATCCCACTCTTGCTTATAATGATGAACAAATAAATCTTTTTCATCAGCTACATAGTTTGATACGAAAGGCTCTAATACAACTTTAGCCTCTTCTTGCATGAAAGCTTTATCATTTTTTTCAAAAAAGCTTTTTTCATTTTTAAAATGCGCCAGTGCTTTTTTGAAATCTTTTATTTCAACTGAAGGGAACGGTTCTTTATGTGCAATATCTTTATATTCATAATCCACTGTTCCACTCATAGAAATTGATTCATTTTCTACTTTACAGTTCACCACAATTTCATTCTTTGCACGCTTCATCGCTTCATCTATCCATTTCTCAAGGCGTAATGATGTCGCACGCATTTCTTGTAGTAAATCATGCTGAATAAATGCCACTAATTCCATAACGCACTGTTGCAACTGCACTTTCACATTCCCATCCGTTCGCAGCGATGCTGGATTAATAAATTCAGTAAACACATCGTTATAGCGTAGGAATAGACGCTGTTGCACGTAATAAAGCAATTCTTTCACTTCATTTTGCATCGCCTGCTCTTCAGCAAGCACACTATATGATGAAATAATATGAAGTAGCTGATCACGCTCTGCTTCATATTTTTTCGTTTGCTTCTCTTTCTCTTCATTCCCCTGCTTTGCACCGTTTATCATATTTACTAAAAGCTGATCTGCTCCTTGCAATGTACCATATAAAGCATGAACAGATACGAGCATTAAATCTCTCATCATAAAGGATGTAAATGATTCCTCGAACTTAGCAATCCCAGAGTTTTGTAAAATACCGTACTTCTCTTTTTCAATATTCTTTCCTTGCTTCTCTTCAAGTGCACATAAACTTGAAATTGCAAATAAACGCGGATTTCTAATACCGTATTGCAGTAGCTGGTCTGCGATATAACCTTTTACCATTTCAAGTTCTTCTTCAGACTCTGCTAAATCGGCCGCATTAATTAAGAAAAACATTTTATCAAGTGCAAAAGTATCCTTTACACGACCAAGCTGGATTAAGAATTCACGGTCAGCACGAGAGAACACATGATTATAATACGTTACAAATAAAATAGCATCTGCGTTTTTAATATACTGGAACGCAACGTCCGTATGACGGGCGTTAATAGAATCCGCTCCAGGTGTGTCTACAAGCGCTACTCCTTGCCTTGTTAAAGCACAATCATAATAAAGCTCCATGTACTCAACAAAACATGATTTTTCTTCATTCGCTACATAATCAGAAAACTCTTCTAATGTAACTTGTACTTGCTCCCCTAAATGAGCAGAAACCGTATCATACCCTTTTTGTACCGCTCTTAAAAAGCTAAATGTTGTTTTTTGCTTCCCAGTTGGTGAAGGATATTTCATAACTTTATCAATTTGTGCTAACGCTTCATCTAACGTAGTAATCTCATAATGAAACAACTTATAAACAGCTTTCATATCTTCTAATAGAGCTTGCTTTGATTTGAATTGAACCATTACTGTTCCGTGTGGTTTTTCCTCTGTAACCGGCAAAATTTGATTAATCGTTGCCGTCGTCGGATTTGGTGATACAGGAAGTACATTCCCACCAAGCAATGCATTGGCAAATGATGATTTCCCAGCACTAAAAGCTCCGAATAACGCTACTGTAAATTGTTTCGTTTCCACACGACGCCTTTTTTCTATTACCTCTTGCTGTACATGTTTCAGCGCTGGCAATGGCTCTAATATCGTTTCAGCTTTCTTCACTTTCTCTAATATACGCTGAATATTTAAAGCTGCTGTTCCTTTTATCTCTTCCTCACAAGCCATTACGTTATCGTTTACGCTTTCCTGCTCTTGTAGTGTGAATTTCTCACTAACAATTTGTATTTTACTTTGCAATATCTCCTCTATTTGCAAGCCTTCTGGTGTAGCAACACGCTCGTGCCAAACATTTTGCAAATAACTTTCATATGTCTCTAAATTGTTACTGTATTGCAATTGCGTTTCTTTTGCCGTTTGCAACATCATATATTTTTCAATCTCTTCTTCAATGCGTGCAACTGCTTCCTTCACCTTTTGCTTTAAAACGACTGCACTTTTATCAAAAATTTGCTGCGCTTTTGTAAAATAACGTTTCTTCAGTTCATTCGCTACATCCGCTGTATAAAGAAGTAAGTAATCACCTGTGAAACCTGCACCTTGTTTAATGACTTCAGCTAACATTTCTGGTCCAAAAGCAATTTCTAAAGCATATATGTCTTTCCCAATTTCCTCTGTGAACAATCCTTCTTCTTTTAAGAAGGCAACAATAAATTCTTTCACATGAAAATCAAGTTGCGTTTCAACAGTCTTTTGCAAAGCAGAATAAAAAGCATCTAAACGTCTCTGTTTTTCTTGCTCCGTCTTTCCTTTCGCAAACAACAAACCGACCTTAAATTTAGTTAATTTCGTTTCTAAATACGCATTTGCCAATTCTCTCATTTCAAATGGCATTAAATACGCGTTATCTAATATAGCTTGTAAGCCTTTTATAAATTCGTTTCTCACATGAGATTCTTTACTAGCCTCGCGTTGTTTAGTTTCCGTTAGCTCTTCTTTCTTTTCAACTATCTCTGAAATAGAAAGCGGCGATGCTAGCTCTTCCTCATATTTCAAAAGAGCTTTTTCATTTTCTGAAAGAATAAATGAAAAATGTTCCCCCATTAAATATTCTGTTTCTCGCTCCATTCCATCTCTTACATACTGCACTTTTTCTTTCATAATAGAAGTAATTAATGTTTCTAAGCTCCCAATTTCATTATGTGTATGGTTCATCATTCGTAATGAAGTATAATACACTCCATCTACTTCAATATCCCAGTTAGAGAACGATTGTTTTACACTATCTTTATAATCCTCAAACGATAATTCATTTTCTTTATGTTTATCTATTTGATTTACAACGAGATAAACCGTTTTATTACGTTGTTTCAATTCTTTAACAAATTGCAAATTCACTTCCGATTGGACGTGATTATAATCCATCATATAAAAAATCACGTCTGCTAGATGCAGCGTTGATTCTGTCGCTAATTGATGGGCATCATCTGTTGAATCAATCCCTGGTGTATCAACTAACATAACACCCTCAGGAATTGGCGCATCATTCCGATAAATATGAACACCAATTACCTCATCACCGTCTTTACAAATTTGTTTTAATTCTTCAGCTGAATATGCACCATCATATTCGTACTGTTCTCCAGATTTAACTGTTACAACAACACGATCCATTCCTTTTTCAATTTTGACAACGTTAGCGCTTGTCGGAATTGGACTTGTTGGTAACAACTGCGCTTTATATAGATGATTCATCATCGTTGATTTCCCTGCAGAGAAGTGACCGCAGAACGCTATCATAAGCTGTTCTTGTTTATATTTTTGAATCACCTCAAACAACTTTACACTATTCTCTGCATCGCCGTGTTTTTGCCACTCTTCATAAAAACAAACAAGTTTTTTCATACCGTTTGTCTGTACTATGTTTGTCATCCCCTTGTTCCCCTTTATCCAAGATGTATATACTTTTTCCCGCTATTTGCGAGCTCATAATCATCAGGAGATACATCCCCTCATCGATTACAGTTTCACTTTACTATCATACTAAATTTTCAGCATATTCTCATTAAAAATAAAAAATCCCTTTCATTCTTTTTACAAATGAAAGGGATTTTATGTCATATCACTCATTTTGCTGTTCCTACTCCATTTAAAACATACTTTGCAATAACTGCATATACAGTGACTGTACCTGCTACTAATGCATATACCATACTCATGCACCAACCTTTTTTGATAATGATTATCACTTTTAAATACATTTTATCATTAAAGAGAATCATTATCAATACTTTTCATAAAGAAAGCCCCTTATAGAAAGGAGCTTTACTGCCTGTTTTGAAGAAGGTTAAAACTTGTTGTGCACTCTTATTATATCTCATAATACATATCTTAACAGTTTTAAAAATTGGAAATTACCTATATACCCTCCTCTTTACATTTTGTATAATAAAAGGGAATTACTTAACAAGGAGGAAAATAATGACACAAAATATTTCACAAGGCGAGAGGATACATTCCATAGATATTATTAGAGGAATAGCTGTACTAGGTATTTTTCTTGTTAACTGGCCAATTATCGCCGGGGTTGACTCACGTGATATTACAGGAATTTACGAAGGGATAGACAGCTATATTCGCCTATTTTACGATATGTTTATTCAAACGAAATTTTATACAATTTTTTCGTTTTTATTCGGATTAGGTTTTTATATTTTTATGAATCGTGCTGAGGCGAAAACCGATCGTCCAAAAACTTTGTTTGTTCGCCGCTTACTTATTTTATTATTATTTGGTTTCTTACACTACGTTCTTTTATGGGACGGGGACATTTTACATACTTATGCAATTACCGGATTTTTCTTGTTTTTATTTTACAAGAGAAAGCCACGTACTATTTTAATATGGTCAATTGTACTATTAAGTTTCATGCAATTGTTCACATTAGTAGGTTCTCTTCTCATGTTATTAGTGCCGGTAGATGAACTAGGCCTTTCCATAGCCATTATGCCGTTAGAAAACTGGGGCTTACAAATTACAGACAGATTCCATTCTTTCTATTCTGAAGCAATAAGTAACAGTCTTATTATGCTTCCTGAAACACTAGGATTGTTTTTACTAGGATTATATGCCGGTAAAAAAGACATTTTCCGCCGTGCTAAAGAATTAGATCTAAAACTTAAAAAATGGCAAATCATTATGTTCATTTTAACATTACCGATGTGGTTTATTATGGTTTACTTCTTTATGAACAATCAACCATACACACCATTTTCACTTATGGGTATTACGATGATAAGCGGAAAGACATTGTTCATCTTCTACATTGTCACGTTAATGCGTTTATTACAAAAAGAAAGATGGCAAACATTATTACGTCCGTTCCAGTATGTTGGTCGAATGGCGTTAACAAACTACATTTCACATACAATTGTTACATTGCTTGTATTCGGACTATTGTTCAAAAATGATTATCTTGCTCCATTATGGGTAGGTCCTCTATTTTGCATTAGTTTCTATACGTTACAAATCTTTATTAGCCGCTGGTGGCTGTCACGTTATCAATACGGGCCACTTGAGTACATTTGGCGTCTTGGTACGTATGGGAAAATGATGCCACTTAAAAAGAAAAGCAGGGTCTCATAATGAGACCTTGCTTTTTTACGCTTCTCTTACTGCACTTTGCATAGACACTGGCTCTTCTTTTACTTTCACTTTACGCTGCGGCACCATATTAAATACGATATTTAAAAGTACTGCTGACGCACTTCCAAGTACAATTCCGTTATCTGTTAAAATACGAATGTTTTCAGGAAGTTGTGAGAATAATGTCGGAACAACTGTAACCCCAAGCCCAATTCCGACAGAACATGCAACGATTAATAAGTTTTCTTGTTTACCAAAATCAACGCTACTTAACATTTTAATACCATATGCCATTACCATACCAAACATCGCTAACATTGCACCGCCAAGTACTGATTTCGGGATAATAGTTGTAATAGCTGCGATTTTTGGAATGAACCCAAGAACGATTAACATACCACCACAAGTATAAATAATAACGCGATTTCTTACTCCAGTTAATTGAACAAGTCCTACGTTTTGAGAGTATGTTGTATATGGGAACGCGTTAAAAATACCACCTAACACCATCGCTAATCCTTCTGCTCGATAGCCTTTTGTTAATTCTTTTTCACCGATCTTTTTATTGCAAATATCAGATAATGCGAAATATACACCTGTTGCTTCTACAATCCCTACGCAAGCAACTAAAATCATCGTAATAATTGGCGTTAATTCAAATGTTGGTGTACCGAAGTAAAATGGCTGAATACCGTGGAACCAATCCGCTTCTCCAACCGCTTGCAAACTTACTTTCCCCATAAACGCTGCAACAATTGTACCGAACAATAGACCTAGTAAAATAGAGATTGAACGAATAAACCCGTCAAAGAAACGATACATAATGATGATAAATAATAATACACCAAATGCTAACGCTAAATTCTCAAGACTACCGAAATCCTTACTTCCTACTCCCCCAGCCATATCATTAATCGCTGCTGGAACAAGTGTAACTCCAATTACGGTAACGACAGATCCTGTTACAACAGGCGGAAACAGTTTTACAAGCTTTCCAAATAATTTCGCAAAAATAACAACGAATAACCCGGCAGCAATAATCGCTCCATAAATAGAAGACACACCGTATTGTTTCCCGATTGCAATCATCGGCCCAACCGCTGTAAATGTGCAACCAAGTACAACGGGAAGTCCAATACCGAAAAAGCGATTTGATAATGCTTGTAAAATCGTCGCAACGCCGCACATTAATAAATCAATCGAGACTAAATATGTTAACTCTTTTTGATTTAAACCAAGTCCGCCGCCCACAATAAGCGGAACGATAATTGCGCCAGCATACATCGCCAGCATATGCTGCATACCAAGCGATGCGATTTTAAATGGATGTTGCTTCATCGTTTATTTCACCTCCGCAGTTTCTTGCTGTACAAATGTAACTGTGCCGTTATCAAGTGATGCAATTTCTGCTAGTGACTCAACACGAACTCCTTGTTCACGAAGCTTCTTTCCTCCATCTTGAAATGCTTTTTCAATAACAATACCAATTCCTGCAATACTTGCTCCTGCTTGCTCTACTAAACTCATTAAACCTAAAGCAGCCTGACCATTTGCTAAAAAGTCATCGATAATTAAAACACGATCATTTTCATCGATATGATTTCGAGATAATGAAATTTCATTCGTTTCTTGTTTCGTAAATGAATATACGTTTGCAACGTACATATTATCTTGTAACGTTAACGATTTACGTTTTCTTGCAAAGATTACTTTTACACCAAGCTCTAATGCAGCCATAACTGCTGGTGCAATGCCTGAAGATTCAATCGTCACGATTTTTGTAATGTTCTCTTCTTTAAAACGTTTAGCAAATTCTTTTCCGATCTCTTGCATAAGTACTGGGTCAATTTGATGATTTAAAAATGCATCTACCTTTAATACGTCACCAGATAAAACCTTTCCTTCGTTCAAAATCTTTTCTTGTAATACTTTCATGTTTGTTCCCCCTCTTATGCAATAAAAAACTCCAAAAGCCGCCACCACTCGTTACAAGTGAGAGACGCGCTTTTGGAGTTTCGCAAAAAAGAATGCTAAACAAGCAAATATATTCGTCCTCACTCATAGTCAAAGTATTTACGGTACTTCGGTAGAAACTTGCAGGCCATATCCCCGCGATTATATGAGTGTAGCTAACTATTTATTTTATAGAAGGATTATAACGCACTTTTTATACTTTGAAAAGCATTTCTTAATAAAACACGTACAAATTTTATAAAAACATCATTTTTGTTCGAGTTTTGTAAACTCTTACATATTATTTCAAAGTGTCGTTAAAATAATCGGCCCATCTTTTGTAATCGCAATTGTATGCTCATATTGCGCTGATAATTTCCCATCCATCGTTCTTGCAGCCCATCCATTTAAATCTACTTTTGAATATCGCATACCTACATTGACAATAGGCTCAATTGTAATTACCATTCCTTCTTGTAGTTCAGGCCCTTGTCCTTGTTTCCCAAAATGAAAAATTGCTGGTTCTTCATGAATCTCTTTACCAATCCCGTGCCCCGTAAAGTCTCTTGCAACCGAAAAACCTTCAGTAGCTACATAACTTTCAATTGCATAGCCAATGTCTCCTACATGATTACCGATTACCGCCTGACCAATCCCTTTATATAAAGCATTCTCAGCTACTAACAATAACTTTTCTGCTTCATCAGAAACATTTCCAATTCTATACGTCCAAGCAGAATCTGAAAGACCACCATTTAAGTTTACTACCATGTCAATTGTTACAATATCTCCCTCAGTTAAAGGAACATCGGCGGGAAACCCATGGCACATTTCAGCATTTACAGATGCACATATCGCATATGGATACCCGTTGTAACCTTTCTGCTGAGATGTTGCACCATGCTTTTCTAAATAAGCTTCAACAAACGTATCAATTTCTTTTGTCGTAATACCTGGTTTCATCATTTTGGCAATTTCCCTATGACATGAAGCAAGTAATTTCCCAGATTCATGCATCAAATCTATTTCATTTTTCGTTTTAATTGTAATCATTCTACCTCTCCTTGCTAAACCTGCTATTTGCTACTAAAGTTCAATCATACACATCCTCTGTCAAAATTTCAAAACTCTCAATTACAACAAGTACAAAAATATGTATCCTATACTTCTAAATCAAAATAAAGAAACAGAAGATCCCCTCTGTTTCTTAATCATTTTTACATATATAATTCATTTTCAAAAACTCAAAACAACTACCATTTGTTTTCTGTATAAACGTTCCAACAGCTTCAAATCCTGCTCTTTTATACACTTTAATCGCTCTCTCATTACATGTCGCTACTGATAGTGTTATATAATTGCAACCATATTTTTCTTTACTAAAAGCTAGTCCAGCGTTTACGAACTGTAAACCAAATCCATTTCCAGTTATATCAGGTCTCATTCCAAGACCTATATCAACCGTTCCATCATTTATTTTACAAACAGTAAAAAAACCAATGAGAGTGCCATTTTCCTTCACAGAAAATGTATGATTTCCTCTACTCTCATCATGTAAAAACTCAGCTAAATCTTCTTCATCTGCACCTATATCGTAAAAGGAATACCTCCCTTCATAATGCCAGTTATATGCAATTTCTTCTGCTTCTTCTTGCGTCATTACTGTATATGTATAAGCCATTCTTCTATCCCCCTTATAAAAAAGAGCTGCAATTAAGCAGCTCTTTTTTATAACTCATAGATTTCTTTATACTTCGCTTCTAAATAATCTGCTAAGTAGTTTGCATTTAATCCTTCACCTGTCACATCTTCTAAAATTTCAAGTGGCTTTTTCGTTTTACCGTATTGGTGAATATTTTCTGTTAACCATTCACGAATTGGTGTTACGTTTCCTTCTTCTAATAATGCATCAAAGTTCGGAATGTCTTTTAACATTCTTTGCTTAAATTGCGCTGCATACATATAACCAAGCGCATAAGATGGGAAGTATCCAAATGAACCACCAGCCCAGTGAACATCTTGCAATACACCTTGTGCATCGCTTTCCGGACGAATTCCTAAATATGCTTCCATCTTATCATTCCAAGCCACTGGCAAATCCTTCACTTGTAATGTACCATCAAATAATTCTTTCTCAAGTTCATAACGAACCATGACGTGAAGCGGATATGTAAGCTCATCTGCTTCTATACGAATGAACGATGGCTTCGATTCGTTAATCGCATCATAAAACTCATCTACTGATATATCATTGAATTGACCATCGCTATACTCTTTTAATAAATCATAATTTTTCTTCCAGAATGATTTATTACGACCGATAAAGTTCTCAAAGAATAATGATTGTGACTCATGAATACCCATAGAAGTTCCACTACATAGCGGTGTACCTTCGAATTTCTCTGCAATATTTTGTTCATATACAGCATGGCCACATTCATGAATTGTTCCAAACACTGCCATACGGAAATCTTTTTCATCATAACGTGTTGTAATACGAACGTCCCCTCTATTTAATGTAATCTCAAATGGATGTACCGTTTCATCAAGACGACCTGCTTTAAAGTCATAATTCAATTGCTTTAATAACTCTAATGTAAAGTTCTTTTGTTTTTCTTTTGAAAAATGTTCTGATAAAGCACTTGTCTTTAATCTCTTTTGTGACTCCGATATTTCTTTTACGAGCGGAACGATACGCTCACGAAGTTGACCAAATACGTGATCTAACACTTCTACTGTAATACCTGGCTCATACATATCTAACAATGTATTATATTTATATGTTTCGTAACCCCAATATGTAATGAATTTCTTTTTAAATTCAACTATTTGTTCTAAATACGGACGGAACATTTCGAAATCAGATTTTTCCCGAGCTTCTTCCCACACACTTTCCGCTTTCGCTTCTAATTTCACATACGCCTCGTATTCCGCTTGTGGAATTTTCTTATTTCTATCATATTCTTTACGACACTCTTCAACCATTTTCTTCGTCGTTTCAGAAAGTTTATCTTCACTTATTAAAGCTTCAAGCTCTGTTAAATAATTTCCCATCTCATCTGAAGTCGACATAACAAACACTTCTGATGAAAGCATACCAATTACTTCTGAACGCTGGTCTACACCTTTTTTAGGCGCACCTGTTCTTAAGTCCCAAAACATTAAGCTTAATGCTTCACCGTAATTTTGTATCTTCTTCACATATGTTAAAAATTGTTTTTCTACTTCATATGTAGCTACTGTCATCGTATAAAACCTCCCTTTTCTACCTCAAACTTAATTCGACATGGAAACCTAAATTCCTTTTATAATAGAAAAAAAGCTTGGCAAGCGCCAAGCTTTCTCCTTATAATTCTTTACCTTCTACTGGTAGTACGTTTTTCACCGCTTCTATCACTTTCTCATCTTCTGTATCAGATAAGAAGATTGATATAGCCCCTTTATCGTCGCTCGTACGAATTAAACGTCCAATCCCTTGACGAAGACGTAAAATCATATACGGTACATCTACATCCCAGAATGGATTATTTACATGTTTACGCTTCGCTTCAAACACAGGATCGTTTGGAGGGAATGGTAATGACCAAATAATAACATGCGATAATGATGAACCAGGAATATCTAAACCTTCCCATAAATGAACAGCACAAAGTACAGTCTCTTCTTCATTTTGGAAACGAGAAACGAGCTGACTAATTTCTTGATCCCCTTCATATAGGAACGGAACGGACATTTGTTCTTTACTTACATATTCTTTAAACGCTGCAAGTTCTTGTGTTGTACGGAATAATACAAGTGTACGTCCATTTGTTTTCTGTATATTTTCAAGTGTATATTGACACTTTCTTTCCCATTCGTTCTCTTTCGTATGCGATAGTAAGTTTACTGCCATTTGCTCCTCATAATCAAACGGTGAGGCAACTGAGAATGATAAGTAATCTTTTACCCCTAGGCTATTTGCTGTAAATGCGAATGAATCGTTGTTAGATAATGTAGCAGAAGAGAAAATATACGGGATTTTCTTCGAGAATACTTTCTCTTGTAATACTTCTTCAACTGCACGTGGCATAATCACTAACGTGAAGGCTCCATCACCTTCTTCACCCCATGTAATTACATTTTTCTCGTGCATGAACAGACGAAGTGAATGTTCTAATACATCTAAATGTTCATCAACGATATTTAAATCATACGTGTTTACTGTATGCATTTCACTTTCAAATACTAATGCATCACCGACTTCACCAATTTTCGCATAAAGTCTATTCGCTTCAGCTGTTACTTTTTCTGTCACAGTAATTTCTAAACGATCAGAACCGGCGATTTCCTTTTTATTTTCTTGTAACACATCAAAGAATCGCTCTGTTTGCCAAATTGTTTCTTCTACTAAATGTGCAAACTCTTCACGAATATCGTTTTGCAACAATCTTGTTAAAAGTTGCTCCATCATCGTTTGCTTTAAACGATATGTTAAAGCTTTTTGAGCTGCATATTCTACAAGATGTCCTTCATCGAATACAACGCAGCTACTTTCAGGTAATAACGGAATTTGCCCTTCACGCTTACGAGCATCGTACGTCCAAATATGATCCATATAGAAATCTTGAGAACAAATAATTAAATCTGCCGCTTTACGATAATGTTCACGAGAAAGAGTTTGACCACAACGATGACGAGAATCACAAGTGAAGCAATCTTGGAAGTAATCCCAATTTACTTTTGACCATTCCTCATCATTTAAAAGTGGAAATTCTTTTCTGTCACCGTAGTGAGTAAAGTTTTGCATCGTACCATGATCGAATACAAACTGTGGTAATTCGTAGTATACATCTTCAATTACTTCTGGAGCTCGTCCACTCATAACATCTTCAAGTTTACGTAAACATAAATAATTATCCATTGATTTCGCAAGTCTAACATCAACAGATAGTCCTAATGCTTCAGATAACTTAGCAATGTCTCCTTCTTCTTTCACAAGCTGCTCAATTAACGTTTCATCAGCACAAGCGATAATAGCTGGTTTTCCAGTATAACGCGCATAGCAAATTGCATATAGAAGATATACAATTGTTTTCCCTGTTCCTACACCCGCTTCTGCGAACATTACTTTCTTTTCTTGGAAAGCACGCTCTAATTGAAACGCCATAAAAATTTGTTCATCACGCTCTTCAAAGCCTTTTTCCGGAAGGATATCGTAAAACACATCTCCAATCCATTCATTCAACTTATCATAAAAATTATCTTGTTTTCCTACTTCAAATGGTAATCTCTTCTCAGTAAACATCCTTAGCCTCCAACCAAAAAGTTTTTCTATAAAAAGATATAGCAACTGCTACTCATATGTGTGCAGCCACTTTCCCCTGTTGCCATACATAGAAATACACGAAAAAAAATTTTCCTTTCGAAAAAGGAAAATTTTTTTCTATATTAATGACTTTAAATACCGTTTATCAATCGCTGTTTCGTGTGAAAGAGCTGATAAATATTCTTCTTGTGCTTTTTGTATTTCCTCTACAATCGCACCTTGGCTATCCACTTCTTTCCCGATCTCATCATACGTACGATGAATAGCTTTTTGAATCATAGATAATTGGAAACTATCCATATCACGTCCTCCTTTACGCATTACATAATAGCCAGTATATGCGCGCTGGAGGAGTTTTATACTATGAATTACGCGGTGGACGTTTTCCGAAGTATTGGTAGTAATCTGTACGGATAAATCCATTAAACAGTTTACGTTTCTTCGATGCATCTTTTCCATAACACTTTTCAAATGCTTCGTAGCTTGTTAATACATACGCTGACCATGTATCTAATGGGCGGAATACTTGTCCCATTTCTTTGTACAATTGTTCAACGAGTGCTTTTTCACTTAAACGTTCTCCGTATGGAGGATTCGTTACAACATAGCCATAATCCTCTTTTGTCGTGAAATCTTTTACTTGCATTTGTTTAAATGTAATTAAATCACTTAAGCCCACTTCTTCTGCATTATCTTGAGCAACTCGGATCATACGATGATCAATATCTGATCCAATGATTTGTAGTGGTTGATTATAATTCGCTAAATCTTCAGCTTCTTGACGAGCTTCACGCCAGTTTTGTTTACCAACCCAGCCCCACTCATCTGATGCGAAGCCACGGTTAAATCCTGGTGCAATATTTTGTCCAATTAATGCTGCTTCAATCGGAATTGTACCTGATCCACAGAAAGGATCCACGAAAGGACGATCCGGCTTCCAGTTTGTTAACTTAATTAAAGACGCAGCCAATGTTTCTTTTAATGGGGCTTCCCCTTGATCCATACGGTATCCACGTTTATGAAGTCCAACACCACTTGCATCAATTGTTAATGTTGCAATATCCTTGAGCATTGCGATCTCAATACGGAATAACGGACCATCTTCTTCAAACCAAGTTGTACGTTTATATGTTGTTTTTAATTTTTCAACGACAGCTTTTTTAACGATACGTTGGCAATCTGAAACACTGAACAACTCAGATTTTAACGATTTACCAATTACAGGAAATTCCCCATTCTCTGGAATATAATCTCCCCAGTTTAATGCTTTCGTCTTTTCAAACAGCTCATCAAATGTTGTCGCTTTGAATTCGCCAACTTTAATTTTCACACGGTCCGCAGTACGTAACCATAAGTTCGTGCGACAAATCGCCTTTTCATCTGCTTCAAATGTTACTTTGCTATTTTCCACTTGGCATTCATAACCAAGATCACGAACTTCTCGGGCAACTAACGCTTCAATACCCATTGCCGCTGTTGCAATTAAAGTAACTTTTCCCATTTGCATTCACCTCTTATGTATAGTTAAACAATAATTAATAGCAATTTGTCCTATTAATCATTACATTTTACGAAGAATTTTCTCATTAACCATTTTAACTCATAATTTATAACTTCATACAAATAAAAAGCCCTCCTCTAACAAAGGAGAGCTGAGTTATTTCATAGTTGGTTCATAACGTTCTGTAAGCCATGTTCTGTTCCTTTGTACTGCAAACGGCCCACGCCTCGTACTCCGGTGGCAATCATCTATCTACAGGTTATACAACCTGTCCTTTCCCATCGTTCATTTCCTTGGAAAAGATTCCCCTACCATTATTTGGGTTTCTCGCTCGTGGGGTTTACCTCGTTCCACTCCTATCATTTCTTCAAGGACTTCGTCACTGTGGCACTTTAAAGGTAGTCAAACCATATCCGAAAGGACTTAGGTTTTTTCCCTGCCGTTAAACCAGCCTTACAGCCAGAATACCCTAGCTTATGAATTGGCTAGGCACGAACACTACAGCCATCTCAGGCCGTGCGAGCATGGACTTTCCTCTACAACGTTGGCGTTGCAGCGATTACCCAAACGTTATGACATCCATTAGTATAGTGGAAACAAAAAGATTTTGCAATGTTTTTTTCTATGTAAAATGCTTTAACCTTTTTACCACTAGAAATTATTCGTATAACTTACTTCCAAATACAGCTTTTTCTAAATTAGATAGACGTTTTAAAATGTCCGTATTCGTGTTGTTATATACAGGTTGTGCAACTGGTGTTTGTACAACTGGTTGTTGTGGCACTTGCGTTGCTACTAATTTTTGTTCCTCTAATTCACGCTTTAAACGAGCATTTTGTTGCTTTAATTGATCAAACTCCTTGTGGAAAGCTTCATAGTCTTTAATGATCATATCAAGAAACTTGTCTACTTCTTCTTGTTGATAGCCTCTCATGCCTGTTTTAAATTCTTTTTCTAAAATATCTTTCGCCGTTAATTTAATTTTATCCGAAATCATTTTCTTCACCTCAAATTTTTGCCAAAACTTTCATTACCTAAATTTTTTCAGAAACAATGCCTTTTGTCAATCATATATACGAGTACTATATTACATATCACTCAGCATTATTCCACTGTTCCTCTTCTATTATATCTTGTAAATCAGAAAAAAGAATAAAATAACTATGATAATTTTCTATTTCTCCTTTTTTCTTTGCTGCTTCTACAATATATTTGGGACTCCCTGGTTTTTCTTCATCATATACAGCTAAAAGTGCATCACTTTTTTCAATAAAAAATTGATTTTTTAATTTAAATTGTTCCGGGCTTTCGTACTTCCGTTTCGTAATACTATCAATATGGTCTGCTTGAGAGAGAATACATTCGTAATATTCACGGTTATCTTCCTTCCAGCTTTCTTCTTGTTCTAAAAACGGAGTAAATACCGCTAATTTTAGATCTGGATATTCTACTTGAATTTCAAAAACAACTTCAGCAGCCCATAATTCGACTCCTAACTGCCCACTTATTATCACCCATTCCAAACCTTCTTCTACAAAAGTAGTTAATTTTCGATGCAATGCTTTTTTTATACATTCCACCCCTGGATGATCATTTTTAAATATACCAAGTTCAAATGGCTTATATCCCGTTACAGCAATAACTTTCATATCAACACTCCAATTACAAAAAAAGAACTAGCATTTCGCTAGTTCTAACATATCATTTACTTTTTAAATATTCCACCAACGTTTGGTCCAATATTCGGACCTACTGGTGATACATTATTCGGTAAGAATGGTGATACATTTGGTCCTGGACCAAATGGAGATATTTGATGTCCAAAATGTCCATGATGTCCAAAATGTCCATGATGTCCATGACCACATGGTCCACATCCGCCGCCGAATCCTGGATCAACTGGGTCTACCACATTTACATTCGAGTTTGTTTGTGGGAAGAAGTTTTGGTTTTTAATTTGTTGATGGTGTACATGTGTTGTATGCGTTGGGAAAATGTGTGGCACCACCGTTGTTGAAAAAGAGTGTGTTACGCATTGTTTCGTCGGATGAATGACAGGAGCAGTTGTACAAATAGGTCCTACAGGCTTATGCCCTCCAAAACAAGGATGACAATGATGCATAGTTTTTTCTCTCCTCTCTCGTTAAAAAAATCTGACTACACTTTACAATATGAGAAAAGAGAGAAAGCCGTTTGTTATATATACCCATTTATTACAAGGAAATTTGTCTAGCCTTCTGCTTTATACGTAATGCTTTTTATAGACACCCCCCAAAATTACTTACCAAAAAAACCTCCAACTTGCTTTACAATACCTGTCACTTGGTTCATCGCATTCATCATTTGTCCAGCTGTATTCATCATTTTATTTACATCATAGTTACCATCTGAGTTTTTAAATTGGGAAACAAAACTAGAAAATTGACTCGGTTGCTGTTGTTGTTTTTGTTTATTCTGCGTCGGGTACGGTTGTTTTGGTGGATAAAACATCGCTTGTTGATTTCCATAGGGAGATGGTGGTGGCATATAGTATTGTGAATTCATATAAGGTTGCTGTTGTTGATCCATATAAGGCTGCTGTTGTTGATTCGTATAGGGTTGTTGCTGTTGCTCCATATAGGGCTGCTGTTGTTGATTCGTATAGGGTTGCTGCTGTTGTTGTGGTTGATTCATAAACGATACTTCAAATGGCTGGTAATAATTTTGATTTCCATAATTAGGCTCGAAAGGATACATATTATACCGTAAATATGTATCCGTATTATATTGGTACATATTTTGCTGTGCATATGGATAAGATTGCTGATATACGTTAGATTGTTGAAACATGCATTCTCTCCTCCTTCACATAAGTTTCTACATATATAATATGTACTTGTAAAATAATTTGTGTGACGGAGTATCTGTCTATTTTTGTCGGAAGTTTAAATTTTTAAAAAATTAAAAAAGAAAACCCTTCCATGCTATGATAGTGAAGAAGAAGATTCTCATGGGGGAGGAATCAACATGGTATTAGGGGATTTAAAACAAGCGTTTTCTCAAAAAAAGGGGTATTACACAGAGAATGTAAATGAATTGTTAGACTTTGCGAGACATTGGTATCTCGAAGGGAAAATATGCATTTCAGATTACCGAACATTAATAAAAGAATTAGAAATAAACGGTGCAACAAAACCTACAACAATGACAGAAGCATAAAAAAAAACAAGAGGGTTTCCCCTCTTGTTACTTACATTGCTCAATTATATTTTGCAAAGTATACGAAATGGCTTGATGTGTTTCAAAGAATCGCTTACCTTTACCTTTATTTACAAAACATTGCAACACATTTGTCTGTAAATTATCGTACACTTTATCAATTTGCTGTACATGTATATACTTCGGTTTTTCTTCCTTAATCCATTTATAAGCTAATTCTTTCCACACTTTTAATTCCTCATCTACCATATCTACAAATGGTTTCATATCCTTATAAAAATCGTACTCAATCATTTCTCTTTTTTTCACATTCGCTTCATTATTATACTGCATGAGTTTTTCTGAAGATTGTATCAATGCTTCATACTTCATTTTATTCCCACCTTATTATGCACTCACTACGACGTTTTGAAATGCCTTCACCCAATTCCCTTTTTCTTCGTGATGCACTAATTTATTTTCCATATGCTCAATATGCATTTCTGTTATTTCTATCTTATTGCATATTTTTTCACCCGTATCCTTCAATGCATGATTCATTCTAATCCCTATATTCATTTCCAGCAAATCGAGAGAACTTAACATTTGATCCATTGTTTTCATTACATCTTCCTTCTGAACCATCGCCATATACAAAACGCCCCCTTCTTTGCTTTTCCTTTGTCATGTAATTTCGCCGAATGACTCCTCACTCCTGCTCACATGACAAAACTAGTTGTTATTCGTCAAAGAAATCATTTTGTATGTCATTTATAGAAATGGTAACAATACAAAAAGGAGGTGTATGAAAATGACAAAGAACAAAAACGACAAAAAGAAAAAACAAAACAAACAAAATAAACCCGAGACTGGCAACCCTAAGTTAGATGGTCCAAACTTCCCTGCTACATAAAGTGAAACTTTAATCAGCGGGGGTTTTGTTCATCCCCACTGATTATTAGCCTTCTCAATCGGGCTTTTACGGGCAGTTGATCCACACCTAAATTCTTTGCTTTCACTGAATTTTGAGACGTGGGTCTTACTGCCCGGCAAGTAGCGGGATAAAGTGAAACTTTAGCACTTTTACAAAAAGCTAATTTCTGAAGCATCCTTAATCTCCTATATTCATTACGTTTTGAGATTAAATTGTTAGCATACACGGCAGGATTACTTCACATTAAGAAGTCCCGTCTTCATTTATGAAGACGGGACTTCTTTTTTATTATATCACGAACTCATCCATCCTTTTAACAAAACGATTTACGATAGAAGCAACATAGATTTGCTCCCTCTTTCTTTTATACCATTCTGTTATATCAACTTCACCCTTATACTCTTCCAGTAGAAACAACTCATTTATTTCCATATCTCTACAAAACCAATCTCTCATACTTATTTCCTTATGTGCAACGACAGGATAAACCTCTCTAAGGGCTGGCGTACAAGATTTTCTAGCTTCTCTTTCATAATATTCATAATCTGCTCTTGATCCTGTGTGTATAGTTTGCAATGCAAACCTATGGAATAAACTTTTATAATTCGGATGAAACAGTAACTCCGCTAATTTCTGCCCTAGTTCTATACGCTTTTGTAACGTTTCAAATTGATAAACTGAAAAACCATACAACCTCCCTTCAACAGTCGGAAAAATAACAGCACTAATATGAAGCATTTCTTGCAATTTAAAAAGTGCAGTATGGAATACATGTTTTTTAAAATATGTATTCTCAATAACTGGTTTTTGAATTTTATTTTGCTCATTTATAATAAGCGCTGTCATGAGCCTATTTATATCTTTTTTTTCCCAAAAATAAATCCATTCTTTTTCCATAAAAATTGATACATTAAAATATTGTAACAAATAGAATAGTGGTACCTGCCTCCTCTTACTTTCTTCGTATAACAATAGCTGAGGAAATGCATCTAAAAAAATAATCCAATTCGCTTCTTCATAAGTCAGAAACAAATGTTTTTTTACTGTTTGAGGTAAAACAGTAGCATAATATCTCCCTTTTAAATCAGTCATATTCCATCCAGCATTTCTCGAGACCATACTTGCTAAAAAGGCCCACCTAATTTCACTGTTCCTTACATAATATTCTTGATAAGACTGTGTTCGAGAAATATTGTCCATATTAGCCATTTCTATTTTCCTCTTAATGTTATAAACGATTGTTTTTTCTTCGTCTGTACAAACCATATTTTTACGATATTGTTTAATTTTCTCATAATCATTCCATGTAAACATAAATAAGTCATCATGCCTTTCTTCAAAAAGGTCACATCTTTTTTCATTTTTTGTTATAATCACCTTTGTAAGTAATTCTTAGCAAGTTGGGAGTGGACACACTATGACCATTCGTTACCCAAACGGAAAACGGTACAATCAAGCTTCACAACCTCATAAAACACCAATTAAAAAACATACTTATAGTAATAGAGGTATGTCCCTTGAAGAGGAATTGAATGAAACAAATGAATATTACTTAACCCATAATATTGCATGTGTACATAAAAAACCTACACCTCTTCAAATTGTAAAAGTAGATTACCCCGCTCGAAGTGCTGCAGTGGTAAAAGAAGCGTATTTTAAACAACCTTCTACAACAGATTACAACGGTGTATACAAAGGGAAATACATCGATTTTGAAGCGAAAGAAACAAAAAATAAAACCAGCTTTCCACTTCAAAACTTCCACCTTCATCAAATTGAACATATGAAGCAAGTAATCGTTCATGATGGAATTGCATTTGTTATTATTAAATTTACACTTTTTGATGAACTTTATTTACTAGATGCAAAACATATTATTGCATTTTGGAATCGTCAAAATACTGGTGGACGGAAATCGATTACGAAAGAAGAAATAGAAGAGCATGGATCTTTATTATCATGCGGTTATCACCCTCGGATTGATTATATCCGTGTACTAGACACGGTTTATTTTTCGTGATAGAGTCATCACTAAGGCTCTTTTTTCGACTTTTGGGGAGAGAATGAAAGGTAGGAGAAAGTATAATGTCAGATAATTATCGTTCTCGTACAGAACGAAATCATGTAAAAAATCAAAATCAAAAGCAAGAAACAAATAAAGAAAAAAAACCAAAGAAAAAAGGCTCCTTTTTTAAAAAATTCCTTATAGGTTGTCTACTTCTTGGTATCGTTGGTCTTATAGCTAGCGTTTCCGCTTTCTTTGTTATGGTGAAGGACGCTCCAAAATTAGACAAATCCAAACTTGTCAATCCTTTATCAACAAAGTTTCTTGATAAGAATGGGAACTTTTTCTATGAATACGGTGCTGAAAAACGAACCCACGTTACGTATGATCAAATTCCAAAGGTAGTTGAAAGTGCATTCCTTGCAACTGAGGATTCACGTTTCTATGATCATAATGGAATTGATTTTAAACGAACTACAAAAGCAGTTATGGAAAATGTCACTGGAGGGTTCGGATCTCAAGGTGGTAGCACGATTACACAACAAGTAGTCAAAAACTATTTTCTAACGATGGACAAAACTGCGAAGAGAAAAGTACAAGAATGGTACCTATCTTACAAATTAGAGCAACAATACTCTAAACATGAGATCTTAGAAATGTACTTAAATAAGATTAACTTAGGTAACCGTTCGTACGGTATTGCAACAGCAGCCAAAAAATATTATAACAAAGATTTAAAAGACTTACAGTTACATGAAGCTGCAATGCTTGCAGGTTTACCACAAGGTCCTAATATTTATGATCCAACAAAAAAAGACAACGTTGAACGAGCTACACAACGTCGTAACGTCGTATTATCATTAATGAATCGACATGGTTATATAACAAAAGATGAAATGAATAACGCAATGAAAATCTCTGTAACTGAGGGTCTTCAACCGTCTTCAGAAATAACTGAGATGAAGTATCAAGCATTTTTAGATGCTGTTGTAAAAGAAGTTGAAAAAGAATATCCCGATGTAAATATCGGTTCAGATGGTTTAACAATTCATACAACAATTGATCAAGATGCGCAAGATTACGCTGAAAAAATTATGGATGGCAACCTTATTAAGTATCCGAACGATCAATTCCAAGGATCATTCGTATTTATGGATACACAATCTGGCGAAGTTCGAGCAATTGGAGCTGGGCGTAAAGAAAGTAAGTCTACTTTCAAAGGTCATAATATGGCAACTGATTTAAAACGCCAAGTCGGTTCAACGATGAAACCAATTTTCGACTACGGTCCAGCATTTGAGAATTTACAATGGTCTACATACCATCAATTAAACGACTCAGAGTATACGTATTCCAATGGTAAGAAAATACGAAATGCAACAAAAAGTTACAAAGGTGACGTTTCACTACGTGAAGCTTTGAAAAAATCATTAAACATCCCAGCTTTAAAGACAGCTCAAGCGGTTGGTCTTCCTAAGTCACAAGCGTTTGCTGAAGGCTTAGGTATGACATTTAAAGACGGCAAAACATATGAATCAACAGCAATTGGTAGTAACGATAGTTCTCCATTAGAATTAGCAGGTGCATATGCAACCTTTGGTAATGATGGTAACTATAATAAACCGCACTTCGTAAAAGAAGTCATCTTCCCAGACGGTAAAAAGAAAAGTTTTAAACCGAAAGAACAACGTGCAATGCAAGACTACACAGCTTACATGGTTACTGACGTTCTTCGTGACGTAGTAAAACCTGGTTCTGGTGGTACAGGTCCAACAGCATACGTTTCTGGTTTTGACGTAGCTGGTAAAACAGGGACACAAAACTTTGATGAAGACGTTCTTAAAAAATATGGTATTCCAGCTGATGCAAACAGAGATAGCTGGTTCGCTGGATATACACCACAATATACAATGGCTGTTTGGACTGGTTACGAAAAGGATGGTCCAGAAAATTACATTGGTGATCGCTCTACTAGAATTGCACAACAAATGTTCCAAGTAATGATGAGCAAATTTGCTACAGATAAATCTCGCTTTGAACGTCCTTCTTCTGTACAAGAAATAAACGGAGAATTATACGTAAAAGGTGCGAAAAAAGATGCAATTAAACAAATTAAAGTAGATGCACCTAGTGGTCTTAATGTTACTTTCGATGGGGCTAGCACCGTTACACTAAACTGGTCTGGACCAGCAGAAGTTGATGCGTATGCAGCAAGCTATAAAGCAACTGACGGTTCAAGTGGTAGTTTATCAATAAATGGTACGACAGCTTCTCTTGGTGGTATTAAACCAGGCGTTACTTACAGCTTCTCTGTGGTAGCGAAAAAAGGTACTGGAACAAGCCCTGCAGTTGGTGCATCCTTCACTGCACCTGGCGGAACTCCAGACCCTAAGAAAGCTGAAGAAGAGGCTAAGAAGAAGGCTGACGAAGAAGCTAAGAAAAAAGCTGATGAGGAAGTACAGAAAAAAGCTAATGAAGATAAACAAAAACTAGAAGAAGCTAAGAAAAAAGCTGCTGAAGAGCAGCGTAAACAACAAGAGCAACAACAAGAACAACAAGAACAACAACGTAAACAACAAGAAGAAGCTCAGAAAAAGGCTGCTGAAGAAGAAGCCGCTAGAAAGAAAGCCGATGAAGAAGCTGCTAGAAAGAAAGCTGAAGAAGAGGCTGCTAGAAAAAAAGCTGAAGAAGAACAACACAAGCAACAAGAACAACAACAAAATACCGGAGGAGATACACCTCACGCAGACGGAAATGCTGTTATAACAGAGTCTTAATACAAAAAAGAAGTCCTTTCTCTTAACGAGAAAAGGACTTCTTTTTTGTTATCATTTTCTTTACATATAGCTTTTCTATTTCAATATACAACTGCGCTAACTGAATATAAGAATGATAATTATTCGGTTTTTTTATAATGAACGAATATCGCTCTACAAAATTAACTGGTTGTACTTCCAATATACTCGTGTAATCTTCCATTTCGTTCAAACTATGGATAGGTTGCTCATTTAACCAATATACAATTGATAACAAATGCGCTGCAAAAAGAATCATTGGACCTTCAACTTCTTGCTTATTTCTGTTTCGAAATAGTGTAGCAATGTCTTCATGCTTACTTTTCCATACATTCAACAGTACAGGAATACTATTTTCAATTTCATTCCACGGCTCATATTGTCTTTCAATATCAAATATAAAGTAAGTATTTTGTATTATTTCTTCAAAAGACTGATCTGTATGATACGTAATCGAAGTTACGCTTTCTGTAAAAAATGGTAAGCACCGAAATTCTTTCGGTATTTCTATAACTCGCTCCATCCTTTATTTCCCCTTCATTCGCTTCTTTCCTTCACGACACACTTCTAGTAATCGGCACTCTTCACATTGTGGTCGCTGTGCTTTACAGTGGTAACGCCCAAAGAAAATCATACGATGATGTGTAACGCCCCATTCATCCATCGGAACTTTCTTCATTAATGTCTTTTCTACTTCTAACACCGAATCTTTCCACCTACAAATCGCTAACCGTTTACTCACTCTCTCTACATGCGTATCAACAGCAATCGCTGGAATTCCAAATGCAACCGAAACAACTACATTCGCTGTCTTTCTTCCTACTCCTGGTAATTTCATCAGCTCGTCACGGTCTTCTGGAACTTTCCCGTTATAATCATCTAGCAACATCTGGCACAATTTTTGAATATTTTTCGCCTTATTTCTAAACAATCCAATGGAACGTATATCTTGTTGTAATTCTTCTAAAGACACGCTTAAATAATCTTCTGGTGTTTTATATTTTTGAAATAAATTTTTCGTCACTTTATTTACAAGTGCATCTGTACATTGTGCAGATAACGCCACCGCGATTACTAATTCAAATGGATTATCATGAATTAATTCACAATGTGCTTCTGGATACATATCCGCCATTGTGTCTAAACAATAGCGAATTTGCGTTTTATTTAACATATACTTCCTCCTACATTACTGCTCCAACCAATTATAAAAAGGCACTTTCCCAGTAAATTTCGTCTCTTGTTTTGTCGTTTGCTGCGTTCGTTGTTGATTTGCTCTAAATTTCCGTCCTTGGTTTTGGGCTTGATCTACTGTTTTAATACCATTCTTTTTCCACTCAAATAAAATACGATCAATATATCGGAAATTAAGCTTACCGCTCATTACAGCTTCCCTGAGGGCCGCTTGAATTAAATTCGGATGATGTTGATCTTGATCTTCCCACATACCCAACGTTTCACATTCAAACGGAGAAAGTGGTCTTCCAAATTCTTTTTCAAATACTGTATATAAATTTACTTGCAGTTGTTTTATTTCTTTTTGTTCTTCCTCTATTGATTCGTTCATTAAGAAATGCAATATTTTTTCCCATAGCGGTTGTAAAGAATAACTTTCACACATCATCGCTTCTGATTTTTGTCCACCTTCTAGTGATAAAAAACCTTTTTGAATCAATGTCTGAATTACTTCCATACATTTCATTTCAGTAATCGTCATCCGTTCTGAAATCTCTGACGGAGTCGGAAACGAATTGCCCGATTCTAAAAATGTGTGTACATGAAGTACAACCATAAATTCCATTTCATTTAGCCCTAATTTTTTATAATGCATCATAAGTAATTTTGGAATTGCAATGCTTCCCTGCTCAAACCACTGTAACATCATTTTCTTTTTCATCACCAAACACCTCGCTCTCTAGTATAACACACCTTTCGCTATTTCTTTTTGCCACAATTCGTCAAAAAAACCTTCCTATTATGTAGGAAGGTTTTTTGTATTGCGTTAATAAAATATACAATTAAGCTTGCACTTTACTTTTCATAAACGTATGAATGCGTTCCAATGCTTTCTCTACTTGTTCAAGAGATGTCGCATATGATAAACGAACGTTATTTGGAGCACCAAATCCTGTACCTGGTACAAGAGCCACTTTTTCCTCTTCTAATAGAGCTTTTGCCCAATCATCCACAGTTTCGTATCCTGATAAAGCTACAGCTTCTTTTACATTAGGGAATAAGTAAAATGCACCTTGTGGTTTAATGCAAGTAAAGCCAGGGATTTGAATTAATTTATCATAAATAATGTTTAATCTTTCTTCAAATGCTTGACGCATTGTTTCTACAGGTTCTTGTGAGCCTGCATATGCTGCAATTGCGCCGTATTGAGCGATTGAAGTAGGGTTTGACGTACTATGACTCGCTAAGTTCGTCATCGCTTTAATAAGCTGCTTATTTCCTGCTGCATATCCAATACGCCATCCTGTCATAGAATGAGATTTAGATACACCATTAATAATAAGTGTTTGTTCTTTTAATGCATTAGAAAGCTGGGCAATCGAAGTATATTCTGCTCCACCATAAATTAATTTTTCATAAATTTCATCTGAAACGATTAAAATATCGTGTTCTAAACATATTTCTCCAAGCTGTTGTAATTCCTCTTTGCTATAAATCATTCCTGTTGGATTGCTCGGTGAATTAATAATAACTGCTTTCGTTTTCTCTGTAATTGCCTCACGCAGCTGCTTCGCTGTAATTTTGTACTCATTGTCTTCCAGGCCTTCTACGTAAACTGGCTTACCTCCAGCAAGCTTTACTTGCTCAGGATAACTTACCCAATAAGGAGTTGGGATGATAACTTCATCTCCTTCATCAAGTAACACTTGGAATAATGTATATAATGCATGCTTTGCACCGTTACATACAATAATTTCAGATGGATCATACGCAATTCCTTGATCACGTGTAAACTTCTTCACAATTTCTTGTTTTAACGCTTGTAATCCACCTGTTGGTGTATACTTCGTATGTCCTTCTAACATCGCTTTATGTGCAGCATCCATAATATGTTCTGGCGTATTAAAGTCAGGTTCTCCTGCCCCTAATCCAATTACATCATGACCTTCTGCTTTTAATGCTTGTGCCTTTGCTGTAATTTCTAAAGTTGCAGATGGTGTTAAAGCAGCTACTCGCTTTGCTAATTTCATTTGTAGTTCCCCCTACATCTATTTTTCAATGCTGTAGTGACCAGCATAAGCCCCATTTTGAAACTCTAAATAATAATACGTATAACGATCTTCCTGATCAATATATGTAATTTCCCACAACGGAATATCGTTTTGAGCACCTAATTTTACTTTTATAATTTCTTTTGGCTTTGGCTTTGGCTCATCACCTTTTCCTGTAGCTTGTTCAGCCAACTTTTGCAAAGCTTCTTTTTCAGGAATACCTTCACTCTTTTTCTTCACAAGGACATTCCCTTTTTTATTAGGCACCCAAACAATAATTTGTTCTCCTTTTTCGTCTACACCTTGTACGACTGTATATGAAGAATTTCCATTATAATAATCAACAGATTTTACTTTTGTAAGCTTTGCCTTTTCTTTCGCAATTTCTACAGATTTTGCCTCTTTAGGGATTTTCTTTTCCATTGCTTTATTGTAAACATACGCCCCATATATTCCGCTAGCAACGATTACGATAACGATTGCAAAGATCCACTTTTTCATTGTATCACTACGTTCTGTAAATCGTAAATACAGCTATTTCTTTATCTTTTTCGTCTAATGCTAATCCGAACATGAGGTCCTGTTCTTTTAACGTACGATTCAAACTATCAACAATTTTATACAAGTCAGACGAATATTTAATACGCGTCGTTGATAGGACTTCGATTTTCTTATCCATGAAAAAACTCCTCCGTTACACAAAAATTTCTAATTATAGAAGAACGCAATACGGTTACAATAAGAGTACATTCTTTACAACCCCTGCTTCATCACCCATCTATTATAGCAGGACATGTACTGCAAAAAAAGGTTTCAAGTCGAAAACCAATACATTTTGTATACAAGAAGTAAGAAAAATAAAATTCCTCCTACCCACATTTTTTACGCCTGAAGCTTAAATGTACTTCAGGCGTATTTTTCTTCCAATTTTATTTATTTGGCCATGCCTTTAATTGTTCTAATAATTCTTCTAGAGGGCCTTCATAAAGCGGAACAGTTGGGATTGATTGTAAAAAACGTTTTCCATAAGAAGCGCTTATCAAACGACGGTCTAATACAAATACTGTTCCGGTATCTGTACTTGTTCTAATCAGACGACCAAATCCTTGTTTGAAACGCAAGATTGCTTGCGGGAGTGCTAACTTAGCGAATACGTCCTCTCCTTGATTTTTTAACCACTCTCCTTTTGCTTCCATCATCGGTTGATGAGGAGGCGTAAAGGGAAGCCGTACAATAACAAGACAACTAAGGGCTTCTCCAGGTATATCTATCCCTTCCCAAAAACTACTTGTTCCTAACAAAATCGATTTGTCGAACTCTTGAAATTTACGAATGAGACGACTTCGGCTCTTATTATTTACACTTTGCGTTAATAATAAATACCCCTCTAATTCCTCATCATTTTTCAAATTCGTATACGCTTCTTTCAACATTTCATACGAAGTGAATAAAACAAGCATTCTACCTTTTGTAGCTTTCGCGATTTTTGCAATATGTGCCGACACAGATTCAATATATTCTTCATTACTTGCTTGCTTAATAAAAGGCACATCTGTTGAAACCATTAATTTCATCTGTTCTTCAAAACGGAATGGTGATGGAACCTGTAATGTATTGGGAGCAAAATCATGTAAACCTAGCTCCTCTTTTATATAGTCAAATGAATCGTTTACTGTTAACGTTGCTGATGTGAAAATAACACTCTTTTTCTGTGTTAAAAATTCATCCGCAAGCCTTTCACCAATATGAACAGGCTGTGCATATAAAACGGTTGAATGAATTGTTCCCTTCGTTTCAGTCTCCATCCATGTCACATATGAATTTTTTTCTAAAATGAGTAATTGTAAAGATTTTTCCATCTTTCTCAACAACTCAATTAAATGCATAAATTCACCTGTAATAACATGCATCTCCCATTCTAATTTACTTTGCAATATATCAACTTGCTTCTCAAGTATAGTCAATAATTTTCTTACATCGTATACAAAACGATTTGTTAACTCGGTAATGCTATCCCATAACTTACCTTTCTCTACTTCCGTGTTATATCGATAAATGAGTGGCATATTGCTTATCCCTTGTTCCTGCTTTGTTTGTTTAAAGATGAAAGCACGTAACATTTGGAATAGCTCATCCGCATCAAATTTCAATTCCTTCAAACTATGACTCACCATACGGAAAGTCGAACGAGAGGCTTGCTCTGATTTTTTCATCATTTTATATACTTTAGAAAGTACATCATCTGTTTCTAGCGTACCAAGACGAGATAAAACTAATTGAAAATACATACAGGAGAACTGTTCACCTAATATTCTGCTCGCCGCTTCCTCGATATGATGAGCTTCATCAAAAATAATATGTTCACATGAAGCAAATAGTGGTTCTTCACTTGAAAAATCTTGAAATAATAACGCATGATTTGTAATAACGATATCTGCAAATAATGCTTTATTCTTTGCTCGTTGATAAAAACAACGGCTATACCAGTTGCTTTGCATTCCGCCTGGACTATGTACATCACTACAAATACGGTTCCAAAGTAACTTTCCACCCTCAGGAATATTTAATTCATCACGATCGCCAGTTTCTGTTTGCAATAACCACACTAAAATTTTTGCCTTTGTGAGCGCCATATCATAATTTTTCTCTTCCTCTTGCAAAGCATATTCAAATTTATGTAGACAAAGATAATGCTTTCTTCCTTTCAAAAGAGCTACTTCAAATGAAAATGGCATTATTTTCTGTAATAATGGAATTTCTTTTTCTAATATTTGTTGTTGCAGTTGTACTGTTTGGGTACTTATGATGACAGGTTCTTCTTTTTTCGTTGCAAAATAAATACTTGGAAGTAAATATGCAAGAGTCTTTCCTGTTCCTGTTCCTGCTTCAATTAGTGAAAACCTAGAATCTCTTAGTGCTGTATATATTTCCTTCATCATAATCTGTTGGCTTTCTCTTTTTTCAAACCTTGGCATATTCAATTCAAGTTTATCGATTGCCTTGTGCAAGAAAGCATCAAATTTAGATGAACATGTTTCACTGAGATTTAAAGCATAATTCCGTTTTCGAAGCGCAATATTTCGATACACTTCATACCCCTCTGCCACTTTTCTACCATGCATCATTTTCTTTAAAATATTTTCAGAAAGTACATCCGCTATATCACTTTGAAAAACATCGCTCAATTCATAAAGCGATTGCAAGGTGACAAGTGGTAACTTTTCAATTTCATTTAAAAATTGTAAAAATAATTCCGCTGTTGCAAGAGCATCACTATCCGCACGATGCGGTTGATCGTGCTCTAATTCATGTTGTTTAGCTAAATCACGTAATTTATAACTATCAGCTGTCGGCAAAAGAATTTGCGCCAACTCCACTGTATCAACTTTGGGACAATGTACTTCTGTATATCCAGCCCACCTTAATTCTTCCGTTAAAAAATTCCAATCAAAGTGAACGTTATGTGCAACAAAAGTTGCACCTTGCAATAGCTCAACAACCATCGGGGCTACATCATGAAATAACGGGGCTTGCTTAACCATACTCTCATCAATCCCTGTTAATTCTGTAATAAATGGCGGAATCTCTCTCTTCGGATTAATAAAAGATGAAAAAATCTCTAGTATCTCTCCATCTTCCACTACAACAGCTGCGATTTGGGTAATTTTATCCTTCCCGTCCTTCCAGGAGTTCCCTGTCGTCTCTAAATCCACAACGACATAACGTTTACTCATATATGTAACACCTCAATTTCTTACCTATCAATCACAAAATTATATAATGTTACTATACCACGTTTTATCTCATCTTAATGAAAAGATGCACAAAAAAGCTATCTCCGTAATAGAGATAGCCTTCTTACTTATAATATCGTACCCGCTTTTTCAGTGCCTAACATTTGGATAATTTGATTATCATCGTCTAATACTGCAATTTTCGGCTCTTGGTTATGAATATTTTCTTCTGCCACTAAACCGTAGCAAATAATAATAACTTTATCCCCTGGCTGTACAAGCCTTGCAGCTGCACCATTTAAACAAACAACACCGCTACCGCGTTCTCCTTTAATAACATATGTCTCTAAGCGCGCACCATTATTGTTATTTACAATTTGTACTTTTTCATTTTCTACAATATTTACTGCATCCATTAAATCTTCATCAATTGTAATACTACCTACATAATTTAAATTTGCTTCTGTTACCGTTGCGCGATGTAACTTCGCTCTCATCATTGTGCGAAACATAGATGCTCCCCCTTATTTAACCGTTAATGTTATATTGTCAATTAATCGTACATTCTCAAATTTAACTGCAATTGCTAAAATCATTCGTCCTTCAATTTTATCTATTACTTGTAGTGAAGGATAGGCATATAAATCAGCATAATCTACAGTGCCTTTCGTATACGTCTCAATATACTCTTTCACAAGAGTTGTAATGATTTCTGCATTACGTTCGCCTGCTTCAATTCTTTCTTTCGCTATACATAGACTGCGGTATAAATGAGGAGCCTCTTCACGCTCTTCTTGTGATAAATACACGTTACGAGAACTTTTCGCTAATCCATCTACTTCCCTTACAATATCCACTGGTACGATCGTAACCGGAATATTAAAATCAGCGACAAATCCTTCAATGACAGCAACTTGCTGTGCATCTTTCATACCAAAATAAGCACGCGTTGGCAATGTAATATTAAATAGTTTCATTAGTACAGTCGCAACTCCAGCGAAATGACCAGGTCTTTGTTTGCCACATAATACATCGGTACGCTTCACAACTGCTACTGTTGTCGTTTGTTCTGCTGGATACATTTCTTCTACGCTCGGATAAAATAAATAATCTACACCGTTTTCTTTTGCTACATTTTCATCTCTATCAATATCACGAGGGTATCGATCTAAATCTTCATTCGGCCCAAACTGTAGCGGATTGACAAACACGCTTAAAACCACAATTTCATTTTCTTCTCTTGCCTTACGTAATAAAGTCGCATGGCCTTCATGTAAATAACCCATCGTTGGAACAAAACCAATACTTTTTCCACTTATACGAAGTTCGTTTGTAATTTGCTGCATCTCTTGCACTGTAGTTACGATTTTCATTATTGTTTTCCTCCGTATAACGCTAAGCATTCTTCCTCTTTCATTGTGAATGAATGTTTTTCTTCTGGAAATTGCCCTGTCTTTACTTCAGTAACGTATTGTGAAATCCCTCGCACAATCTCCTCTTGAACAGACGTATATTGCTTTACAAATTTCGGAACACGATTTACGCCGTATGAGATAAGATCATGATAAACAAGTACTTGCCCATCTACTTTTTTCCCTGCTCCAATTCCAATCGTCGGAATTGTTAGTTGCTTCGAAATTAATTCCGCTAACTGCATTGGCACACATTCTAACACAAGCGCTATCGCACCAGCTTCCTCACATCTCTTCGCATCTTCTATTAATTTTTTTGCACTTTCAGCATCTTTTCCTTGTACTTTATACCCACCTAGTACTCCTACAGATTGAGGAGTTAAGCCTAAATGTGCCACAACAGGAATTCCCGCATTCGTCAAGTAATGAATAGTTGATACCACTTCCCCTGCACCTTCTACCTTCAGTGCATGAGCACCACTCTCTTGAACAATGCGGCGTGCATTCACCATCGTATCTTGAGGCGACACATGATACGACATAAATGGCATATCAGTTACAATAAACGTCTCTTTCGCTCCTCGGCGTACAGCTTTCGTATGATGAATCATATCCTCTACTGTTACAGGTACTGTTGAATCGTAGCCTAGCACAACCATCCCAAGGGAATCTCCAACTAGAATCATATCAACTTCAGCTTCTTCTGCTAACTTAGCAGATGGATAATCATACGCCGTTAGCATCGTAATCGGCTCACCTTGCTCTTTCATCTTCAAAAAATCTGTTTTTGTTTTCAAAAACTACTCCTCCTTTATACAGGAGAGAGGAGATGGCCGAAATCATATAAAAAACCCCTCTGGCCATAAAAGGGCAGAAGGGTTGTGTGTTAGTCGGCATTATTCATCCCTCTGTCCCAGTCCGTTATTGGATCAAGGCAGAATCCAAGTTATTATTTTTCGTATTGCTTCGAATCATGGTGCAGTTCGCTCTGATACTGCCCACATTCGAACTAATTATAGCAAACTCCAAAAAGGGATTACTACATTTTTTTGAAAAAATAATTTTTTATTCCTATTACGGTATGTGAAATTTTTATAAATAACTCAATCATAGAAAGATACAGCTTTGTTTAAAATGCCTCGTATAACTCTTAAACTAATGATGCAGGTTAATTGAGAAAAGTACTTACAAAAGGAGAATTGCGCATGTTTATGAACAAATGGTTATTTCCATTCACCGGTTTGCTTCTGATGATTGTAGGGATGATAACTTTTAGCTCCTTCCATGCATTTGCCTCAGTTAACGTCGTAACACAACCTATCGATTCAACGAAAGTAATTGAGGTCGAACTGAATGATGATTACTTTCATCCAAACGTCATCACCATTCCAATTGAAGAGTCAACAACATTGTTATTAAAAAACAAAGGTAAGAATGAACACACCTTTACAGTAAAAAAACTCGGCATTGATGTCGTAGTCGAGTCAGGAAAAGAAAAAAACATTACCGTGAAACCTAAAAATACTGGTACATATGAATTAATATGCCGGTACCACCTTCTTAAAGGAATGGAAGGCAAAGTAATAGTCAAATAAAAAGAAGTTCCCAAAAGGAACTTCTTTTACTTAATTTCGATATCCGCAGAATGAATGTGATGTACTTTCCCTTCATGGTCCTCCAGAAGCAATACACCATCCTCTGTAATTCCTTTTGCTACGCCTGTAATTGTCTCTCTCATCGTTCGAGCGGTAATTTCTTTCCCGATGCTCACAGCGTAACTTTCCCAAAGAATTTTAATGACAGAGAAACCATTTTGTAAATACTCTTCATATAATTTTTCTAGTTGTAAAAAGATTTGTTGCATCAGCTCTGCACGAACAATTGGCTCACCGGATTCAATCGCTAAAGAAGTAGCAATATGCTGAATTTCCTCATCAAAATGCTCTTGCTTTTGATTTGCATTAATACCAATACCCATAATGACAGCATTAATTTTATCAGGATCAGCCTGCATTTCTGTTAATATACCTACAGCCTTTTTACCTTGAATTAAAATATCATTCGGCCATTTTATTCCTACGTTTACACCCGTGCACTTTTCAATTGCTTGTGCAACGCTAACAGCCGCTAATAAAGTAAGTTGTGGTGCATGATGAACCGGGATTGATGGACGTAAAATAATACTCATCCAAATTCCTGTTCCTTTTGGTGAATGCCATTTCCTACTTAAACGACCTCTGCCGGCTGTTTGTTCTTCTGCAACAACAATCGTTCCTTCTTCTGCACCTTCATAAGCAAGTTTTGCTGCAATATGCTGCGTAGATTCAACAGACTCTTCAAAATATACCGTTCTACCAATATGTTTCGTTTGTAACCCTAACTGAATTTCATTAGCAGTCACTTTGTCTGGCTTACTCGCAATTCGATAACCTAATCGACGCACAGCTTCAAGTTCATATCCCTCATTCCGAAGGTCCTCCATATGTTTCCACACAGCGGTTCTTGAACAACCAAGTTTATCACTAATCGTTTGGCCAGATACAAACGCGCCATCCGCTTCTGAAAAAACTTGCAATAACTGCTTTCTTATAGTAGATTGCATTCTTGCAGCCACTCCCTTATACACTCTTTCTCATTAACTACGTTTCCTTGTAAGATTGCTTCTTCAACCTTTTGAATCATTTCAGCAACCCACGGACCTGGCTTTTTATTTGCCCAGTTTAATAAATCATTCCCAGTCACATTCATTTCTTGTCGATTCTTGATTGGCAATGCTTCAAACAACGTTTGTACTCGTTTCACAGATGTATTATCATAGCTTTCAATCATCGCTTCATATACTCTTTCTGCCATTTCAGCGATATGAATTCCCGTTTTATAAAGAAAGACTGTATCCCAATCCTTCTCCTTTCTCGTACGGAGTGTTAATAAAACTGCGACGATATCTTTTATTTTTTTATTTGAAAACTTCCATTGACGTAAAAAGACAGATGGATGCTCTTCCCCAATACAATATAAGAAGAATGCCCATGCCTCAATGTCCGTTTCAAAAGAATCCCAGTTATACTGCGTAGCTTTTAATAATCTCTCATCTGACATTTGTAAATATGGCAGATGAGAAAATAGCTTCGTTTCTACTAATTCTTGCAAGCCCTTCACGCAATATGTACCAGTTAACAGTTTCTCAAACTCCACTGTAATTCGCTCAATTGCAATGTGTTCTAGCAAATGTCCATATGTTTCTATTGCTTGTTTCGTTTTCATTTCTAAAGAAAAACCTAACGTACTTACGAAACGAATACCACGCATCATTCGCAGGGCGTCTTCTTGAAAACGATCCGCAGCATTGCCAACCGTCACAATTTCTCTCTTTTGAATCGCTTGCTGTCCAGCAAATAAATCAACCATTTTGCCTTCTTCTGTCATCGCAATTGCATTCATTGTGAAATCACGACGTTTTAAATCCTCTTCTAATGAACGAACAAATTGAACACTACTAGGTCTTCGAAAATCTTCATATTCGCCCTCTGTTCGAAAAGTGGTTACCTCATAAGGTTCACCATTTTCTACCACAATTACAGTTCCATGCTCAAGACCAACAGGAACATGTCTTGGAAATATAGCCATCACTTCTTCTGGTAAAGCAGATGTCGCAATATCAATATCTCCAATCGGCCTATCGATAATAAGATCTCGTACGCTTCCACCGACAAAGTAGGCCTCATGTCCTTGTTGCTTTAAAGTCTCAATAATAGAACTAGCTTTTTTAAATCTTTCCATTTTTGTCATCCCTTAGTACATCATAGTAAATCGTTTCATATTGTGAGACGATTTTTTCAGAGCGGAACTGCTCGTAAACACTTTCTCTTGCTCGCTCTCCCAAATTACGGTGAAGTTCTTCATCCTTTAATAGCTGAATGGCTTGATTTGCCACTCCTGTTGGATCGCCAACTTCACATAAATATCCTGTTTCACCATGTTGAATGACTTCTGGAATACCTCCAACCCTTGTTCCGATACAAGGTACACCACACGCCATCGCTTCTAATAAAACAAGACCAAAACTCTCCTTCTCTGAAAGAAGCAACATTAGATCACTCATCGCAAGTAGCTCTGCAACATTATCTTGCTTCCCTAAGAATAAGACGCGATCTTCAATATGTAAATTTTTTACTATCTGTAAAATCGTGCAAAATTCTGGTCCATCTCCAACAAGAAGCAACTTCGCATCTACTTCTGTAACAATTTTAGCAAATGCCTGAACAACATCTTGCACACGTTTCACTTTACGGAAATTTGAAATGTGAATCAGTATCTTTTCACTCTCACTTATACCGTATTCTTTCTTTAATTGAGACATATCACGCTTGAAATATACACGCTCGTCTATAAAGTTATATACCGTTTGAATGTTTTTATTTGGTTTTACAAGCTCATGCGTTTCGTTAATCAATGAATGCGAGACAGCCGTCACAACATCAGATTGCTCAATACCAAAACGAATTAAATTATTTAACGAAGGGTCAGAACCTAACACAGTAATATCTGTTCCATGTAAGGTTGTAACAATTTTAATACGCTCTCCAATCATTTGTTTTGCTAAATAAGCACAAATGGCATGTGGTATTGCGTAATGCACATGTAAAATATCTAGGTTCTCTCTTTGTGCAACCTCTGCCATTTTACTCGCTAACGCTAAATCGTATGGTGGATATTGAAATACAGAGTATTGATTTACCGTCACTTCATGAAAATAAATATTTGGATACACTTTATTTAACCGGAATGGTAAACCCGATGTAATAAAATGAATTTCATGCCCGCGTTCCGCTAATTGCTTTCCTAATTCTGTTCCAACAACTCCAGAACCACCTACAGAAGGATAACATGTAATACCTATTTTTAATTTCATTTACATCCCCCCTATTAAATCAGCATGTAATAAAACCGGTTTCTTACTCATAAATCCCTCGGCATATAAGACTCCAACTTCTTTTCCAAACATTTTCTCTCGAGCGACCACAGTTTCAACGTAACCTTCTGTTAACGGCGTTTTCACACCATCACTCCCTGTTGAAAACTGACTTTCATACGCTTCTAATGCTTCCACTTTTATAGAAAGGTACTCACTTATATCTATACAAAAATTCGGTTTATGAAAACCATTAATCATATAATAATAAAAAGACTCCACGCGATGTGGCGAAACCTCTGGCATATATTTACGAATTCCCGCTGAAAAAATAGCTTCTTCCACAAGTTTTGCACAATTTGCATGATCTGGATGACGATCTTCATAATACGGCGCGAAAACCTAGTTTCGGTTTATATGTACGAATCACCTTTACAATTTCACGTATATACTCTTCTTTCATATACAAACCACGGTCTGGCATCGCTAAATTCAGTCTCGTTTTTACTCCCATTATACGAGCTGCCGCCTTTGCTTCTTCTTTTCTCAATTCTATCGTTCCATTAGAAGAAAGGTCAGCTTCTGTTAAATCACAAATACCTACTTCATACCCTTGCTTCGTATATTTAGCAATGGTACCAGCCATGCCGATTTCGACATCATCGGCATGAGCACCAAACGCTAATATATGTAATCCACTCATAATTGTTCCCCTCATTTTCTAAACTTGCGGTAATCTAAATCTCCTCGCTCTAATGCGTGCATTAACATTTCAGCACTTGCCATATTCGTTGCAAGTGGAATCGCATATACATCACATAAACGAAGCAATGCATTTACATCTGGTTCATGCGGCTGAGCAGTTAGTGGATCTCGGAAAAAAATCACCATATCCATATCGTTTTTTGCAATCATGGCACCAATTTCTTGATCGCCACCAAGAGGACCCGACTGAAATCTTGTTACAACTAAACCAGTTGCCTCCATAATACGAAGTCCTGTCGTCCCTGTTGCAAATAATTCATGTTGTTCAAAAATTGGTTTATATGCGTATGCAAACGAAACCATGTCATCTTTCTTTTTGTCATGTGCGATTAAGGCAATTTTCATCCGTTGTCTCCCCTTTAGTCGATAATATTTTCTAAACCGTACACAAGATGATCTAGATTCATTACTGTATCAATTGATAGTTTTACACCCGACATAAATGATGCACGATTGAATGAATCATGACGAACCGTTAACATTTGTCCATCTCCACCAAACATTACTTCTTGGTGTGCAATAAGTCCTGGTAAACGTACACTATGAATGTGAATGCCGTCTACATTTGCACCACGAGCACCTTCTAGTTGTTCTACTTCATTCGGATGACCTTGCTGCTTTGATTCACGATTTTGACGAATTAATTCTACTGTTTTTACTGCTGTACCAGATGGTGCATCTAACTTTTGATCATGATGCAATTCAATTACTTCAACATCTTGGAAATACTTCGCTGCCATTTGTGAGAATTTCATCATAAGAACTGCACCAATTGCAAAGTTTGGAGCGATAATTGTTCCTACTGCTTTTTCTTTCGCATTCTCTCTTAATTGCTTTAGTTCTTCTTCTGTAAATCCAGTTGTACCAATAACAGAACGAAGTCCACGCTCAACTGCTAGTGTAACGTGTTGTTTCCCAACTTCTGGCGTTGTTAAATCTAACAACACATCTGCTTCTACTTCCTCTAAACAAGTATGTAAATCTGCGTAAATTGGCGCTTGTAACGCTGGCATGCCCGGTAAATCAGAAATTTTCTCTCCACCATGCTTATAATCCACTGCTGCTACCAAATTAAAATGTTCCGTTCTTTCCATAAGAAGGACTGCTTCATGTCCCATACGTCCTCTTGGTCCAGCGATAATTACTTTAATTTCTTTCATTATTCTTTCTCTCCCTCATCAATACGTGTCCAGCGATCTTTATCACGTGTATTAAATTTATTCATTACAATGTTATGTGCCGTTTCTAAATCAATATTTAAACTATTTGCCATACAAATCATAACAAATAATACATCTCCAAGCTCTTCTTCCAGACTACGTTCTTTTTCAGTTGTTTTCTTCGGTTTCTCACCATAATAATGATTTACCTCTCTTGCAAGCTCCCCCATTTCTTCCGTTAAACGAGCCATCATTGCAAGTGGACTGAAATAACCTTCTTTAAACTGACCAATATATGCATCTACTTCTTTCTGCATATCCTTCATCGTTTTTGCTTCCATACAATTCACCTCTAATCCTTCCTCTTTCATGTTAGCCAATTCATCGCGATTTGACAAATATTATTCCCCGCCAAACACCTATTTGCGACCCTTTTTTGGATAGACTATAATAAAGTGAAACTTTCTTTTGCGTTTTTTGCAAAAGATCAGCCAGAACCAATCGGGTTCCTACGGCTGGTTTGTCCTTCTTCAGAGCTTTATCTCCTACCAGCCGTTGGAACGAGGTAAATAGAAACTTCTTTTGCGTTTTTTTACAGCCTTCTCTATTTTTACTAACAACTAGAAATTACTTATCATTATGTTTTACCGTATCAGCGGAGCAATGCAATTTACATAATTAGGAGGATTTCTATATGACATCAAATTTGAAGATTCGAAATATCATTTTCATTTTAATCGGTTCCGCTATTTTTTCTTTCGGTATTGTGAATATCAATATTGAAAATCACCTTGCAGAAGGTGGATTTACCGGTATTACACTATTATTGTATTTTCTATTTAAGTTTGATCCTTCTTATTCAAACTTAATTTTAAATATCCCTATATTTTTTATTGGTTGGAAGTTACTTGGAAGAACGACATTTATCTATACACTAATCGGCACCTTCAGCGTATCTTTATTTCTATGGATTTTTCAACGTTACGAAGTTCTTAACTTACATTTAAACTTACAAAATGATATGACACTCGCGGCTTTATTCGCCGGGGCATTTATCGGTGTCGGTCTTGGCATAATATTTAAATATGGCGGGACTACTGGCGGTGTAGATATTATCGCAAGACTCGCTCATAAATATGTTGGCTGGAGTATGGGGAAAACGATGTTTATGTTTGATGCTATCGTCATTATCGTCTCTATTCTTACCTATTTATCATACCGCGAGGGCATGTATACGTTAGTTGCTGTTTTTATCGGGGCGAAAGTCATTGATTTTATGCAAGAAGGAGCCTATGCGGCAAAAGGAGCAACTATTATCTCAGATAAAAACGATGAAATTGCTGCCAAAATTTTATCTGATATGGAACGCGGAGCTACTTTTTTAAAAGCTGTTGGATCGTATACGAAAGTGGAACGGAACGTATTATATTGCGTTGTTGCTAAAAATGAAATCGTGAAATTAAAAAATATTATTACTTCTGTAGATCCTCATGCCTTTGTTGCTGTAAGTGATGTACATGATGTAGTTGGTGAAGGTTTTACGTTAGATGAAAATAAAAATCCGTTACATAAATAAACGCAACTAGAAAAGCTCTCTAGCTTTTCTAGTTTTTTATTACATATTTTTTAAGTTTATCTAAATCCTCATAAATAAGCTCCAATAAACTCCGATTATAAAAAATGGAAGCAGGATGAAAGGTCGGAAAGATATGATATTCTTGCTCTGACCATGTAAACACTGCACTTTGCATATCCTTTAATTTTTGAATGGGCTGTTTTAATAATTGTCCGTGCACATCTGTTATTTTTTTATTTTTTCCTGTTAAACGTTGAAGACCGATATTTCCAAGGGTGACGATAAGCTTCGGATTTATTTTCTCTAATTCATAATCTAACAAAGGCGCATGGGCAAGTATTTCTCCTTGATTTGGTGTTCTATTATATTTTTTCTGTATGATTTCACCATTTCGTTCTTTTTTCTCTCGCCATTTATAAGGCCTACTTCGGACAGCGCTCGTAATATATACTTCTTCCCTTGTAACATGAATCCGTTCTAAAAAACCCATTAATTGTTTTCCCGCTCTCCCGCTAAACGGAATCCCATTATGAATTTCTGTTTCACCAGGCGCTTCTCCTAACAGCATAAATTTTGGATTTTCAGGACCTTGTCCACTTAAAAAGCCTTCTAACTGATAAGAAGCGCTTTGTTCTTTCACTTGTTTTACTAAACGACTTGGATATTTCACTTCCCCCACCGCCTTTCCGCATTACTTCTATTCCTTCTATTATTTCTATTTGCAATACATTATATAATTCAATCCACAAAACAAAAAAGACTATCAAAATTGATAGTCTTTAGTCGTCGCTACGCTGCATACCAGTATACATTAATACGAGACGTAATAATTCAAATACTGCTACAGCTGCAGCCGCTACATATGTTAATGCTGCCGCATTTAATACTTTACGAGCTTGGCCATATTCATCTGTTGATACGATACCTAACGCTTCAATTTGTTGCATTGCACGCTTTGATGCATCAAACTCAACAGGTAATGTCACAAGTTGGAACACAACACCTGCTGCCATTAAAATGATACCTAATAACAACAAGTTAGACATAGATGCAAAGGCACCAATCATAATAAATACCCAAGAAATATTCGATCCAAAGTTTGCAACTGGCACTAACGAATGACGAATACGCATAAAGTTATAATCTTTTGCGTCTTGAATTGCGTGTCCTACTTCGTGTGCTGCAACTGCTGTACCAGCAACTGAATGACCGTAATAGTTATCTGTTGATAATCGAACTGTTTTGGCAGTTGGATCATAATGGTCTGATAAATGACCTGGTGTTTCTTCTACAGCTACGTTGTATAATCCGTTCTCATCTAAAATTTTTCGAGCCACTTCCGCTCCTGTCATACCTGAAGTTGAATAAACTTGTGAATACTTGCTATAGGCACTACGTACTTTTGACTGTGCATACAACGGTATGATCATTATGATCGCGAAGTAAATTAAATAAAACATCATGAACCTCTGAACCTCCATTGAAGTTTTAATTATAGTACTTCTCATTCTATTTTCTTCTGACATCATTGTCAATGAATAAACCTTACAATCCGTATCTTTATTTATTGCATTATCTATTCTTAGAGTGTACATTACTTTTTCTTTTTTCTCTCTCTCCTTTATACTTTCTCCATCCAACATAAGTTAATGTGAATAAAATAAGACCTCCAGTAATTGTCATAAACCAAATGAGTGAGGGTGCAATTTCATCTTTTTTTACTGTGTGAAATATTTTTTGCAAATCCCCTTTAATGATTCCTACTTGCATTTGCCCCCCTTTCGTATTTAACATAACGTTACGAAATTCATCCAAATAAGATAAATGGGCATTTACACGCTGCACTTCATTTTCTGGCAGGGCGATCATTAAGCTTGGATAAATAATATTAAATTCATGTAAAAATGTGTTTAACGTTTGTTGAAACTGTCCCGTATCTTCTTTTTTCATCGCTTTTTCCATTTGAGAAAAGGCACCCATTACTTTTCTTTCTCTTTCCATCCAAAGCGGTTGATATTTCGACACTTGCGCATCAACAGCGAGCTGCAGGGCTAACACATTATCAATTTTAACTTGTTTACCTAAATCTGTTTCCGAGAGAGATTGTTTCGCCTTGTCGTAAGCTAAAGAAATAACTCTAACCTGATCTGGCGTTACTTCTTGCTTCTTTTCATTCCCCTTTATAACAAACTGCTCGGAGAAATGTTGTAATACTTGTACTGCTTTTCCATCTTCATTACGCTTCACTAATTGTAATGAGTCGTCTAACAACCCTGTTAGTTCACTCCACTCTTCAGCATATATACGTAACGGAAACATTATAATTAGAAATGCTATTAATCCAATTAATGTTCTCTTCATCACGGTCCCCCCTATAACTACTAGTACAAAATATGTTAATTTGGACAAGAATAGAACAGAACTGGACCGAAAAATATATTATCATTTTACAAACAAAAAAATTCTCTTTAAACAGAGAATTTTTCCTTTGAAACCCTTTTCTTTTTTACGAAATATCTATACAAACTGTAACAAATTATGCTGCCGCATAAAATAAATAATAAAATAGCACACGCAGCATGCATAAAGAATTCTTCTGGTAACATTAATATAATTGGATCCGTTTCAATATCAAACATCCAATAATCATTACTGAATAAAAGTTTATGGAATAATACAAAACTCTTTTCAAAATTAATAGCGATCGGTAACATGAGCGCTATCGGTAAGATAATTGTTAAAATTGATCCGTGCAGTAAAAACTTTTCATTTTTCTTTTTTAATAAATAAATCCCGCCTATTATTGCAATCATAATTGTCGCATACATTACATATTGAATCTTTACTAAAATATTTTTAACATCTACAAAATGAATACGGCCATTTGTAGACATATCTAATGTTGGCAACTGCAATGCTCCATCATAAAACGGCGATAAATATGTAATAAGCACATCATAATTTCTTTTAATATCATCCTTCGTCATATCCGCTAAATCTGGAATGTTTAAAAAATCAATTTCAAAATAATATAGCCATTTTCCGTATACAACCGCTGTTGTTGCAAGTGCAAATATAGAAAATGCTATGCTATATGAAACAACTATAGTAATCAATCGATCCAATATTTTTGTACGACTCTTATTCTTCTTCATTTTCTCCCCCTAAATGTTCATAAAGAAAACTGTTTTCGGTTCTCACGTAAGCAATAATAATATGTAAGACATAGTGTGACGATGCTTAGCCAAAACGTAAAGTAACCAATTTCTTCTACAAACAAATGCATAATTCCATATCTCGGCATTTGCCAAAATAAATAATCAATTGCATCATTATGTAATGTCCATATAGCTGCTACCGCAAAATGCCATTTTTTTATACGGTAAAACGGCGCATATAGCACTGCTTGTACTGCCATCGCAAAATGCGAAAGCATTAACATATACCCCATAAGACCAATAGGACCTTTTACATAGATCATAATTGCATTTACAACAACAGCCCATATACCATATTTCATTAAAGTAACAATCGCTAGCGCCTCTATTAATCCCCAATTTCTCTTTCTAAAAAAAGCAATTAAAACAAAGACAAAAAAGAGACTCGCCATCGGGCTATCGGGTACAAACGGCCAAAATATAGGTGAGGTTTCTTTTAATTGATTTCCATACCATATAAATCCGTATATTGTACCTAATATGTTAACAACTAATAAAAATAATAATATAGAGCGTTGTCTTAACATTGCATACAAATAAACCAAGCTGTATGTCCAACACCTTTCAAACAAAGTCATTCTTTCCTCAAACTCTACTCTATTATATAGTAAACTTTCTTTCATCAAAATAAAAAGCTGACTACAAATTTTTGTAGTCAGCTTTTTATTATTTTTTATTATACTTTGCAACGAATTCCGAAAGTTTCTTCAGTTCCTCATCTGTACCTTTAAATACTCCTTTAGGCATTGAACCTTTTCCATCTTTCGCAATTTTAGCAATTTCTTCTGGCTTTAAAGTTAAATTTTGCAGTGCCGGTGCTGCTGCCCCGCCTTGTAAATTGTCACCGTGACATGTTAAACAAGTATTTTTTTGCATTAATTTATAGCCGTCATCATTTTTATCAACTGGTGCTGTTTTTACAATTGCTCCTTGTTTTTTTGCAGCTTCCCAGTCGTGGTGTGCTACAGATTCCCAAGTTAAAAAGATAATCGATGCAATTGCTAAAAGCATAAATCCAGTTGCTACAGGACGCTTCAATGGGCGTCTTTCTGGGCCTCGGTCAAGAAATGGAGCTAACAATAATGCGCCAAACGCAATCCCTGGCATAATAAACGCTCCAATTACAGTAAATGAACCAGAAGCATAAGAATACTTTAATAACTGATACAAGAATAAGAAATACCAATCTGGAAGTGGTATATATCCGGCATCAGTTGGATCCGCCATTCTCTCAAGTGGTGACGGATGCGCCACTGTTAAACATAAATAACCGATTAAAAAAACTGCACCAACCATCCATTCTTTTAACAAAAAGTTCGGCCAAAACGCTTCTGTTTTTCCTGGGTATTCAGAATAGTCTTTTGGAATATTTGGTTTCCGAGCTACTGGTACCCGAGAATCTCCTACAAACTTCATCCCTTTGCCTCGATGCATAATCTCCCTCCTTTAGTTCTTTCCCCTTTAATTTAGCAATCTCTTATAGCGGACCGGAAATACCTTGTTTGCGAATCATGATGAAGTGGAAGGCCATTAAACCTAGAAGTGCTGCTGGTAAGAAGAAGACGTGAATAGCAAAGAAGCGAGTTAATGTTTGAGCGCCAACAATTTCGGAATGACCAGCGAGTAATGTTTTAATATAAGGACCAATGAGCGGCGTTTGCTCTGCAATTTGAATCCCTACTTTCGTAGCAAATAATGCTTTCATATCCCACGGTAATAAATATCCGGTAAAACCAAGACCTAACATAACAAAGAAAATAAGAACACCAACAATCCAGTTTAACTCACGAGGCTTTTTATACGCACCCTGGAAGAAAACTCTAAGTGTATGTAAAAACATCATTACAATGACGAGACTAGCGCCCCAGTGGTGCATACCACGAACAATTTGCCCATATGCAACTTCATTTTGTAAATAATAAACCGATTCCCAAGCATTTTTAATATCAGGCACATAATACATCGTCAAAAACATTCCTGATAAAATTTGAATTACAGTAACGAAAAAGGTAAGTCCTCCAAAGCAATAAACGAATGCAGAAAAGTGATGTGCCGGGTTTACATGTTCAGGTACTTCATGATCAGCGATATCACGCCATATTGGTGTAATATCTAACCTTTCATCTACCCAATCATAAATTTTATTTAGCATCTACTTTGCACCCCCTTTTGGCTTCGCTTTGCCTAAATACAGCGTTCCATCTTTTACTTTGGACTCGTATACATCAAGCGGAGCAAGGGGCGGCGTGCCTTTAATGTTCATCCCGTCTTTTGTGTAACGGCCCCCGTGACATGGACAAAAGAATTGATTCGGATGTGCTTTGTCCGAATTCCAGTTAACTGTACATCCTAAATGTTTACATACTGGAGAGAACGCAACAATGTCTCCGCTTTCATCTTTATGAACCCAAGCTGATTTTGGCTCTTCGGACTTGTACCAACCATCAACCTGCTTCACCTTAAAGTCGAAACGTTTCGGCTCTGTTGTAATATCCTTTACTTGTGCAACAGCAACCATATCCGTTCCCGCTTCTTTTCTTAACACCGGATCAAGCGCAAATCGCGTCATCGGCATTAAAATACCCGCTGCCATAAAGCCTCCTACCCCTGTAAGGGTGTAATTTAAAAACTGTCTTCTTGATACACGATGTTCTTTCTCGCTCACGAAAATTTCCCCCCTCTATCAGAAATTGTCCCCTCGTGATAAATTATATAAAAAATAAAAACTAGGACACTATCATGATATAATACGCTTAGGTACAGGTCAATATCATACTACTCATAATAATAAGAACTTTCTGTTTATTACTACTTTCCCCATTTTTCTTCTAACATCACCATTATATTTTTTATATGTGCATGAATAACTTCTCTTTTCGCTTGATCACTAAATTGTTCTAACGCTAATGAAGGAAACCAAAATAAATCTCCTTGTAACTCTTGCATATCTTCTTTCCATGAAAAATCACTTGTAACATAAGCAATATGCTTAAAACCTTGCTTTTGCAAATGATTTGTCCATTCTTGCAAACGACCTTTTTCATTTTTTTGACTTTCTACTAAATACGTAAATGCAGGTAGTAAAAGTACTCTTCCTTTATATTCTCTTTCCAACTCCATACTCAACAATTCGATAAATTCACCTTGTTCTACTACCATTTTCATTTCTTTTGCTGCCGAAATTGATAAAAGTGGTATAACACCAGTATCTACATAATCTCTTGCTTGCTCAAACTGCTCCACATCTTTTACACTCCATTTCAAATGTCTTCCCTCCCTTCATTTTCAAATGACAGAACTTTCACTTTATATATATTAAACCATACTAAAAGAGGTAAAAAAAGAAAAACTACCTATATTAAGGTAGTTTTTCTTAAAAAAGTCTGAAATTTGTAAAATTTTATGAATCCAAATGAATTCTATAACATCTTTAACTCAGCTGTTAACTTATGAAACGCTTCCTTATCTTGCTTATCCAGCGCTTCATCAATTTGTTTCAAAAGACGTTCTCTTCTAAAAGAAAATACACTTTCTTCTAAAAATCTTTCTGCAAGTAAACGATCTTTTTCATTTACTTCAATATGCTTTGGTAAATACGGGTTTTCTTCTAATACAGCTACATAATTGGCATTTTGAAACGATGATTTAAAATTGAGTTGAATATAAATATCTTCATCTCGATTTAAACGAATATCATGAAACGATTTTTCAGCATCTGTTGTCATAACATTTTGTTTAAAAAAGTGAAATGGTGTGTCTTTCACACAATTCGCGGACATCACTAAACCACGCGGACAATATTTTGCATGCTCTACGAAGTGGACTTTATGCATCAATTGGTCATGACTCATTAAATAATTCAAAATCCATACACATTCACGCTGTTTCAGTTGGTAATTATTCAAAAACCATTTTACAAAATCCTTCTTCTCGTTTACAGAAACAGGGGTATTCATAGCAATTAAGTCCCTCCTCTGTCTTTCTCTTTTCTTTTTAGATTCAAGAAGCGGTATTCAGTTTCCTTCCAACTTATGAAAAATCCTCTAAATTATATAACAATTCTTCAATATGAATTTGTGTCGGGTCTAGTTGTATTAACTGAGTAAATACTTCTTTCGCCTCTTTTCGCATACCTTCTTCCAATAAGAAATAACCGTACTCTTCCAAGAAGTCTGGATGATTCTTAAAAGAAGTATATGCACTTTCATAGTGTTTTAATGCATCCGAATACATTTCTAATTGTTTTTTTGCAAACGCAAGATCCCAAAGTAGTTGTGTATCTGGTTCTCCGCTATCAATCGCACGCTCTACAACTGCAATTAACTCTTCATATTTTTCTTGTTCTTTTAAGATATACGCATATTTTAATATCGCACCTAAATGTCCTGGATCTAACTCAAGCGCTTTTTGAAGCACTTCCTCTGCTTCCGCTATTCTTCCTAATTTCGCCGCAATGTTCGCTAATTCTACATAAAATGGTACAGAAAGCTCATCTACTTTAATTCCTTCTTGAAGTGTTTCATAGCTTTCTTGAAGCATTCCTTCTTTTTCATAGCTTTTCGCCAAATACATGTACAGCGATGCATACTCCGGATCTAATTCTTTTAGTTCTTGCCAAGCACCAATTGCTCTTTGATATTCTTCACCTTGGTATAATGTGAAGGCATATCCAAATAATGAGTGGATATCTTTTTGTTCCTCTAAACCTGCTTCATAGTAAGAGATCGCTTCTTCCCAATTTCCAATCGCACTTAACGTTTCTGCGAGGCGAAGTGCAATGCCAACACCACCCATGACTTTATGTTCTGCTAATAGCGACTCATAATGAGTGATTGCCTTTTGTTCTTCACCTTTACTACTATATAACTCTGCTAATCCAAACGTAATAACAGGTTCGTCAGGCATCATTTCTTTCGCCTTTAATAGTTTTTGTTCTGCTACATCATCGAAACCTTGCATTTGGAATAAATCTGCAACAAGTAATAACGATTGAACATATAAGTCATCATTTTCTGGAATATCATGAAGCACTTCAATCGCTTCATCTTCTTTGTCTAGATCAATATATAATTCTGCTAAAAATACAGTGAATTCACTTTCTTCCGGATACAATAAACGCAAGTCTTCTGTAATAGCTAACGCTTCATCCGTAAATCCAAGTGTATGATAATAGCGAGCGATATCATACTTCTCTTCATCATTCGCAATTTTTAATTGTTCTTTTAATAATTGTAATCCTTTTTCCGCTTCACCATTTTCAATATATGAAACAGCTTGTTCAAACTTTTGCATAAACGTCTCCTTTAATTCTAACAAATATTATTTTCTGTTCATTTACCCCGATTGGTGCGGGCTAATAATCAGTGAGGGGATGAGCATCCCCTCACTGATTAAAGTTTCACTTTATCATAAGCAACTAGGTGTACGAACGCAACCTTTAGAATGAGCATACTTCATCTTGTACTTTCACTGACAACGATTCAAACATGACACCGATACCGCATTACTACTTTCTATTGTACCGTTTTCTTTCATTACCGTGCAAATAACTTCCCTTATTAATTATTAACACGCACGGATCAAGCTTTACAGGCCTTCATTTAAATAAAAAAGACTCCTATATTAGGAGCCTTCACAAACTCTTAAGAGTATGTTTCTTCTTTCTTTACTTGCTCGTTTACAAGCTCTTTCAATAATTCTATAATTTCATCATTTTCTTCTTTCAAACCGACAGTAATACGAATACCATCATGTATACCAAATGCAGCACCAGAACGAACAATATATCCTTTCTTCATTAATCGTTCGAAAGCCTCATTACCAGGAATACCGAGTTTTAAGAAAATGAAATTTGTTTGAGATGGATAATAGAATACGTTATATTCCTTACAAAATGCGTAATATTGATTTAATCCTTCTTCATTCTTTTTCACACATTCTTGTAAAAATACTTGATCTTCTAATGCAGCGAGTGCTACAGCCTGCGCTACAGTCGATGTATTAAATGGTAACCTTGCTACTTCTAGCTGCCCGATTAAATTCGCATTACCAACCGCATATCCGATACGGAAAGCAGCTAAACCATATGCTTTTGAAAACGTGCGTAAAACCATAAGATTTTCATACTGTTCAAGAAATGGTAATGTTTGCGGATAGTCTTCTGCCACAGCATATTCATAATATGCTTCGTCCATAATAACGAGCGCTGACTTAGGAACTGATTCTAAAAATGAAAGTAAATTTTGTTTCTCTACATATGTACCTGTCGGATTATTCGGGTTACAAATCCATACAATCTTCGTTTTATCATCTACTTGCTGTAACATCGCATCTAAATCGTGAATGCCATCTTTAAGTGGTACTTCACGAACTTCTGCTCCTTCAATAACAGCATGGTGATGGTATTGCGAGAATGTTGGATTCGCCATTACAACATTTGTTCCTTCATGTAGTAATGCACGACTAATCATTTGAATGACTTCATCTAATCCACTACCAAATAACAGTTGTTCTGCTTTGACACCTAACTGCTCTGCTACTTTTGTCCGAAGTTCAAATGCATATCCATCTGGATAAAGAGCGTATTGACTCGCTAAAGAAGTTAATGCTTCTGTTACGCGTGCTGAGCAACCGAATGGATTTTCGTTCGATGCTAATTTCACAATTTTTGATAATCCATATTCCCTTTTTACTTCTTCAATATTTTTCCCAGGTACATATGCTCTCAAAGTTAACAATTGCTCTTTCACTCTCATTTTTCTTCCCCCAGTCGTTTTATTCAATTCAATTACAATAAGGTTGTAATTTCTCACTGTAATCGTTTATCTTAACCGTCACTATTACGAGGATACCTTTAAACAAGCACTTCTTAGCTCTTAAACCATATCCTTTTGAAATGCCTCTAACGCAATATGAACAGTCTCATCTGGAATAGATACGACATTCACTACCCCATATTCCTGCATTAACACCATATGAATTGCTCCAGCGTTCGCTTTCTTATCTTGTTTCATCAATTGAACGAGACGCTCTACACTCAAATCACTTGGCATTTTTGGATATCCGTACTTTAAGAACCACTGCTTCATCTCTTCATAAGAAAGATTAACCTTGTACACTTGCTCACTTAAAAACAAGGCAAATAACATTCCAACCGCTACTCCGTCACCGTGAGTAATATTTCCATATCCTAGTTCTTTTTCAAGAGCATGGCCTAACGTATGTCCAAAGTTCAAATGAGCACGTACACCTTTTTCTGTTTCATCTTGCGATACAATGTTTGCCTTTACAGGAATTGCCTTCGTTAATATATGGATTAACTTCTCATCACGAAGATCCGCTAATGTTTGCACTTCTTCTTTTAACCAATGATACAGCTTTACATCACCAATAAGAGCATGTTTTATCACTTCTGCATAACCTGAACGCCACTCTTTTTCAGGAAGTGACTGTAAAAACGGCGTATGATATACAACTACTTCCGGTTGATGGAATGCACCGATCATATTTTTACCTAACGGATGATTGATCGCTACTTTCCCACCCACTGCGCTATCGTGAGCTAATAAAGTCGTTGGAACTTGAACGAAGCGAATTCCACGCATAAACGATGCAGCAACAAAACCAGCTAAATCTCCAATCATCCCGCCTCCAAGTGCAATAATTAAAGAATTTCTATCTAATTTATTTTCAAGAGCTGACGTATGAGCCGCATAGAAATTTTCAAAAGACTTCTCTTTTTCGCCACTCGGTACGACAAATGAAAATACTGTTTGCTTTATTTGCAACGCGTCTACAACTGTCTGTAAATGTAAAGACGCAACAGCTTCATCTGAAATGATCATGATGTTTGACACAGATGGCTGCATGTTTTGAACAATCGTTGTCAACTTTGACAACGATTGTTTTCCTACATGTACATCATATTCTTTTGATTTCGTTTGAATATGTATGTTTCCCATTAAAATCCCCTCGCATATTCATTATGTTTCTCAATATTTTCACGAATAAGGTCCATACGATCTAATCCGAATTGTTCTATTAAAGCTGTCGCTAATTCCCAAGCCACAACCGCTTCTGCAACGACACTAGCTGCTGGCACAGCACAACTATCTGAACGTTCAATACTTGCTGTAAAAGGCTCTTTCGTATCAATATCTATACTTTGAAGAGGTTTATATAGTGTAGGGATCGGTTTCATCACACCGCGCACAACAATTGGCATTCCAGTCGTCATACCGCCTTCTAATCCACCTGCATTATTTGTTCTTCGTGTATATCCATGTTCCTCATTCCACAGAATTTCATCATGCACTTCACTTCCCGGTCTATGCGCTGCTTCAAAACCAATTCCAATCTCGACACCTTTAAAAGCATTAATGCTCATAATTGCAGCTGCTAATTTTGCATCCAGTTTTCGATCATAATGCACATAGCTACCGACCCCAATTGGCATTCCTTCCACAATCACTTCAACGATTCCACCTATTGAATCACCATTTGCTTTCGCATCATCAATTGCTTTCATCATTTGGTTACCTGCTGCTTCATCTAAGCAACGTACAGGTGATGCTTCTGTAATACTTTTTAATTCTTCAATTGAACTATAGGTAAATTCCTGAGCCTGTACACCGCCAATTTCAATTACATGGCCCGCCACTGTAATACCAAGTTCTGCTAACACTTTTTTAGCAACCGCACCAGCAGCAACACGCACTGTCGTTTCGCGTGCTGAAGAACGCTCCAGTACATTTCTCATATCTCTATGACCATATTTAATCGCACCATTTAAATCAGCATGCCCAGGTCTTGGTTTTGTTACTTTCCTTTTCATTTCTTTTTCTTCTTGTTCCGTTAAAGGCTCTGCGCCCATAATTTTTGTCCAATGTGCAAAATCACGATTTTCAACAACAAGTGCAATTGGAGAACCTAATGTCTCTCCATGTCTAACACCACTTACAATTTGCACTTGATCTGTTTCAATTTGCATGCGTCTACCACGCCCATGCCCCTTTTGCCTTCTAGCTAACTCTTCATTTATATCATCCGCTACTAAAGGCAGTCCTGCCGGAACACCTTCTATAATCGTTGTAAGTTGTGGACCATGAGATTCACCAGCTGTAATATATCGCATACGTTATTCCTCTTTTCGTATATGTATTTATCCCGCTATATTAAGCAATGATATTATCTTTCCTTACTCTAAAAATATGAAAGAAATTATATATTTGATCAGCCATTCGCTTATTCTCCGATAGGCCTTTTACTTTACATATCAATATATCATAACAGCTCTAACTTCGTAACTAATTGAAACAAAAAAAGTGCAAGAAGAATACCCCTATTCTCCTTGCACTTTCTACTATTATCACAGTGATTAAAGCGTTTACAAATTATTTCAAAATAATTAGTAAATCCATTCATTCATTAATTTTGAGTAGTCAACTAATTCTTCTTCCTTAAAGAAAATAGCAATCTCGCGCTCTGCACTTTCTAACGAATCAGAACCATGGATAATGTTTTTCGCAACAGTTACACCGAAATCTCCACGAATTGTTCCAGGAGCTGCTTCATGTGGTCTTGTTTTACCCATCATGTTACGAGCTGTATCTACTACGCCTTCACCTTGCCATACCATTGCGAATACAGGTCCAGATGTAATAAAGTCTACTAATTCACCAAAGAAAGGTTTCTCTGTGTGCTCAGCATAGTGTTGTCCAGCAATTTCCGGAGTGACTTGCATTAATTTTGCACCAACTAATTGAAAGCCTTTTTTCTCAAAACGAGCTACGATTTCCCCAATGAAGGCACGTTGTACACCGTCTGGTTTTACCATTAGAAATGTTTTTTCCATAAAAAATCTCTCCACTTCTGAATTATGTATGTAATTGTATATCCCCACACACATATTAACACCCTTATCACAATTGCGCAATAGTTTTGAAATAGAGAGATTATTTTATTTTTTAGAAAAAACACTAAAATTTTCGTTTCCCAATATACTTTGCTACATTTTGTAATGCATACTTCGCTTGTCCACGCGGAAGTGGTTTTATGATTTCTAATGCTTTATGTAAATAACGTTCACTAAACGCAAATGCTTGATCAATAGCGTCACTATTTTTTACAGCCTCAATAATTCCTTTCATTTCGTCCGCTGTTGTATTTTCATGTACAGATGTGATTTTCTTACGAAGCACGGGATCTTCCATAGCGTATAGGGCAGGAAGCGTAATATTCCCTTGTAACAAATCACCACCAGCAGGTTTTCCAAGCTTCTCTTCTGTGGAAACGAAGTCTAAAATATCATCAATAATTTGATACGACATTCCTACAAAATACCCATACCAAAATAGTCGATTTACCGTATCACGATTAGCGCCAGCAGCAATTGCTCCTAGTTGACAACTCGCAGCAATTAATAAGGCTGTTTTTCGCTTTATTCTTCTTAAATACGTTCGTAAATTTTGGTCATAATTGTACTTATCTTTAATTTGTTCAATTTCACCTTTACACACTTCTAAAATGGTATGCGATAGCGCCTGATGCGCCTCTGGAATTTCGATATTTGTTATACATTCAAGAGACTTAGCGAACAAATAGTCCCCTGTATACATTGCAATACGATCTCCCCATTTCGCATTCACAGTTGCACTACCACGTCGTAAAAATGCAGCATCAATAACATCATCGTGAACAAGAGAAGCCATATGAATAAGTTCTAACGCAACAGCTACATGTTTAATTGCATCTAACTTATAATCTCCAAATTTTCCCGCAAGCAACACAAATACAGGACGAATTCGCTTCCCACCAGCTTCAATAAGTTGTAATGCCGCCTCTTCTACCAATGGCTGTTCAGAAGCAACTGTCTTTTTTAATTCTTTTTCTATCACATTAATATCCGATCGTAAAAAAGAGTACATAAGTTGTAACTTCATATTGTTCACCTTAACCTAAAACTTCTTTTTTCTTTTTTCTTTTTTCTTTTTTCTATTTTGATTCTGGTTTCATACCTAAGTGCATCGCTGCTACCCCAAAAGTAAACGGCTTCACTTGTACACGTTCAAGTCCAGCTTTTTCGAACATATTAGCCAATTCTTTCATACCTGGGAATGTACTAGCAGATTCTTGCAGCCATGAATATTCTTTAAAACTTTTCGCAAATAACTTTCCAAATAACGGCATGATATATTTAAAGTATAAAATATACCCTTGTCGAAAACCAATCATTGTTGGTTGAGATGTTTCTAAACAAATCACTTTTCCACCTGGTTTTACTACACGCGTCATTTCTTTTAATACGTGCATATAATCCGGTACGTTACGTAAACCAAATCCAATCGTTACATAATCAAAGGTGTTATCTTCAAATGGAAGTTCCATTGCATTCCCGTGTAAAAGTTCTACTTGTTTTAATTGTAACGCCTCTACCTTTTGCTTACCGACAGATAACATATTTTCACTGAAGTCTAAACCAACAACCTCGCCCTGTTCACCTACCGCTCCAGCTAGCGCAATTGTCCAGTCCGCTGTCCCGCAGCATACATCAAGAGCTTTGCTACCTGGTTTTACATCCATAATGCGCATCGTCTCTTTACGCCACGCTTTATGTCTTTGAAAACTAATGACAGAATTCATCACATCGTATTTATCAGAGATTTTCTCAAATACATCATGTACTCTTTCTTCTTTTGATTGTTGCATGCTCGTACCTTCTTCCAATGTAAAATTGCTTATGTCTTCGATTTATCTCTTAACACAGAGTTTATTTCGCTTATATCTGTGTGGTTTTCCAAATATTGATTTTCTTTCTTTCTGAGTTCCATCATCCATCCATGAATAACTGTTTCTACCTCCGCTTTATCCTTCATAATCCCTTGAACTGCTTGAAAAACAGGTGAATGTTGTTTATCAGCGTGCAGTTCATATTCTTTTTGAAGACGGTTTTTTCCTAGTACATACGTTATAAACGGCTTCCAATGCGATAAATGAAAATGATCACATGTTTTTTGCAAGAGTGCAGACTCAATCGTTACTACACTTTCCATTATGTCATCCATCGTTTCATGCGCTTTTTGATATAACATTATTTTGTGTTCATTAATTTCTTTAATTCCTTCAGCAAGCGCACGAATTAAAACAATATCACAATTCATAGACAGTAAGTAATAATATAACCCACTATAGTAATCACCAGCAAGCACTGTTAACTGGCGACGTTTATGCGATTCATTTGCTTCTTCCCCTGCTTTATTTGATACTCTTTCATGTGTATCAAGTGCAATTTGCACAAGCATAATCGTTACTACATAATGCTCAATTTGTTCTATATGTAAATTTTCACTTTTTAAAGCACCATACAACAATGCTATTTTTTCTTCATCAATAAATGGTTCTTCAATATAGTTTATAAAATAAGGATGGCGTAATTTCTCCATCAATTTCTCTCTTATACCCGCATACCCTCCGTAGATGTCACACACAAAAATCACCCTTGTTTTCTAATTCATAAAACTTATTATAACACATACATTCTATTTTCTATAACCAAAACTTGGCTACTCTTTCCAAACTTCCACCGAACTAAATAACATCTTCCATTCTTTTTAGTAGTCTTTCTATTCTCACTCTGCCTTGCTAAAACTATATCATTTATTTACATAAAAAAAAAAGAAAAGCAGTTTCCTACTTTTCTTTACTTTTTTTAATAAAAGATAAAATTTCACTACGTGCCGCTGCATCATTTTCTAACACACCACGTACTGCAGTTGTTACAGTTTTCGCGCCCGGCTTTTTCACACCACGCATCGTCATGCACATATGTTCCGCTTCTACTACTACCATTACACCATGCGGTTCTAGTACTTCCATAATAGAGTTCGCTACTGTTGATGTAATACGTTCTTGCAGTTGTGGACGACGTGCAATTGTATCTACAGTTCGAGCTAATTTACTTAACCCTGTCACTTTTCCGCCTTGCGGAATATATGCAACGTGAGCAACTCCATAGAATGGAACTAAATGATGCTCACACATCGAATAAAACGGTATATCTTTTACTAGTACAAGCTCCTCGTGATCTTCTCCGAACACTTTATGCAAATGTTCTTTCGGATCTTCATGCATACCCGCGAACACTTCTGCGTACATTTTTGCCACACGCTTTGGTGTATCAAGTACTCCCTCACGATTTGGGTCATCTCCGATTGCCTCTAAAATAAGGCGTACTGCATGTTCAATTTGTTCTAAATTAACTTTTGCCATCCGCTAGCCCTCCCGAAAACCTAAAAGTGATACGAACACATTCTAGCATATTTATGTTTTTAAAAGCAAAAAGAAGAGTTCCCAAAAAGGAAACTCTTCTTCCCTGTTAATATGTAAGGATTATTTAACCGCATCTTTTAACGCTTTACCAGGTTTGAATGCAGGTACTTTACTTGCAGCGATTTCAATCTCCTCACCTGTTTGTGGGTTACGACCTTTACGAGCCGCACGCTCACGAACTTCGAAGTTACCGAATCCGATCAGTTGTACTTTATCACCTTGTTTTAAAGCTTCTAAGATAGAATCAAAAACAGCGTCTACTGCTTTTGTTGCGTCCTTTTTAGAAAGGGAACTTGCTTCTGCAACAGCATTGATTAAATCTGTCTTGTTCATGCCATTCACCTCCTCCCAAAGATAAGACTGTATAATGATCATAAAATGAGTCTTACTTTCATTTGTAGGCAATTTTTACAAATTCTATACTACAAAGATGTAGATAAATCATTATCAACGCCTATATTATACGATTCTCCTTTATAATTCAATATTTTTAAGGAAATTGTTACTCTTAAAATGTGAAAATCTGATGAAACTTGACAATTTACAACAATATATTAGATAATGACTGTTTATTTTGCTATTCTATACGCGAAAATCAAAAAAAATCCCTCTACGATGAGAGGGATTTTTTCTTATAATATAATCGCAATTAATCCGCCAGATCCTTCATTAATAATTCTTTCTAGCGTTTCTTTTAATTTATATCTTGCATTTTCTGGCATTAAAGATAGTTTCGCTTGAATGCCTTCTCGAACAATAGAGCTAAGTGAACGTCCGAATATATCAGAATTCCAAATTGATAATGGGTCATCTTCAAAATCCTGCATTAAATAACGAACTAATTCTTCACTTTGCTTTTCAGTACCAATAATTGGCTCAAACGTTGACTCCACATCTACTTTAATCATATGAATAGACGGAGCTACAGCTTTTAGTTTCACACCAAACCTTGAACCGTGACGAATAATTTCTGGCTCATCTAAGCTCATGTCAGCTAACGCAGGCGCTGCTACACCATATCCTGTTTGCTTTACCATACGCAGGGCATCCGCCACTTGATCGTATTCTATTTTCGCATGAGATAAATCGAGCATAAGCTTTAATAAATGATCTTTCCCTCGAATTTCTACTCCTACTACTTCTTTTAAAATTTGATCATATAATTCATCTGGTGCATATAAATCAATCTCTGCTACACCTTGCCCCATATCAATGCCAGCTAAGCTCGCTCGATCAATAAATTCATACTGACTAAACTGCCAAACGACACGGTCCACATCACGAAGACGTTTTATATCCTTCACAGTCTCTTGAACAGCTTCTTGATAACTTTGGCGCAACCAATGCCCTTCATTTAACACCATCACCCAGCTCGGAAGGTTAACATTCACTTCTAAAACCGGGAACTCAAATAAAGCCTCTCGAAGCACATTGTACACATCTGTTTCCCTTAAACTTTCTACACTCATCGCAATGACTGGGATATCATATTCTTCAGATAAACTTTGGCGCAATTGCTCTGTATCTGGATGATACGGCTGTACAGTGTTAATGATCATAATGAAAGGTTTTCCGACTTCTTTTAACTCATTTACTACGCGTTCTTCTGCCTCTATATAATCTCTTCTTGGAATTTCACCAATCGTTCCATCTGTTGTAATTACAACACCAATTGTGGAATGTTCTTGAATTACTTTACGTGTTCCGATTTCTGCAGCTTCATGGAATGGAATAGGTTCTTCATACCAAGGAGTATTAATCATGCGCGGGCCATTCTCATCTTCATAGCCTTTTGCTCCTGGAACCGTATATCCAACGCAATCTACCAATCGAATATTCACTTCAAGACCTTCATCTACTTCGATAGAAACCGCTTGGTTTGGAACAAACTTCGGTTCCGTCGTCATGATTGTACGACCAGCAGCACTTTGAGGCAGTTCATCCTGCGCCCTTTGACGGTCAGACTCATTCTCAATATTAGGAATAACTACAAGTTCCATAAATTTTTTAATAAATGTTGATTTCCCTGTTCGAACAGCTCCTACAACTCCAAAATAAATATCACCGCCTGTGCGTTCCGCAATATCTTTAAAAATATCTACCTTTTCCAAGTGATTCCCTCCCTCAATATTTTTGGGAATAATTCCACATTTATAGTCAACTAATACCTTCTCTAACGTTGCCTATAATATCTGATATAATATAATGGTATTCTAGAAGTTCGGACAATATATCATATAATTTTGTCCAATTTCATATGACTATTAAAAAATACCTTTTGTTTGCATCGCAAGTTGTGTAACATAAAAAACCTTTCTTCTAGAACTTATTCACTAAAAGAAAGGTTCATGACTTATGATTTTAAAAAAATTGGTTCTCCATTCTTTACCGTATACGGTAAAGAATACGCAGGTACAAATGGAGAATCTTTCGAAAGTATATTCCGAATATCTTCCCCTTCCTTAAATTGCCCTTCATTTTTTTTCAACGCTTCATATAAGTCGATTCGATAATCAACATAAATTTCTCCCTTTTCATTGATTACAAAAGGAAGCCCTTTACCAGAATACGGACTTGTCACTTGCGGCACATCTTTATATCCTAGTTTTTTGAAATCTAATTCATATACACCATCTGAAATTACCTTTTTAAAAGGCGGATATTGATGTTCATCCCGATACATCCTAAGCTTTAATGATAATTCCTGGATTTGTTCAGCCATCCTAACATCAGTTAACTTTACTGTCGGGTTTGTTTCAACGTCTATTAATACGTATTGGTATACTCCTCCGCTTTCATACGCATTTCCTGGCGCCTCCTGTATGTAACGCGGAGCAATCTTTTGAAAATCAATTGGATACTTTTGATAAATAGGCGTACTCATATCCCGCGTCTTAATTGGCAATATCCCCTCATTTTGCTCCTTAAATGTCACTACAGCTTTTTGAACAACCTGTATCTGATCTTCATAAGGAACGGCATTTTGTTTCATATTTTCTTTCGGATACAGACATCCTGTTAAAAGGCTCATACAACAAAATATTAAAATAATATGGACTTTTTTCACTAGCAATCACCTTTTCATACTAATATAACTTGCTCCGTATGTAGCATTTTCGAGACCATTCCCTTTACTGCTGTACAGGTCCACTAAATACAACAAGAAAAATAACAATTCCTGACACAATCATAAGGGTGTACGCTACTAACGCTGTAATCCCTTTCAAAAATTTATTCTTTATTTTGTATCTACTTAGTAAAATAAAACTTACTGCAAAAAACATAAATCCAATTGCTCCTAAAGCAAACCACATTTTTATGAGCCCTTCTGACATATACACACCCCTTTTTATTAATCTATTTTTATACTATTTTAACAAATTAAAATCTTTAAACAAATACAAAAAGAACATTTTACTACAAATTAAGAATATATAACTTTAATCAACAGGTTTTTTCGCATCTTCCACTAATCTAAATAAAAATAAAACCGAAGCGAGTGTATCTCTCGCTTCGGTTGACCAAATATGCCCAAAACAGCTCTATTCCCATACTTTCATGGCTATCATATGCAATCTACAAACTCTTTGTTTCTTATATCTTATTTTTTAAACATTTTGCTTAACGAACCAAAATCAGCGGGCATATTATTGTTAATAATCGCTTTTACAATTTGATCCTCTTGTTCTTTCGGCACTTCACGTCCTGCCATAAGAGCCACTTGATGAATCAATTGACGAAGCACAGTCTCATCACGTAAATTCGCATTCTGTACAGATGATGCTAATTTAAAAATATCTTCTTTATTCACTTTCGCTTCTTTTTCAATGTTATTAAAAATGTTATTATCCATTCTTTTCACCCTCTCCTCAAGTTACTCTTCATCCTATGCAAAATTAAAAAAATGGTGAAAAGACCCATAAAAATAAAAAGCGACAGAAGTACAAATGTACTTCTGTCGCTTTTCTTTAAAGTAAGTCCGGTATAGCTTCCACTTCATGTTTTCGAACACGTCCCATTAATGAGCCTACTGCATCTTTCACATTATTCCCATTGAATAGCACGTCATATAAAGCAGCTGTAATCGGCATTTCAACTTCCATTTTCTCTGCTAATTCGTGAGCAGCTTTCGTTGTTCTTACACCTTCTACAACCATACCCATGCTTTCTAACACCTCTTCTAAAGAGTGTCCTTTTCCAAGCATATTTCCAGCGCGCCAATTTCGGCTATGAACACTTGTACAAGTTACAATTAAGTCTCCCATACCAGTTAGACCAGCAAACGTTAATGGATTTCCGCCCATTTTTCTTCCTAAACGAGCAATCTCCGTTAAACCACGTGTCATTAATGCCGCTTTCGCATTATCACCTAATCCAAGTCCATCAGTTATCCCAGCAGCTAATGCGATAATATTTTTTAACGCACCACCAAGCTCAACTCCAACGATATCTGGATTTGTGTATACACGGAAGTAACTATTCATAAACAAATCTTGTACTTCCTCAGCCGCTTCCATACGCTTTGCTGCAGACGTAACAGTTGTCGCTTGACGTAAACCAACTTCTTCAGCATGACTCGGTCCAGATAGTACAACAACATCTTTAATCAAGTCCTCTGGAATTTCTTCCTCAATCACTTCCGAAATACGTTTTGATGTACCAGGTTCAATCCCTTTACTTGCATGAATCCAAGTAGTCGGACCTGCTACATATTTCTTCATATCTTGTAATACCTCTCTATACGCTTTCGTTGGTACTACAAGAAGTACTACATTTACATCTACTAATGCTTCTTCTAAAGAAGAGTAGGCTGCGATTGTGCTTGGCAATGTAATTCCTGGAAGGTATCGACTATTCTCATGTTTTGTATTAATCTCATCCATAAGTTCAGAACGATTTCCCCAAATACGTACATCATGTCCATTGTCAGCTAATACCATCGCTAACGCTGTTCCCCAGCTACCTGCTCCAACTACTGTGATTTTTGTCATAAAATCACATCCTCTCCATTAGTCTCTTGCTCTAGCGATAATGTGAATCGGCGTTCCTACAAAACCGAACGCTTCACGTAAACGATTCTTTAAGAAGCGCTCATATGAAAAGTGCATTAATTCTGTATCGTTTACAAATATAACAAATGTTGGTGGTTTTACCGCAACCTGTGTCGCATAGAAGATTTTCAGACGGCTACCATTATGAGTTGGTGTTGGATTCATCGCTACCGCATCCATAATTACATCATTTAATACGTTCGTTTGAATACGGATACTATGGCTTTCATTTACTTCATTAATAACTGGTAATAATGTTTGTGTACGTTTTTTCGTTTTCGCAGATAAGAATACAATCGGCGCGTACTCTAAAAATTGGAAATGAGCACGGATGTTTTCTTCAAATGCTTTCATTGTTTTTTCATCTTTTTTCACTGCATCCCATTTGTTTACGACGATAATAACAGCACGTCCTGAATCATGAGCATATCCAGCAATTTTTTTATCCTGTTCAATAATTCCTTCTTCTCCGTCTAAAACGACTAAAACAACGTCAGAACGTTCAATCGCTCTAAGTGCACGAAGTACACTATACTTTTCTGTGCTTTCGTATACTTTCCCTTTTTTACGCATACCAGCTGTATCGATGATTACATAATCTTGACCATCTTTACTATATGGTGTATCAACAGCATCACGTGTCGTTCCCGCTATATTACTTACAATTACACGTTCTTGACCAAGAAGTGCATTTACAAGTGATGATTTCCCTACATTTGGACGTCCAATTAAAGAGAAACGGATTGTTTCATCATCATACGCTTCTTCTTCAATCTTTGGAAAATGATTTGCAGCTTCATCTAACAAATCACCAAGTCCTAAACCGTGTGTACCTGAAATCGGGAATGGCTCGCCAAATCCTAATGCATAAAAATCATAAATATCACTACGCATTTCTGGATTATCAACCTTATTTACCGCAAGTACAATTGGTTTTTTAGAACGATATAAAATTTTAGCAACTTCTTCATCTGCTGCAGTTACACCATCGCGACCATTCGTCATAAAAATGATAACATCTGCTTCATCAATCGCTACTTCCGCTTGTTGACGAATTTGTGTCAAGAACGGCTCGTCTCCAATATCAATTCCACCTGTATCAATAATGTTAAATTCATGATTTAACCATTCTCCCGCACTATAAATACGGTCTCGCGTTATACCTGGTATATCTTCTACGATTGAAACTCTTTCTCCAACAATTCTATTGAAAATAGTAGATTTTCCTACGTTCGGGCGGCCTACTATTGCTATTACTGGTTTCGGCATATACTTTCATCCTTTCAACTTGCTTCTGTTTATTATGTAAAAAACCCTTCTTTGTGCAAGAAGGGATTTGCATTCCAGAATATTTCTCAGCGTATCAAAACACCTCACATTATACCACACGTTACTAATGTTTCACAATAATATATACATTCTCTTGTAAGCGATGCGCAATACCATCTAAAATTGCCTCTAAATTATTTGCAACAAATTCTAACTCATCTGTCGATTCACAAGTAAACAAAGGGGCACCACCAGCAAATTTCTCCGGCGTTGTTGTAATAACCGCGAGAATTACACTTTCTAACATCATCTTTTATCTCCCCTTCCTTTCGGGGCTTCCGATGACATATGAACAGCACTTTCTAACGTCGGCACATTCCCTATGACACCTATCGCTTTCTCTGCATCTTGATCTTGTGGCAAGACAAAAATCCCAACCCTACCATCTTCTAAATCACGCTTTGCTAGCGGCACAAGCGCTGGCGTACCAGAATCTCTATAAATCCCTAAAGCAACAGAAACATCATGTAAAATAGCTTGTCGTTGTCCTAAGTTTGAGATTGTCACCATCGCATCAATTGTTTTCGGCCTTAAAATAAAGCCCATTCCATATTTCATAATTTCCTCTTGCCTTGCTGGCAATCCAATATTCATAATGTAAATATTATCAATATACAGCCCCGCTCCTTCAAAACGAAGTGGAACATGCTCGATATCAACAAGATCATGTAACCTTCTGCCAGACATTAATTTTTTCGCGATAATAAATGCGATTATAGCCATAATTACTCCAGCAATCCACGAATGGAACCCTATATACGCAAACGTCGTTGCAAACGACGTTAACATCGCCAAATAGTTTCGACTTTCAAAAACTAATGCAATCCCTTCAATATATGTATTTCCACGCGGTACGAGCTCATATCCATCTAATTGTTGAAGGGTATTTCTTTCCATATTACGCACATCACGAAACTGTGTTGCTGCTAATGTAAGAAATGTAATAGCAGAAAAATCTTTTTTCAAAATTGACGGAATCGCAATTGCTCCTAAAGCCGCTGCAATTAACCCCATCGCAACGTGAATAATTTTTCCGTGGAGCCTCGTCGGATATTGACGCGTATCTGTCCGGAGCATTAGCACTCTCGTTACTGTCCCCGCTATTACTCCGCATAAAATGGCCGGTGTATATTCAGTCATGTATTACCCTCGCCTTTCTTTTACGTGCTTTCCTCTTGAACTGTTCCATGTATACTGATGCTTTTGCAATCCAAAACAAAATTGCCATGAAAAATGTAGCAACGGCGACGATATCAAAAAACGCTAAACTTCCGTAATCATAAGGGAAATGTAGTTTTCGAAAAATAAGTGTCACTAACAATTCCCCCTGTAACATTCCTATATAAAGAGAACATAATCGTAATATGCGATCCTCATGCAATAAAACCGATGCATACACAAGAGCACCACTTACCAAAAACAACCTGTCCACCACAATCCAAATCGGATCATATACTTCTAACAAATGAAAACTTGTATATAACATTGCAATAATAAGTGCCGAAAGTAAGCTATATAATTTTTTCCAAATAGAATATAGTGCGATTCCTATAAAAGCAACAATACAAAGCAAAAGTGCATTTACTGATACCGTGAATGAAGCAATCGTTACATGTAACGGAGAGCAAATAATAAAAATCAATATACAAGCGCTTATCTTCCACCGCATAGAGTCCTTTTTCATAAAAAAAGTTACAACAATCCACCCTATCCAAGCTAAAAAATAAAAAGTACTCCCTTCCATCATTTCACCTCCTATGTTTTCCATTATGGGAACTTTTTATGAAAGTTAATCCACTTTCTTCGCGCATAGTTTTTTCATATAACAGCAACACTTTTAATAAGGAGGTGCTATTCATTATGGGTAAAGATCGTCAAGAACGAAAACTAAGAGAATCACGACGCGTTGAATCTGATCGTGACCAATCACTACAATATCCGGGTGCAACTGGACTGGATACACCAGAGCAAGCCCGAAAACAAAATCAGCACTAATGAACACAAAAAGACGGTTTCGATATTGTACGAAACCGTCTTTTACATAATTATTTTAATGATTTTTACTTATATCAAAATAATATTTAACATCCGAATTTTTCTATGGTTTATTTTTATCTCCACCTATTTTTCCTTTACGAAATTAAACCCTCCCTAATAATTCAGTAGCAAACTATCTACATTTTCCAGCCTCTTTTTCAGTCGCAACTTGCACAAGATAGTGTTTATATAGGAATAATTTTATTTTGATAGAATATTAATTCCATTCCTCACTTTATATTACTAAAACGAACAAAAAACAAAAAAATCAACCAAACGGTTGATTTTTTTATCTTCTACTATAATGCGTCGTATCAATACCACGCTGCGTTAACCAATGATACGTTTCGCCCTTTACAACAAGAGGTACAGCCTGTAACTCTTCTATCGTCTTTGCACCAAGAGCTGTCATAATAAATTTCAAATCTGTATGTAAAAGATCAATTTCATCCACTAACTTCTCGATACCATCTTGCATTAAAATACGTAAAAAGTATCCAGCAAACGCAGTTGTATTCGCCCCTAATGCGATTGCTTTCGCTACGTCAAGCGCTGTTTGTATACCCCCAGATGCAATAAAAGAGAGGTTATTATTTGTAGAGGTTGCTTCAATAATCGAGGTTGCTGTTTGTATGCCCCAGTTATTAAAATAAGAAAGCATTCGCTGTCTTCTTTCATTTTCAACAGCAGCAAAATTTGTACCACCTTGTCCACCAATATCAATTGCCGTTACACCTATGCTCGCTAGCTGTTGTATTGTTTCCTTACTCATCCCAAATCCAACTTCTTTCACAATGACAGGAACTTTACTATTTAATACAATTTTCTCAATGCGCTGAAGTACACCAGTAAAGTCACGGTCTCCTTCTGGCATCGTTAACTCTTGTATGACATTTAAATGAATTTGCAATGCATTCGCTTCAATCATATCAACGGCACGCTCTGCTTGTTCGATAGTTGCCTCACTACCTAAATTAGCAAAGAAAATACCATTTGGATTTACTTTTCTGATAATCGTATAAGAAGCAGCCTCACTTTCATCTTTTAACGCCGCCATTTGCGACCCTACAGCCATAGCAAGATTATGATGTTTCGCTACATATGCTAATTGCTCATTAATATGTAACGTTTTCTCTCCCCCACCACCAGTCATCGCATTGATAAAAATCGGCGAACTTAGTGAAAGTTCGCCGATTTTTGTTTCACATGTTATTGTGTCATAACTTGAATTTGGCAATCCTTGATGCACAAAATCAATATCATGAAATCCATGCGTACGAGACTGACCAGTAGAAAGAGCGTATTCAATATGATCTAATTTACGTTTTGCCCTTACCACTTGTACCCCTCTTTATTTCTTTAATTTTTTCAGTTGTTCACCAATAATATCACTTAATTGGAAAGTAGCAGAATCAGCATTTGGTTCATACTGACTGTAATCCTCAATTACATTATTTTCCTCAAGCGTTTCTTTTATACTTAAAGAAATACGTTTCTCTGCAACATGGACTTCAAGCACTTTCACTTTTACTTCTTGTCCCATTTCCAATACTTCATTTGGATTTTTCACGTGACGATTTGCAATTTGAGATACATGCACAAGACCTTCAACGCCAGGTAAAATTTCAACGAATGCACCGAATGTAACAAGACGTTTTACTACTCCCTCACGAATATCTCCAGCTTTTATTTCGCCAGCAACATTCTCCCAAGGTCCTGGCTGAGCTGCTTTAATTGATAAAGAAATACGTTGTGTATCAGCATCAACAGATAATACCTTTACCTTTACCTTTTGACCTTGCTCTAATACTTCAGAAGGTTGCTCTACACGTTCGTGTGAAATTTGTGAAATATGAACTAAACCGTCCACACCACCAACGTTAACGAAAGCACCAAAATCCGTTAATCGTTGCACTGTTCCTTCAACAACGTCTCCTTCTTTTAATGAAGAAATCGCTTCTTTTTTCTTAGAATCTAGTTCTAATTCTACTACTGCTTTATGCGAAAGGATTACACGATTTTTTTCGCGGTCTAATTCAACAATTTTCACGGCTAATGTTTTGCCTTTATAGTCAGTAAAATCTTCTACATAATGTACTTCTACAAGTGAAGCTGGGATAAAACCACGAACACCAAGGTCCACAACTAATCCACCATTCACGATATCTTTTACAGTAACATCAAACACATGACCAGAAGTAAATTTCTCCTGTAATTCTACCCATGCTTTTTCTGCATCAACAGCACGTTTAGATAAGACAAGATCATCTTCTTCTAATTTAATAATTTTCAATTCTAGTATTTGATCTAATTCTACAACATCGCTTGCTTTTTCAATATGAACGTTAGCTAATTCACTAATTGGAATTACGCCATCTGTTTTGTATCCAACATTTACAAGCACTTGTTTCTCTTCAACTTTCGTTACAGAACCTGTAACAACGTCACCAACTTGTAATTCTTTTGAATCCATAACTTCTTCATTCATTTTCTCTACCATGGAAATACCTCCCTACAGAATTGACAAAGCATTTTTTATGTATATACGAAATGAAAACATATGTTTTCATTTGCATGTTTAAGAATTTATCATCACATACTCAGTTTTCATACATTTCACTAGAAAATATATTAAACCTATATAAATAGTATACAGCAAAATCATCTTGAAGAAAGTATGTTTTGAAATATAATAGCGAATATATTCTGAAAGTTTTATCCTTCTTTTACTAACTTCTTACAAATCCGAGCATTTGTCAAGGAAAGAGACTCACAATTCACGCATCCTTTACATTTCTATATAAACAAAAAAAGAAAGAGGTTATCCCCTTTCTTTATTTTGCAAACACTCCTGAAACAATACTCATAATTTTTTGGACAACTTCTTCAATTGATAAAGAAGTTGTATCTAATTCCAATGCATCATCAGCTTTCTTTAGAGGAGAAACCTCGCGTTCTGAATCTAATTTATCACGCTGAGCAATTTCTTTTTTTAACTGCTCTAAATTAGAATCGAAACCTTTATTTATATTTTCTAAATGTCTTCTTTCTGCTCTTTCTTCAACAGAAGCAAGCATAAAGATCTTCACTTCAGCATCTGGTAACACATGTGTACCAATATCACGGCCATCCATTACAACGCCGCCTTTTTCCGCTAACTCTTGTTGACGACGCACCATTTCTTCACGAACAAGGCGATGTTTCGCAACAATAGATACTCGATTCGTCACCTCAGGTGTACGAATTACTTCAGAAACATCTTGTCCATTTAAAAATACAAGTTGTGTATTTTCTCCTTGCTGAAACTCAATATTTACATTCTTTACAACTTCCATTAACTTCTCTTCATTTTCAATGTCCACTTTTTGTTCAAGGGCTGCATATGTAATCGTGCGGTACATTGCGCCTGTATCAATATAAACGTAAGAAAGTTTCTTTGCCACAACTTTTGCAACCGTACTTTTTCCAGCAGCTGCTGGACCATCTATAGCAATTGAAATTCGTTTATCCATTGTAACACCTCATTTTTTCACTTATAAAACAAAACGAAAAGCAGGTATTCTCCTGCTTCTTCTCATTTGCTTCACGTCATTAAATCCTCAATTATTGTAGCATAATCCTTCATAGAAGAAAATGAAAACTACCTATTCACCTGTAAGATTTCTGCTTTGTTTTTTACCATGACACCTTCATAATAAACAATTTTAGATAAATATTTCACTGATGACTTATGTATAAATAACAATTGCACAACAGAAAGACAAATGAATTGTATTACTAATATACGAATAAAAATTTTCTCCATCTTTTTCAATGTAATTGCTCCCTCCTATCCTACATTTACACATTTCGTTTCGTGATTTTATACATCGTATATATAGCAGCTAACTTTATTGTCATTTCCGAGGCATACTTTTATACATTTCCATTGTCGAATTTACTCAAAACATGTTATGTTCTAAATGTATTTTTCAACTTGAAAGGGGTATAAGCATTGAAAAGAATCCTAGTTTTACACACAGGTGGAACAATTGCAATGGAGGAAGATAAAGAAACTGGGGTCGTACAACCAGGTGAAAAAAATCCTCTTTTAAAATTTATTCCTGATTTAGAAGGCGATGTTGATTTAATCGTTGAAGACGTGTTCCATCTACCATCTCCTCATATGACACCGAGCGAAATGTTACAATTACAAGTCATCATTGATGAAAAAGTAAAACAAGACAACATTCATGGCGTAGTCATTACGCATGGTACGGATACATTAGAAGAAACAGCCTATTTCTTAGATTTAACAGTGCAAGCAACTATTCCAATCGTTGTAACAGGTGCAATGCGTTCTAGTAATGAATTAGGTGCTGATGGTCTATATAACTTCTTATCGGCTGTAAAAGTAGCTAGCTGTAGTGAAGCTGCTGAAAAAGGTGTTTTAGTCGTATTAAACGACGAAATCCATTGCGCTACAAATGTAACGAAAACACATACAAGTAACGTGGCAACATTCCAGAGTCCACAGTATGGACCAATCGGTATGGTAACAAAGCGCGGCGTTGTATTCCATCACGCTTTAGTACACCATGAAACATATTCAGTAAATAAGGTTTCTAAAAACGTAGTTGTTCTAAAAGCATACGCTGGTATGGACGATACATTGTTAGCAGCAATTGAAAACCTTCCAGTAGACGGGATTGTTATTGAAGCACTTGGACAAGGTAATTTACCTCCAAGAACACTTCCTAGTCTAGAACGATTAATCGACAAAGGAATCCCTGTCGTATTAGTTTCTCGCTGTTTCAATGGCATCGTGCAAGATGTATATTCATATGAAGGTGGCGGCAAACAATTAAAAGATATGGGTATTGTATTCACATACGGTTTAAATGCTCAAAAAGCACGTATTAAATTATTAGTTGCATTAGAGAATACAAATTCTCATGAAACAATCCAAAATATGTTTATGCACAATTAAAAAGAAGCTGTCGAAGTTTATTTCGACAGCTTCTTTTTATATTTCCCTTGACGCAATGGTTTGCGCAATCGCATCCCCATGAAATCGACCGTTCTCAATAAATATTTCATTCGCATTATTTCCAGCAGCAATTACACCTGCAATGAAAATATTTTCAGCGTTCGTTTCCATTGTATCCTCTGCATAAATCGGACGTCCTGTTTCTACATCAATCCGAACACCCATCTTCGTTAAGAAACTATGATCAGGATGGTAACCAGTCATCGCAAATACAAAATCATTTTGGATTGTATATGCCTCATCATCGACTGTAAACGTTAATGTATGTTCAGTAATTTCTTTCACGTGAGCCCTGAAATGCATTTGAATTGTGCCGCTTCGTACTAACGCCTCAAACTCCGGCAAAATCCACGGCTTAATGCTTGGTGAATACTCACTTCCGCGATATAAAACCGTTACACACGCACCGGTTTTAACAAGTTCTAACGCGGCATCTATACTCGAGTTTTTCCCACCTATAACTACTACATCTCGATCAAAATAAGGATGTCCCTCTTTAAAATAGTGAGCTACTTTCTTCAGTTCCTCGCCGGGAACATTCATATAATTTGGATTGTCATAATATCCAGTTGCTACAACAACATATTTCGCTATATATATTTCTGTACTTCCGTCACGCTTTCTTGTCTCAACATGAAAAACTTCTCCATCTTTTTGTACTTTTTCCACTCGCTCAAAAGCATTTACACGTACAGATTTACGCTTTACTACTTCACGATAATACGCAAGCGCTTGATTTCGAACTGGCTTACGATTTTCTGTAATAAAAGCTACATCACCAATTTCTAATTTTTCACTAGAAGAGAAAAATGTTTGATGAGTTGGATAATTATAAATCGCATTTACAATGTTTCCTTTTTCAATTACTAACGGATTTATCCCTACCTTTTGCAACGAAATTGCTGCTGCTAATCCGCACGGACCGCCTCCAATTATGATAGCTGTTTCTTTCTGCATACTCAGCTCACTCCTAGTCTTCTACCAATACGCTATTTATAAAAACAAGAAAAAACCTACTTACAGCAGTAGGCACCTATCTTTATTGTATTCATTTTTCATATATTTGTCATCTAAACGAAACGTACATCCGATAGACATCTGCTAAAAACTGCTGAAATTTAATACCTTGTTTCCCTAATACATTTTCAGGATCAATCTTTCTAGCTGGGTCAAGTGTTTTATGTGATACGATATCTTTCTTCGGATTCAAGCCGAAGTTTTGACATAAATACGCATGATACCACGTAAAACGGGTATATGCTTCCCAAAAGTTAACATCACCGCCATAACAAAGTTCCACTCCAATGGCAGCCTTATTAGCATCATAACCATATAAGTCATTATCTGTCGGCACACCATATCGAACGTGATAGGCAACTTCATTTATAGGAACAATTTCCAATATTGTTTTATCATCTATAAATGTATGTGCCGAAGCTTTCGGTTGTATTTCATTAAAATAATCCCGATTCCCTATCGCATTGCTACCAGGGTTCCCCGTATCATGACTTACAATAAACCTTACTTTAGAAAGAGGAATTCCCGGTCGTGAACTTCCATACCCAATATAGTTACGCTCTATAGGAAACATCGCCATTACTACCAACTCCCGCTTCAGAAGATTACCTTACTTCTTTATATATGTATTCGGTAGCAATGTCCTTATCGCATATTTCTTACGCGAAGAGAAAATCGAAAATATTTGATGTGAACACCATAAATAATAAAATACTTACAGCAACTCCATAAAAACCGTAAAACCAAACACAATCTTCTTTCGTATCTAAACCGAAAAATTTATTTACAGATTGTAATAATGTGCCGCGCTTACTTTGTTTGTTTCTTAATACTTCCACTCGTTCTACAACATCTGCTGGCATCATAAACCTTTGGTCTACTGTCATTTTCATCATTTATCTCTCCTTAAAATCATTTCCGTTTTGTTTATCTAAGGAAAGTATAGCACGTTTGTTCGTGTAGAACAAGCGTTCTTTTTTTGTTTTTATTTTATTTTTCAACAATCCAAGTAAGAATTGAGATTACAAAAGCGATAATCGGCCCTACTACAACTGCACCAAATATTAAAAACAGTAGTCCTTCTCCGAACATCCGAACGTTACTTGTTTTTCGGGCTTTCATCGTTCTTGAGAGTTCTCCCTCTAACCTCTTAACCTTTTCTTCTAATTGTTCTACTCGTTCCATCATTTCATTTTCCATATACAACACCTCACACTAATACTTCAACAAAAAAACGTGATTCCCTCGAAAGGAATCACGTTTTCTCACGATATAATATTATACCCAACCTCTGAAGCGACTTGCTTCAGCCATTTTACGAACACCGACCATATACGCAGCTAAGCGCATGTTCACTTTACGAACTTGTGCTGTTTCATAAATAGAATCAAATGATCTTACCATTACTTTTTCTAAACGTTGTTCTACTTCTTCTTCAGTCCAGTAGTAACCTTGGTTATTTTGTACCCACTCAAAGTAAGATACTGTTACACCGCCAGCACTTGCTAATACGTCTGGAACAAGTAAAATTCCGCGATCTGTTAAAATTTTAGTTGCTTCTAATGTTGTTGGACCATTTGCAGCTTCAACAACGATTTTTGCTTTAATATTATTAGCATTTTCTTCTGTAATTTGGTTCTCAATTGCAGCTGGAACTAAAATGTCGCAATCAAGTTCTAACAATTCTTTGTTTGAAATTGTATTATTAAATAGTTTTGTTACTGTACCGAAGCTATCACGACGGTCTAATAAATAATCAATATCTAATCCGTTTGGATCATGCAATGCACCGTAAGCATCCGAGATTGCAATAACTTTCGCGCCTGCATCATGCATAAATTTAGCTAAGAAGCTACCAGCATTACCGAATCCTTGAACAACAACGCGTGCACCTTTAATATCAATGTCGCGTTTTTTTGCAGCTTCGCGAATACAAATTGTTACACCTTTCGCCGTTGCTGTTTCACGTCCATGTGATCCACCTAATACAAGTGGCTTACCTGTAATAAATCCTGGTGAATTAAATTCATCAATACGGCTATATTCATCCATCATCCATGCCATGATTTGAGAGTTTGTGAATACATCTGGAGCTGGAATATCTTTCGTCGGTCCTACGATTTGGCTAATTGCTCGTACATAACCGCGGCTTAATCTTTCTAACTCACGGAATGACATTTCACGTGGGTCACAGATAATTCCACCTTTACCTCCACCGTATGGTAAATCAACAATACCACATTTTAAACTCATCCAGATTGAAAGTGCTTTCACTTCATTTTCTGTTACATTCGGATGGAAGCGAATTCCACCTTTCGTTGGACCAACAGCATCATTATGTTGTGCACGATATCCTGTAAATATTTTAACAGTCCCGTCATCCATACGAACTGGTATTTTCACTGTCATCATACGAATTGGTTCTTTTAATAATTCATATACTTCGTTTGGATAACCCAATTTTTCTAATGCTTCACTAATAACAATTTGTGTCGAATTCAATAGTTCAAAATGTTGTTCCCTTTGTTGTTGTGTTTTTGTTTGAGTTCCCTTTTCGGCTACCATAGTAAGTAAACCCCCTGTAATTTCACTTGTTTAGTAAACCTTCATTGCCTAGTATACACCGTTAAATTTGGAATGCAATAGAAAACGCTAACAAATATATACAAACTATTTCCTGTTGCAAGCGTTTTCACTATCATTATAGTCCTTTTATTGCTTTTAGAAAAGTAAAATACTTAAATATTTAAATGTTTTTTATTTTACTTATATATAACAACTTAAGAAGATATTTTTAAGTATAGTAAAGAGCGCCCAAATATTTATGATTCCCGCTATACCATTAATTGTTTTGACATTTTCAGACCAACATTTTAGGTTTCTCCAAATAAAAAACAAAACCTTAGCTTTGTTATATTAGCTAAGGTTTTGTTTTTTCACAAAGTAATTGTGTATTTGTTCAATTGCTTGAGAAGCCATTAATTCTTTACCATACTCCATTAGACGATAAATAGTTGCTGTAGACGGATTACCATATTCCGCTAAAATAGCTATAAAATCTGCCTTCAGTAATTGAACCTGCTCCTCTTCTTCCATCCAAAGATAGAAACGCCCATCCCACGTATATAGTTTTCCGCCAGTTACATCAAGGTTATATAAACGATTCGACAGGTTAATTACGTCATCTAGTGTAGCAAACTCATAAAGTATATGCTCGCTTTCATCTAGAGTCACTTGCATTTCAATAAACTCGTCACGGAACTCATCATCTGTATCCACATCTTGATGTTCTTTCGTTACAATTACGACCATTCCTTGCGCTTGTAGAGAAAATACTTCAACTGCAATTGGACCATCCGCTTCAAACCCTAGTTCCTTATTTGCTTCTTGCATCATATCACGAAATAATTGCTGTACTTTCGGTGCATTTCTCCACAAATCTTCTTTCGTTAATCCTCGTTCAGATAAATCATCAAATGTTAAGAAAATTTTTATCTTATTGTAATTTAATCGTTCCAGCCTCATCTCATACCCTCCCTACGTAACCAATGAATATAATTTTTATTATATGAAATAGAAAATAGATGGTTCTTTTCGAACAACTATTCTAACATTTTTAACCAATCATCCCATTCTTCTTTCGTATCACCAATTAGGCATGTTTGAATGTTCAACTGATCTCGAGCACCTATTTCTCCTATAAACCCAACAGAAAGTTTCTCACTTTTTTCTTGCAACAAATTCATGTCCTTTATCGCGTTCTTAAGTTCTCGTTCCCCATCAAAAGAGACTACTACATATGTAGGTTGTATTTGCTCAACAGCTAACAAAATACCATCTTCCGCTAAGCTTGACCTAATATATATCACCTCATATCCTTTTAAGCGTAAATACGTTGAGAAAACAAACCCTTTCAACATATTATTTTCTAACACGACAACTTTGTGTATAGAAGAAAATGATGATGCATTATGATACACCATTCCTAGACGAGTTTGTAAAAATGATACGACATATTGGAATTGCACCATTGTAACTTCATTATTATTTTTTAACGTTAACAATTTATTTGACACTTGAAGAACAATACTTGCTATGACTTTTTCTGTTGCATAAATACTGAAAGCCTCGTTTAACAATGCAGAAGTTGTAATTTCATCAAATTTTAACAAAGCTTGCAGTAAATCGTCCACTAAAACAACTTCTCTATCGTAATGTATTTCTTTTTGAACATTACTCTGCAAACGATTCCCTTCTAATAATTGAACTGCTTGTCCAATCATCATGCCGGAAGAAACCTTGTCCATTAACCATTTCAAAATTTGAATATGCTCTTCTGTATATAATCGATGCCCCGCATGATTCCGCTTCGGGGCAATAATTTGATATCGTCTTTCCCATGCACGAAGCGTACTCGGCTGAATTCCAATTATATTCGAAACAGCTTTTATGTTATATTTCCCGTTTAGAGTTGGCATCATTTCCCTCCGCATAACGTAATAATATGTGTTTGAGCAGGTGCTCGGAAGCGAAGTGGAATCAACGTTGTTCCATACCCATTACTAACAAAAAGAGTCATATTTGAATGCTTATATACGCCACCTTTTAAATATTTTTTAGATGGGAATAATCGAATCTGTCCTCCATGTGTATGTCCACTTAACACAAGTGAAATTTGTTCTTTTCCAGACATTTTATTTATTATATCAGGGTTATGGCTAATTAATATGCGAAAACCATCTTCTTTGCAATCAGCCAAAGCTAAATCTAAACGATCACGCTTCAAACCAACATCATCTACACCGAGCAAACAAATTTTTTCTCCTAGTTCAGACTCAAATACAACTCTTGTATTATCTAAAACTTTCACATTATTTTCTAATAACAAAGCATCTAATTCATGATATTCAATCTCATAATCATTATTTCCCCACACAAAATATACAGGAGCTATCGCTCTTAACTTTTGTATATTTGCAGAAATTTTCGATAAAGGGACGCCTCTTTCCGCTAAATCACCGCCAATAATTACAAGGTCTACTTTTCCTTTTACTTGTTCAATTAATGAACTTGAAATGACCCTTCTATGAATATCAGAAATAAAAAACACCTTTACTTTTTGAAAACTTTTCGGAAATTCTTCAAAAAGTAAAGTATGTTCTAACACAGTATTACGCATCGCTTCTGTATACATTACCATTACAAGAAGAAATATAATACCAATACATATGAGAGCACTTAATAAGATAATCCATATCATATATTTTTCACTCCCTTCCGCATAAAGATAATCCTCAGTTTTTATAGTAGGTATGCTACTAGCTATCCTGTTTTGCGGACTTATCTTTTATCGGAATTTTTATTTCTTGACCTACATTCACTTCATCTTCTTGTAAATCATTATACTTTTTAATCACTTCAATCCCAGTTTCATCTGAAAAATATTGCTTCGCTATACTTTCTAAAGTTTCTCCTTCTTTTACCGTATGCGTTACTACTTTCTCAGATGTTGCCTCAGACTCAGATTTAGCTGAATCAAAGAAAATGACCTCAAACGCACTTTTCCCAGCGTTATTACCATCACTTTTCACCTGAATATATTTATCTGTATACCATAAGATACTAATTGGTAGTAATATGAATAGAAATGTTAAAACTCGGACGAAAATATGATTCATTTTAAACTTTTCTTTTTTCTCTTTATTTCTATGAATTTCACTACGCGGCGGTAAACTTTCTTTTTCTTCCACTCGCTCAACTTCTAATTCCTCTTCGAAATCAGGAATTCGTTTTCTCATGTTGTTCACCACCACCTTCCATTTATTTTCTTAATTGGAGTCCCATTATAAAATCAACAAGAAAGTGTGCAAAGATTGTTATAAATAAATTTCCTGTCCATTCAAACACATAACCAAAGACAAAACTAATGAAACAGACGAAACAAAACAAAAATGGCTTTGTTATATACCGAATATGTAACACTGCAAATACTAAACTCGCTATTACAATTCCAAAGTGCGTCTGCACTACACCTCTAAATAAAAATTCTTCTGCAAAGCCGATAATGAACGTAATAACGAGTAGGTGCATAACTGACATTCCTTGAAACATCTTATCGTTAATACCACCATCATCAAACCAAGACTCTGGAAATACTCGCATTGCAACATAATCTAATAACACAATACCAATCGCCAACAAGCCACCTATTATAAGTATAGACACCGGTTCCCACTTCCACAGACTATACACCGATTTTATATCTCGGAATAATACATATGCTAGTAAACAACCGATACCGATAATAATGAACTGTGTGATATACAGATTCAGCCTTATTTCTTTCGGACTCATATCTTCAATATTATGCCTTTGAATGTTCATCATTCCCCCATCTTTTCTAGACCGAAAAGCTTTTGTAACTCTGTTTCCCAATTATAGTCGAAATCCGATTGTTGCGCTTGTCTTTTTTTATAATCTATTTTTGTAATACCACAATAGTCACAGCAATTTTTCAACTCGTTCTCTTTTCTATAACCGAACTGTTGTAACAAATATTCACGCCTACATTCTTTCACTTGTATCCACGATTTCATGTTTTCTAGCTCACTATATTTATTACGTAGCCTTATTTCTACTTCAACTATTAATCTGTTCATAATTTCATCTGACAAGCTCTCTAATTTTAATTTTCGCTGTTGTATGATTCCAAGCTGTTCAAGATGATAGCGGATGAAACGCCAATATTGTTCATTAAATCTTGCTGCATTATAACAAATTTCTTCTACCTCTTCTATTGGTAATTCTTTCGTTTGAAACATTCTTTCTTGTAGTAAAGAGAATAAAAATTGTATTTGCGACTGACTTGGCAATTCATCTTCAATTATTGAAATTGGTAAATCGTGATCTAACGGACTACATAGTAAGATAGCTATACTCGGTTCACCATCTCTTCCAGCTCTTCCGATTTCTTGTAAATAGGAAGCTATATTAGTCGGATAATGAAAATGAATAATATAGCTCGTATTCGACTTATTTACTCCCATACCAAAAGCACTTGTACATATTACAAGCTGCAACTGGTCATTCATAAACTGCTGTTGAATTAACATACGCTCTTCATGTTCCATACCACCATGATAAAAAGCGACACCAGTCACGCCTTTTCCTCTTAAATACTCCGTTAAACGTTCTGTCCACGCTCTGCTTGAACAATATACAATCCCTGGCCCTTGTAAATACATCACCTGGTTCAAAAGCGCTTCTTTCTTCTCTTCTATCGTCTCCACAAATTGTACTTCCATCGCAATATTTGGACGATCAATAGAGTATACATGCTGCGTCACTTTCTTCAAATCTAAACTCTCTGCTATATCTCGGAGTACATCTTTTGTCGCTGTTGCCGTTAATGCTAGCACCGTAGGAGACCCGATATTTTCAATGACTACATTTAGTTTTTTATAGTCTGGCCTAAAATCATAACCCCATTGTGAAATACAATGAGCCTCATCCACAACAAATAATGAAATATGAACTTTCTTCAATTCTCTTATTAACACTTCCGACTGCAACATCTCTGGTGAAACAAAAATAAATTTATATGAAGCTAATTTTTTCATCGCTTCTCTTTTTTCATGTAATGTCCGAAAACTATTAAGTGCTATTACTCGGTTTTTCACAACATACTTTAATTGTGTAACTTGATCTTCCATCAAAGATAATAATGGTGATACAACAAGCACGGTTCCTTCTTGCATTAGCCCTGGAAGTTGATAGCACATAGACTTCCCTCTTCCAGTCGGGAGCATTGCTATAACATCTTTTCCTTCTAATAAATCTGTAATTACCCCTTTTTGCCCTGTACGAAATTCAGAATATCCAAACCATCTATATAAATATTCCTCAAGCTTCATTTATACCCTCCATCCGCGCCAATACAAGACGAACTTCAAAATAAGAGATACCCTCTCCAACCGCTTGTTTCAACTCACGCAACTTACGTGTTTGTAATGCCTCAATTACTTTTGTTACTTTATCTATTTTGTCTTTTTCCATAAACATCTCGATTGAAAACTCTTTTTCCCGCAAAGCAATTTCAACAAAATGATCTTCTATCGTTGCAACCTTTAAATTTCTAATTGTCGCTATTTCATCTAAAGAGCGTCCTTGTCTCCAAAAATTATATGTTTTTTTCGTTGATAAACTAAATAATTCAGCTCTCTCATTTGGATAAGAGATAATCTCAGCCAATAGCGGAAATTCATTTTCTTTATCGTGAACTTCTTGTATAAAGAAGTGAATCGTACCCCAAAATAAAAAATACACCCGGAATATATCTTGTTTCGTAATTTCCGCTAATTGCTGCAATGTACAACCGATACGTTCATATCCTGTTAATCTATATGTTACAATCGTCGCTTCTACTACATCACCTTTTCCTAAAAGATTATGTATTTCTTTCCATAATCTTTTAGCCAATTCACTTCGCCTATATGGTATACCTGTTAAAAAGCGTTTTACCCACATCATTATTTCTGTATCTTGTTGAATGGGAATAAATTTCGTATTATTCTGTTGTAAATTAGATATAGTTTGAATAATTAATGATAAACGTTTCCAAAATGTTTCACCTAATTCACCATAGTGTAAACTATGTAAATGCGCGGGAAAAGCATACACTTCCTCCCATGTATGTAACTGCATTTTACCTTTAGATGTTAACAAATATGTATTTTCATGTATTTCTCGAATCAAATCTGCTTGCAACAACTTTGCAACTTCACGATCATAGTCTGTTCTATTTAACGATTTATATATTCCAAACAAAAATGAAATTCGGAACATGTTTCCATCTTGTAACGTTTGCGAAGATCGTTTTCCTTTTAATAAATAATAAATAGAAGAAACGGTCCTTTCACCATTCAATTGTTTTAAACAATACAATAAAGTATATTGTAGTTGCATTACCGCTTCCACCTTTCAATCTAGCTTAATTACTTTTTAGTATGATTGCACTTACTCATTAAACTTATCATATCGGCACTATGTACTTGTATATAGTATATTGTACCAAACGAAATAACATTTACGTATTTTGAAAATCTTATGACATAATGCAAAAATTAGTTGACACTCTAATTGATAAGGATTATCATTATAATTTTATGTTGAAAAGTTTTAAAAACCGTTTTACAATAAGGTTATAATTTTTATGGCGAGCTTTTCACATACATATTATCAGGAGGGAAAAAAGATGGCAAAATATACAATCGTTGATAAAGATACTTGTATCGCATGTGGTGCTTGCGGCGCTGCTGCACCAGACATTTATGATTATGATGATGAAGGTATTGCATTTGTAACGTTAGACGATAACCAAGGTATCGTTGAAATTCCAGATGTATTAATTGAAGATATGATGGATGCATTCGAAGGTTGTCCAACTGACTCAATTAAAGTTGCTGATGAATCATTTGATGGCGACTCTTTAAAATTCGAATAGTCTTTTATTAACTTCAAAAAATATCCCTCATTCATATGAGGGATATTTTTTGTTTTCTATTTTCATTCTACTTAATAAAAAACCACTAATAGTTCCATACTACTAATGGTTTTATTTTATATTTTATGCATTTTTCATTTTTGCAAACACCCATACTTTCAGGCGTGAGAATAACGCTACAAATACAATTGTCACAACAATTCCTTTAATCAAATTAAATGGTAAGATTGCCGTTACAACCGTTGTTCTTATAGCCTCGCTAGACATAGCTGGTGAATTTAAAAACCAAGTGTAAGCTGGGAATATAATGATGTAATTTAATACACTCATAATGAGCGCCATTGTAATTGTCCCTAGCATTAATCCTGTCGTTAAACTCTTAACAGTACGATACTTTCTAAATAAGAAAGCTGCCGGTCCAATAAATAAACATCCTGCAATAAAGTTAGCAATTTCTCCAACTGGCACTCCCGTTAAACTCCCTTGAATTCCGTAATGTAAAATATTCTTTATCGCCTCTACAATTATCCCTGCAACTGGCCCGAAAATAATTGCTGCAATTAGAGCTGGTACATCACTAAAATCAATTTTTAAAAATGGCGGAAGCCCTGGAAACGGGAAATCCAACATCATCAGTAAATATGCAATACTACTTAGCATCGCTACACTCACCATCTGCACTACACTGTTTTTTTGTTTCATCTTTCTCTCTCCTTTTCCATCGATCTTCTCATGGAAAGTGGAAAGGTTCTGCTATGCCTACTTTTTCATAGAACGAAAAAACCCTTTGTGTTTTACACAAAGGGAGAATTTAAGGCACATCAAACAGACGTTCAAATCCATATCTTTTTTGAACGCTTGAACCTCCATCTTCTCCCATCCAGACTATACTGTCGGCTTTGGAATCACACCAAATCCTGCCTTAACGGCTCGCGGGCTTAGAACAAAATCACATATAGTTCATCACCGCCGGTCGGGATTTTCACCCTGCCCCGAAGATAGACCGATATTCTATTTTCCACTTTATTATACAACAACATAATCGTATTGTGAACAAAAAAAGTGTAACTTACTAAAAATAAGTTATTAATTTTATATAATTAAAACCAATCACTATATTTTACAATACACCCCAGATTTTTTAGTATTCGGCATTTCCCCTATGAATCCCCTAGTCATATATAATGAAAAGTGATAAGATGTTGAATTGTTAAGATAAGAACATTTTCTGGATTATGGAGGAAATGTCATGAAAAAAGAAAAGAGACACTCTATTCGAGAAGCAATGAAAAAAAACTTAAGAAAAGAATACTTTTACTTAAAAAAAGAATTACTTTTCTACTGTCCAATTGATTTAGGCACATTCTCAAGCGAGACATACTATGCTGCTTTCGATGAAGATGGCATCAGTATTTATCAGTATGATAAAAAAACAGAGAGTAAATTAAAACTGTGTGAGCGTCACCCATGGAAAAGTTGGAATAAAGTGAAGGTGGATCATTATTTGACAACTTCTCAATTTATTTTTCAAGGTGAGCGAAACTGGATATTATCCCTTTTCCAAAAAGGAAAAGAAGCTCAAAAAATAATTGAAGAGCACACATCTTTACAAACTGAAGTTGTTTCCCGCTCCTTCTTGAAAAAACTTCCAGGGTTCCGTTCTAATGCACCGTTGAATAAATACATCGGCAGCATTTGCTACACTGCACTTATTGCATTTTTATTAAAATGGATGATTCCATTTCAAGCACCACAAATCGCCCTGTACTCCATTTCAATCGGTTGTATGCTTCTTGGTTTACTTTGTTTGACAATCGGTTTAATTGAACCGACTATTGTACTATTTCGAACGAACGAAAAAACAAGAACGAAAGTATTTTACTTATATAGCTACTTAGCTATTTCTGGATTTATATGTGTCTTTATTTTTTGGTAAAAAAAGAGCTAGTTTAACTAGCTCTTTTTTTACTTTACGTATAATTGTTGATTTGGATAAATCCTATCTTGCTGCAGTCCATTTTTATCTTTAACTTCCTTAACTGACATACTAAATTTCCGTGCAATACTAACTAAAGTGTCCCCTTTTTGGACGACATATAAGGATGAGGAAACAACTTCATTTCTCTGTTCATTTAGAACAAGCAATGGATTCATCGCATTCTTTTTCGCCATCGTCCATCTTCCTTGATGAACTTCTAAATGTAAGTGTGCACCTCTCGATTCTCCTGTATTTCCTACTTCTCCAATTATTTCTCCTTTTGAAATATAATCCCCTTGAACTACATATCTCTTATTTAAATGCGCATACACGGCCTCATATTCTCCATGTTTAATAAATACAACGTTTCCATAACTACTTGAATAGTAAGACTTTGTTACCTTACCTTCTTGAATAGCTGCCACAGGCGTGCCAATCGGTGCCGCTATATCTATACCGTAGTGTTTTCCATGCCTTGTCCCAAAATAATCACTTATCTGCCCTTCAACAGGCCATGTCCATTGATTTCCCTCTGCGTACACATGTAATTGAGAAAAAAACAATACCGTCAATAACATGACGCCACATTTTAACACTTTCATATACATCCTCCGTTTTCTAATTAACACCATACCTTCTCTTATTTTGGTATATTACAGAAAAAAGTATACAAAAAAAGAAAGTGAATCACTCCACTTCCTTCTCGTTTTTATCACGAAAAACGATTGCACTGCGATTATACTCCACATCTTTTACTTGTAATCGAGCGTTTATTACTCTAGCTACCGCAAACAAATAATCAGATAATCTATTTACATACTTTAGAACAACTTCATTTATTTTCCCTTCTTTTTGCAAGGACACTACACATCGTTCTGCTCGCCTTACAACTGTACGTGCAATATGAATAGCAGCTGCCGCTTCGCTTCCACCTGGTAAAATAAAACGCTCTAACGGCGGTGCTTCTTCTATATACGAATCAATCCTTCTTTCTAAGCTTTCAACCATTTCAACCGTTACTTTATAAGGAATTTTCCCCTCTACTATCGCCAAGTCTCCCCCGCAATCAAATAGTTCATGTTGAATATTTTCAAGTTCATTGTAAATATCTCCAAAAGATCCGCCTTGTAGCTTAGTCATTGCATATCCAATATGAGAATTCGCCTCATCTATCGTGCCATATGCTTCAACTCGGATATTATCTTTATCCACTCTGCCGCCTATTACACTTGTTGTCCCTTTATCTCCTGTTTTCGTATATAATTTCATCGCTTCACGACACCCCTCTTGCTATTCTTCATTCGACTAAGATAGAAAAAAAGTTCTACTATTATTTATTTAATTGATTTTACAAAAAAATAAAAAACAGTAGAACTTTATTCATTATCAACTTTAAAAACGTATATCTAAATTATACGATTCGGTAAATATACAGAGAATGTAGTTCCCTCTCCAACAACACTTGAAACAGCAATTTTACCATCATGGCCTTGCACAATATTTTTTGCAATCGCAAGCCCGAGCCCCGTTCCACCTTTTTTCCCACGTGTTCTTGCTTTATCAGCTTTGTAGAAACGATCAAATAAAAATGGAATATCTTCTTCTGGAATACCAGCGCCCGAATCTTGTACTTCAAAAGTAAGACCATTATTTTTCGTATTAATTACAAGCGTTACATGTCCGCCTGCATTCGTATGACGAATTGCGTTATCAATTAAATTCGTCAATACTTGTTCCATACGATCTGCATCAAACGGGTATTGTTCAATTGGATTCTGGAAATCAACCGTTAATGCGACTTCTTTATCCTTTGCAATTCCTTGGAATTTACGACCTATTTTTTCAACGAAAGGATGAATATCAACTTCACCTATATGTAACTCTACATTACCACTTTCCATACGCGCTAAATCTAATAGTTCATTTACAAGTTTACCTAAACGAACGGATTCATCATAAATAATTTGAACAAACTCATTAATTTCTTCTTTCGTTTGCACAATATCATCTAAAATCGCTTCACTATACCCTTGAAGCATTACCATCGGTGTACGAAGTTCATGTGATACGTTCGCAATAAAGTCTTGACGCATCTTCTCAAGACGGCGCTCTTCCGTCATATCACGTAATACAGCTACAGCACCACGAATTTTCGTTTGATTGTAAAGCGGCGTCATAAGAACTACATAGTTCCCTTTTTGTAAATTAATTTCAACCACTTGTTGTTGTTCACTTTCTACAACGAGATGGAATAGTTCAACAAGTTCAGAAGGTAGTTTTTTACTGAGCTCTACTTCCTTTTCCTCTTGCCAAACTTGTAAGAAATGTTCAGCCGGCGGATTAATTACAACGACTTCACCTTCTTGATTTAACGTAATAACCCCATCTGCCATACTACTTAAAATACTAGCTAACTGTTCTTTTTCTTGCTGCAGGGCATTCATATTAAACTTCAACTGTTTCCCCATTTGATTTAAGGCCGTTGCAAGCTCACCAATCTCATCCTGAGATACCATAGGTGCTTTCGCATCAAACTTCCCACGCGCGACCTCAAAAGCAACCTCACGCATTTTACGGAGTGGTGCTGTAATTCGAGTAGATAAGAAGAATGCAAAGAACGTTGTTAATATAATCGCAATCCCTGCTGATAAGAATATAAAATCAGTCGTTCTCTCCATACCTTGTATCGGTACTTGTAAAGATTCGTATACGAACACTGCACTTTGATTTTTTGAATGCACTGGTTTTCCGACAATCATAATATCATTTTCAGTGTTTTTATTCTTTCTACTATTAGAGGCTTTTCTAATGTTATTCTTAATTTCTTTTTTGTCTGTAAAAACAGCCGCTAATTCTTTGTCTTCTTTCAAATCATCCATTGTAAGAGTGACTAATCCTTCTTGTTTCGGCGAAGAAGATATTTCTTTACCATCTTCTACAATAATGATCCTTGAAAGTGGATCAGAGAATTTGTACGCGATATTCTCAATCGTTTTTACATCGGCACCTTCCTCAATTAACTCTGAAACACTTGTTGCAACTTTTTGAAGCCTAGCTTCACTCATATCAACATAATATGTTCTAAAAAACTGTGAAAGTAAAATCGCAACAAATCCGAGCACAAACGAAACGAGAAGTAATATAGTCATCCATAACTTCCCTACTACACTTCTCCAAAGCATCAGTCGTTCACAACCTCAAATTTGTAACCTACGCCCCAAACGGTAACAATCATCTTCGCAGCATCTGGTGATTTTTTGCTTAACTTCTCACGTAAACGCTTTACATGCGTATCAACTGTACGTAAATCTCCGAAGAATTCATATTGCCATACTTCTTTTAACAATTGCTCACGATCAAATACCTTATCAGGCGCTTTCGCTAAGAATAATAGTAATTCGTACTCTTTCGGTGTTAAGTTTACTTCATTACCATCTGCTGTAACACGGTGTGCATCATTATCAATTGTTAAATGAGGGAACACAGTAACATCTTTTGTCGTTGTATCTTGTGTAAAGAACGTTGTTGGTACAGAACGGCGTAAGACCGCTTTCACACGAAGCACTACTTCACGTGGGCTAAATGGTTTCACAATATAATCATCAGTTCCTACCTCAAACCCTTGTACTCGGTTTACTTCTTCACCTTTTGCCGTCAACATAATAATTGGCGTCGCTTTCTTCTCACGAACCCCTTTACACACTTCAATACCATCTTTACCTGGCATCATAAGATCTAATAGGATTAAATCGTAATCATTTTGTAACGCCATTTCTAAAGCTGTATCACCATTGTCCGCTTCTTCAATTGTGTATTGTTCTCTTTCTAAATACATTTTCAACAAACGACGAATACGATCCTCATCGTCTACAATTAAAATTCTTGATTCATTTTCCATTTCTACCCGTTGCGTACTTTTACCACAACGGTTTACACCTACCCTTCTACACTAGTATGTTGCGCTATTCTCGTTTATTTAAGCAATCTTCTAAATGTTTCACTTCCCATATTATGCTTCACAAGAATAATAAAGTTTGTTCAATTTTTTTCCAAAACTATGTATTTTTTTTGAACAGGATATAATGTCCTCGACATCATTTTACAAAATCAACCGCTACTTTGTCATGTTTTTCTCAAAAAAGAAGAAAAGTTGACAAAAATAAAATAGGAAAGTGACATTCACTCTCCTATTTTATTTCTCTATGCGTATGAATGTAAACCCGCGATAATTAAGTTTACTACAATAAAGTTAAACATAATGATTGCAAAACCAATTACCGCTAACCACGCTGACTTCTCTCCGTGCCACCCTTTTGATAAGCGTAAATGTAATACCGCCGCATAAAAGAGCCAAGTAATAAGCGCCCAAACCTCTTTTGGATCCCAACCCCAAAAACGTGTCCACGCTATTTGAGCCCAAATCATGGCAAAAATTAATGCACCTAATGTGAAAACCGGGAATCCAATTGCAATAGAACGATATCCGATTTCATCCAGTAAATCACTATTTGTATTCTTTACTAACGGCTGAAGTGCTGCCGATACTCGTTTGCGTAAAACAAGTCTTAATACAATATAAAGTAATGTCCCAACTAACACTGACCAAATAACAGTATTTAATTTTTTCGCATTTACAATCGCTGGAACTTCAACTGTCGGTTCTAATTTATTTTCTGTCAATAACTTTCCTTCGTGCGGTCCTACTAAAGCTGGAAGATTGTACTTCATTTCCACTTGTTGTTCATTTTTATCAACCCATTGAAACTTCGCTTCATATTTCATACTAGAAAATAACGTTGTCACTCCAATAAAACCAACTGTACAAACAAGTGTGAACACTACCGTTTCTAACCAAAATGTACGTTTGCTTCTCGTTGATTGGTCTACATTTTTCAATAAATACATAACGCCCGTAATAAAACTAATTGCTAAAATTGCTTGTCCTGCTGCTGCAGTCGTCACGTGAATATGCAACCAATTACTTTTTAAAGAAGGAATAAGCGGAGATATTTCCCTCGGAAACATACTTGCATAGGCAATTAATAAAAGTGCAACTGGTAATGCAAAAAGTCCGATTATACTTACGCGATACATAAAATACATGACAATAAATGCTCCGACAAGCATCATGCCGAAAAATGTACCGAATTCAAAAAAGTTACTAACTGGTGCATGTCCTGATGCAATCCATCTTGTAACAAAATATACTGTTTGTGCAATAAACCCTAAAATTGTAATCGTTATTCCTATATTTGCCCATTTATGACCTTTTTCTTTAATTGCTCCCCCGAAAAATAGAGTTGCAATTAAATATAAAATAAATGCGGTAAAGAGAAAGTTACTACTTATTTGCACCATATCGTTTCCCCACCTTAACTAATTTTTTTATCCACTACTTTATCGCTTGGCTGCGGAATTGCCGTACCTTCTAGTACTCTTTCAATATCTTTCTTTAAACCGAACCAATTTTTATTCGTGTGTCCTGCAATCCACCATTCATCATTAACGCGTTGTATCCAAATACGACGATGATTCCAATACATCCCTTGAATGACACCAACCATAAATATAAATCCTCCAATACCGAGAATCCAAAGCGTTAAATCTTTCCTTACAGTAAGTGCTGTTGCATTTTGCATTTCCACACCTGCAAACGACATTTTATATTTATTATTTCCATCAGGTTCTATATTTTGCTGAATACCAACAAAACTCACTTCACCATCTGGTGTTTCAGGCGTAAACATTTTAAACACAAATGCAGGGTTGTTTGGTAATTTCGTTTTCGTATTTGGTCTTCCACTCTCATCAAAATAAAAGTCAGGGAAATAGCTTAATAGTTCTAAAGAATAACCATTTCCTAAATCATATTTTTCTGTAGGGTTCGTTAAATCAACTTTGATCGGTCCCCACTTTTGATTATTTTCTTTGTTTTGCAAATGGAATGACATGCTTTTAAATTCACTTTCTTTGTAATCCACTTGATATATAGCAAATTGATCAAATTTCAGCGGTTCATTCACTCGAATTTCCGCTTCTTTTACTTTTTCTAATTTCGGTTTTTGTCCTGCTATATTTTCGCCGACCGCTTTATATAATACAGCATTCGTTTGGAAGTTTTTCGCAATCATTTTATCGCCTACACGATCAATCGCTTCATCAAAAACTTCCTTGTCCTTACTTTTATCATAAACTTCCTTAATAAATTTCTCGTTTTTTAAATAGTATTGACCATCCGTTCCTGGTATTTCTTTCGTTTCACCGTCACGTAACCAAAGGGCTTCGTCTACGTACATACTCGGTAAAAAACGGAGCATTGCACCGAATAAAAAGATAATGAGACCAATATGATTCACATATGGACCCCAGCGTGAAAACCGTCCCTTTTCCGCCAAAATATTTCCGTCTTCCACTTTCACGTTATAGTTTCTTTTCTTTAAATTCTTTTGCACTCTTTCAAGATCACCATCTTGCGGTGTACCAGTACCGTATAATCTTTGTCTCTTTAAAAAGCTAGGGTGTCTTTTCACCCCTTGCTTCTTTAAAGCTTTATAAAGTGGAATGACACGGTCTAAGCTACATATCACAAGTGAAATACCAATTGAAGCAATTAAAATCATATACCACCATGAACCGTATAAATTATTAAATCCTAATTGATAGTATAATTGCCCTAAAAATCCGTATTCTTGCTTATAATATTCAGCTGGTGCAATTCCTGGAGTTATGTACATTTCTTGTGGAAAAATAGTTCCTATCGCTGATGCAGCTAAAGTGATTACAATGAGCCATACACCCACTTTTACAGAAGAGAAAAAGCTCCAAATTTTATCGACTATCGTTTTTGTTTGCGTGAGAGATCTCCGAGCACTCCCCTCATAGCGCATATCCAATAGTTTTATATTTTCATTGCTTTCAAATGGTTTCCCACATGCTTCACAAAAAACAGTTCCTATCGGATTAACGTGTCCACATTCACACTTAATTTCTTTCAACACTCTCACCGCCCCTATATCTATATGTACTATTGTATATTCTACCCTCAAGTTACCGCAATACTCAGAATTTTTAAATCAAAGACGCTATAGGTAAGCGCCTCGTATGTAAAGGCTTTCTTTATTACGGAGTAATTTTCTTTAAATACTCTTCCAATTGTTCTATCGTTTGTTCACCTTTAATCTCTTGAATCACCTTACCATCCTTATCAATCAAGAAGCTTGTTGGTAACGGTATTACTCCATACGTTTTTATAATTTCTCCACCTTTATCAATTGCGACTGGGAACTTAAGATCGTATTGTTTCACAAAATTCTTAACAGCAATATCCGTTTCATCTGCATCTAACGCAATAATTTCAACGCCTTTTTCTTTATACTTTGGATATAATTCGTTCATATAAGGCATTTCTTTTTCACACGGTTTACACCAAGTGCCCCAAAAGTTTAAAAATACACCTTTTCCCTTTAAATCTTTTAATTCAATTTTCTTTCCTTCTAAATCTGTTACAACAAAATTAGGTGCTTCTTTTCCGATTTGCATTTTCTCTTCTTTAGTGAAATATCCTTGATAAAGTGTAAATCCTACAGCACCGCATAAAATGAGTAGAATCATAACGCGAAATAATAAGCGATTTTTTTTCATATTGTCTCCCCTCTCTTCGACGAGTGATAAATATATGTATTTTTTAATAAATCACCAGCGGAGCATTCCACTGGTGAAAGTTTCACACTATCGATTAGCGCGGCTTTGTAGAAGCCAATGCACGTAATTGTTTCACCTCATGTGGTGACAATTCTCTCGCATCACCAGGTCGCAAGCTACCCACTTCTAAAAAGGCGTAGCGTTCACGCTTTAGTTTCACTACTTTACAATCTAACGCTTCAAACATGCGGCGTACTTGACGATTACGTCCTTCATGAATCGTTAATTGTACAATCGCAGTCTCTTTACGCTTGTCCCAAGAAATAATTTTCACTTGTGCTGGTGCTGTTTTCCCATCTTCTAATGCAACACCTCGTTCTAACATGCGAATTTTCTCACCTGTTAATGGCCCTTTAATTTTTGCAACATACGTTTTTTCAACTTTATATCTCGGATGCATTAATACATTTGCAAATTCCCCATCATTTGTCATCAATAATACGCCAGACGTATCATAATCTAAGCGTCCGATTGGGAATAAACGTTGTCTAATTTCAGGGAAAAAGTCTGTTACAACACTTCTTCCTTTATCATCTGATACACTTGAAATTACGCCAGTTGGTTTATATAGTAAAAAATAAACAGGTTCTTCTTTTTCAAGAGGGATGTTATTTACTTCTACTTTATCTTGAGGAGTTACTTTCGTTCCTAACTCCTTCACTATTTTTCCATTCACTTTTACTTTTCCTTGCTGAATTAATTCCTCAGCCTTTCTTCTCGATGCAATACCTGCTTGCGCAATCACTTTTTGTAATCGTTCCATTTCTTTTTTTCACCTCGAATTTATCTTACCTTACATTAGAAAGACTTGGCAACCGCATACGCTTGACGGCCATTCGCTTCATCTTACTTAAACAACATAGCGATGATAATAAACATATAAAGGGCAAATCATGTTTTTACCTTTTATTATTGTCCATATTCTTCATATTGCTCACAATAAAAGTTCATCATTTTGTCAAAAATACCACATAAAAAAACCACTATTAAGCAACACCTTAATAGTGGTCGTATACGTATTATAAGCGAAATAGCATGAAAAATGAATAGCCGCCTTACTTAAACATTAAAGAAACAAACACAATTGAACAAATAATCCCGATTAAATCGGCAAAAAGTCCTACTTTTAATGCATCTCCCATTTTTCTAATTCCAACAGCTCCGAAGTATACTGTTAAAATATAAAAAGTCGTATCTGTACTCCCTTGCATCGTAGAAGCCAATCTTCCAATAAACGAGTCTGGCCCATATGTGGCAATTAAATCGGTCGTAATACTTAAACCAGCAGAGCCTGAAATAGGGCGTATAAGTGCTAGTGGAACAATTTCTGCTGGGACATGAATTAAATCTAACATCGGCTTCATTACTGATATCATTGCATCTAACGCTCCAGACGCCCGAAAAATCGAAATAGATACAAGCATTCCAACCATAAACGGTAAAATAGAGATCGCAATTTGAATCCCTTCTTTTCCCCCCTCAACGAACGATTCATACGTCGGCACTTTCTTTATTGTGCCATATAAAAGGATAAAACCAATTACACAAGGGATTACCCATAATGATATCGTATTGACAATACTCATTTTTTCCGCCCCTTCCTACTCCTTCTTCGGTAAAAATAGCGGTCAATCCAAATCGCTCCGATCATAGAGAGTACTTGTGCAATGAATGTTACCCCAACAATTTCAGTAGGATTCGCTGATTCATACGTCATTCGAATCGAAATGACAGTAGTAGGAATTAAAGTAATCGCTGATGTATTTAACGCGAGAAACGTTACCATAGAACGGCTCGCCGAATCCTTCCCTCCATTTAACTCTTTCAATTGTTCCATCGCTTTAATACCAAGAGGGGTTGCTGCATTACCTAACCCAAAAAAGTTCGCCATCATATTCGATAAAATAAATCCCATTGACGGATGATCTTTCGGTATTTCTGGAAACAACCTTTTTACTATCGGCATAAAAAGTGACACTAACTTTTTTAACAACCCTGCTTCCTCTGCAATTTTCATTAAACCGAGCCAAAATACTAATACACTAATAAGTCCTATACAAATTGTTACTGCATCTTTTGCTCCGTCAAATACGGCTTTATTTATTGCTTCCATCGTTCCATTTATCATGGCATATACAATCCCTATGACTGCCATCGCTACCCATACGAGATTAACCATCGCTCCCAACACCTATCATATGAGAAAAAATTTCTTTCACATTATTCCAATACATTCCCGTTGTAGCTACTAACTTTCGTTTACTATAAAATAAATTCCGTTCTCCAACTTTCTCATTGCCAACATAAATTTCCGTCTTCCCAACCTTTACTCCATCTTTAAGTTTTGCACTTTTATCAAGTTCAACTTTTAATACGACATTCTTTCTTTCCTGCTCAGTTAATGGCACCGCAAAACTATTTTTTGTATATACATGATTGGCATATTTCTTTTCAGTTATTTCAGCAAGAGCTCCTTGTCCTACAACGTTCGTTTGCTTGAAACGTTCAAAACCTTTATCAAATAAATTCATATGATCATCCCAATCACTAGAAGCGCTCAAAGTTACGACAATTAGATCTAGTCCATCTTTTGATGCTGTTGTAACAAGTGTCCGTCCTGCTTTCTTCGTAAAACCTGTTTTTCCTCCTGTCGCAAATTCATAATAAGATGTCACGAGTTTATGTTTGTTTTTCCACGGATAATCCCACGAATCTGATTTATACGTTTTTGTCCCAAAAATCTTCTTAAAGGTTTCGTTCCCCATTGCATACTTTGTTAAAAGTGCCATATCATAGGCTGATGAATAATGGGATCCATCTCCATCCAAACCATGTGGGTTTGAAAAGTGAGTATCTTTCATTCCAATTTGTTTCGCCTTTTCATTCATTAAATATACGAACCCTTCTATACTTCCTCCTACATTTTCAGCAATTACTTGTGCTGCATCATTACCAGATCTAAGCATGAGTCCGTATACTAAATCCTCTAACTTCACTTTCTGTCCAGGCTTTAAATAAATTGCTGATCCTTCTACTCTCACCGCTTCATTACTAACCGATACCATTTCTTTCATTTTTCCTGATTCAGCAGCTAACAAGGCTGTCATAATTTTTGTTATACTAGCAATTTTTTGTGGCTCATGTTCTGCTTTTCCGTATAATACACGACCGGACTGTTGCTCCATTAATACAGCATTTCGAGCACTGACATTACTGTTCATCTTTGCATATGTAGGAATTGGTATAACGCTTGCGTACATAATAAGAAGCGTGATTATTACACAAATTCGTCTCATATTTCCCCCCACGTCCTTTTGGCACTTTTTGTACAAGTGTATGCTTGGCCTTTTAAAATATGAACGAAATCTCTTTCTCCTTCTAATAAAAAAGACGCAGAGAACCTGCGTCTAATACGGTGTCCATTCAATTTGTTTCGCACTTTCAAATCTTTTTTCTACATCAGGCCAATTTACAACATTCCACCAGTTTTTAATATATTCATCTTTTCGATTTTGGTATTGTAAATAATACGCATGTTCCCACACGTCTAGCACGAGGAGCGGTATCGTATCCCATTGTGTAAATAATTGATGAAGTGTACTCTGCAAAATTTCTAATCTTCCGGATCGTGGTACCCAAACGAGAAGCGCCCAGCCTGATCCTTCCACTTTAGAAGCTGCTTCTGTGAAATGTTTTTGAAAACGTAAAAAACTCCCAAAATCTTGTTCAATCTGTTGTGAAAGAGCCCCTCTTGGACTTCCGCCACCATCTTTTTTCATGTTATTCCAAAATATCGTGTGTAAGTAATGACCTGATCCATGAAAAGCCGCTTCTCTTTCCCAATGCTTAATTAAATCAAATTGATTTGTTTTTCTCGCTTCTTCCATCATTTTCTCTGCCTTATTTAACCCTTCCACGTAACTGCGATGATGTTTATCATGGTGTAACATCATAATTTCTCTAGAAATATACGGTTCTAACGCATTATACGGATAAGGTAATGGTGGAAGTGTATGCCCTCCAATTGGAACAGCTCGTTCACTATCCCCTCTTTCATATAGTTCATATTCCTCTTCTCCTTGCACGAATACTTCCTGCAAATGATGCTGAATATGTTCTACATCATCACTTATTTCATACATAAACTCTGCATCTGTATCATACTCATGCTCTTTCATACGATCTAATAACGTTTGAATTTTATAAGCAAGCATATGGACATCATACACTTCCATTGCACGGCTATCTAATACGTGAAGAACACTTTCACACCAGCTTTCTACTTCATGAAAGTAATCTGTAAATACACCTTGCTGACTCATGTTACACCTCCTTAATGCTATCCCCATAAATATATTCAAAGGAAATCCCTTATATAACTTTACAAAAGGAAAAGAAGCTAAGTCCCCTTAGCTTCTTTTTCGCAATTAATATTTGTGTAACATCTTTGTTTGGTAATCCGTCTCATAATATTCTAGTTCTTCACGCATCAATTGAAATTTTCCTTCTAAACTCTTCATCACTTGCTCTATAGATGCTGGTGGCGTTTGTTGAAAAACGATGGAGTTTTTCCCTGTATAGGCAGACCGACTATTTTCATACCAATGATCACTCTTTGGTGAGAAAAACTCTGCAATTACTTGATGATAAATTTTATATAAAATTTTCTCAGCTGCTGTTTTTCGAAATGGCTGGCTATTTAACAAAACAAAACATGCATCATGTCCTTCTTCACAAAAAACGAGAAGACGTCTTATTGATGCTAATAACCCTTTATAATATTGCTCGTTCCCTGCTGGTTTTTCTTCTAATAAAGAAGGCAACGTATGATAATTTACATAATTGGTTATTAAAGTAATAACATCTTCTAAAAACATAGAAACTTGTTCTGTTTGATTTTCAACCATTAGATTAGACATTTTTTCCCTCTCCTTTGCCATTTCACGCTATTTCTACTCTTTTATTTTTATGTAATTCAGCTAATATTTCTTGTACTTTCACCACTGTTTCCTCATCAAAATATTGTTGGAATGCTTCTATATTATTTAAATATAAACGTTTTTGCATGCGATGCTCATTCTCTTTCAGTAAACAACATATCGCTACAATATCCCGTAAATATATGTCTTGTTCTTCTACTTTACATACTGGATTTCCTTCAAAAGGAGTAATTTCTTGTAAAACTTCTTCAAAATATCGAACGTATAAAACGGAAAAAGTTCTCTCTTTATTATTTAATATATATGTCACTTCAGATCTATTAAAGAAATCTTCTGATGTATTAGGTTTCGCTTTCTCTAACTCATATCCCGCATAACCTATTATAATCATCTACTTCCCCTCTCTTCCTTCTTTCAATTCATTTTAACTTAATTTTCTGACAAACGAAATACTCTTTTAAATATAACCCATATAAAAAATAGCTTCCCTATACAGGAATTTACCTTTTTATTTTTCTTGAAGTTTGTCATAATAATATTATTGTCTCAGTTTTCTTATACAAGGAGAGTTGTATTTATGTCGTTTTCATGGAAACGTTTCTTACAAATCGGGAAAATTATCTTCCCATTTGTTGTATTAACAATTGTATTCTTTCAAGCAAAAAAAGAATTAGCAGGCATTTCTTTTTTAGAAGCAATCAATACAATTAAAAACATTCCAACCGGAGGAGTCTTTTTAGCAATTACACTTGGTGCATTTGCCGTATCAACAATGTTCTTTTATGACTATGTTATGCTTCGTTATTTAAAAGCTGATATACCAGTCCAAAAGATTTTTCGTATCTCATGGATTGCTAATACTTTAAATGGATTTATTGGGTTTGGTGGTCTCGTTGGAGCTGGTGTACGCACAATGCTTTATCGTCCATACATAAAAGAAAATGGCAAACTTATTAAAAGTATCGCCTGGATGACAACTGCTTTTATTAACGGACTCGCAATTCTTTCTTTCCTCGGTCTTATTGGAATATTAGACACAAGTTTTATTTTGCATGAAAAACCGTGGCTATGGCCTGTTCTTATTTTCTTCGCCCTTTTCGTCCCTATATACATTGGCTTTTCTAAACTAAAAAATAGAAAACCAAAGCAAATCGAAGGGCAAGAAGAAGGGGAAGAAGAAAAAAATCCAACTGTTTTATACTCATTAGTCTCATTAGTTGAGTGGGTATCTGCCGGTATTGTTATGTACGTCATACTAATATTATTTGGTATCGATATCGAATTTCAAAAGTTTTTAGGTGTGTATGTAATTGCTGCTTTAGCTGGTGTTGTTAGTCTCGTTCCTGGTGGACTTGGTTCATTTGATCTTGTCTTTTTAACTGGGCTCGGACAATACGGCATTGATACAGGCGTATTACTACCTGCTATGTTATTATATCGCCTCGTCTATTACATTTTACCTTTCTGCCTTGGTCTTATTTTTGCAGCTTTTGAAATGACAGGCGTGGCCATTAAAAAGTTTGAAGATAAACCTTTTATTGCGCCTGCATTAGAAACAACTGGTGTTATATGGACTTTGCAGCGTGATTTTCTAGGAAAACTAGGTTCATGGGCCTCTGCTGCTTTAACAGTATTTGCTGGATTAATGGTTATTTTATCGACCATTCTACCGACAAGTATAAACAGGGCACACGCCTTACATATTCTAGCTCCAAAACATCTTATTCAATTTTCTTTTAGCTTATCACTAACATTTGGTATTCTCCTCCTGATCCTTTCGCGAGGGATATATTATGGAACAAAGCGTTCTTACTATATGACGATTATTTCTTTAATCGGAGCAGCCATCTTTAATACGCTAAAAGGGATTGATATTGAAGAGACGTTTATTTTATTAATCGTACTCGCTGTATTATATATGCTTCGTAAAAGATTTGTACGCGAGAAAATGGAAGTCTCACTTTCTGATATGGTAAAAGTTTTTATATTCTTACTCATAACTTTATATTTATATAAAAACTTAGGTATTTTATTTGCAGGTGCAAAAGAAGCTTTTAAACCTGATTTTGTCGTTCGTAATATTACACAAGTGAAACGAAGTGCCTTAGCAGCTGCCTTTTTCGTTCCTACATTTTTACTGATTGGCTCACTCATTGCCAATCGTTATCGAAATGAATTTCCCGGGCAACCAGCTAATGATAAAAGGTTGCAAAACTTTTTAGATGAACATGATGGTAATGTACTTAGTCATTTAGGATTTTTAGGAGATAAACAATTTTTCTTCAGTAGTGATGGGAAAGCGCTCCTTCTCTTCTCTATAACTGGAAAACGTCTCGTTGTGCTAGGTGATCCAATTGGGGATCCTTCCTCCTACCGTACTGTGTTACAAGAGTTTTTAGCTGAGGCTGATCGATTTGGATACATTTGTGTATTCTACCAAATAGAAAGTAAATGGATGAGTTTATATCATGATTTTGGTTACAACTTCTTTAAACTTGGTGAAGAAGCTGTCGTTGATTTGAACACATTTACAATAACAGGAAAAAAACGAGCCGGTATGCGAGCGACTTTCAACCGTTTCGAACGAGAAGGCTATACATTCTCTATTCATCAGCCACCATTCTCAAACGAATTATTTGAAGAGTTAAGAAAAGTTTCAGATGCGTGGCTCGGCGGAAAAAAAGAGAAAGGTTTTTCACTCGGATACTTTGATCGTGAATATATTAGCCGAGCACCTATCGCTACATTATGTGATGCTGATGGAAAAATCATTGCATTTACAACCTTTATGCCCGTATATCAAGACGGATCATTGTCTGTTGATTTAATGCGCTATTATCCAGATGCACCTAGCGGCATTATGGATGCAATTTTCATCCACCTATTCCAGTGGGCAAAAGAAAATGAATACCACTCCTTTAATATTGGTATGGCACCACTTTCAAATGTAGGTTTATCGACACAATCTTTTTGGTCCGAACGAGTTGCTGCTGCCATCTTTAATAATGTTCGTTATACGTATAGCTTCAGCGGGCTACGTCATTTTAAAGAAAAATATAAACCAGCATGGAGCGGTAAATATTTAGCATTTAGAAAGAATCATTCTTTACCAATTACAATGCTCTCTGTAACAAAATTAATAGGAAAAAGAAAAAACAGCTAAACATTTAGCTGTTTTTTCTTTTTTGAACTTGTACAATAAATTCTTTTTCATATTTCTTACCATTTATATAGAAATCTCCCCATATTTTATACGTTCCTTCTATAGGAAATGTAATACGGTATTGTAATTGCTCATCTGTATCAACAGGTATTGCGTATAAAAAGTTTTCTCTCGTTTCGTCCACGATATAGAGCGCTTCCACTTCTCCTCTCTCTGAATGTAATTTCAATTTCTCACCCTTTTTCGCTTGGAATTGAAATGTTAACGTCGCTGGTTCATTCGGATGCAATGCACCAAATAATAGAGAAACTTCATACTCCCCTATTTTTTTTGTAAGCACACTATCAATTGGAAATTTTACTTTTTTCTTATTTTTCTCCTCTATTTCTCTCCCAAAATCATTCTTCGCAAATGATTTCACAGACTTGTTTTTGTCTTCATATAAAAATATTGTATACCTTTCATCTTTCGCTATTTTGGAAGATACCTTATATGATCCATTCCCTGCAAATGTAGGTTTCATTTGTTGTACATGTTTTAATTGTCCGTCTACAATAACTGCCCGAATTTGATCATTCACACCACGAACTTCGTTATTTTTATTATTTAGCAATTGAAACAAAATATCTACTTTCTCATTTCCTTTTCCATTTGACACATCCCATTTTACTTCCTGAACATCACCTACAGTCTCTGTAGTTTCCTGATACTTTTTTATGTAAAATCCGCCTACTACAATAAATAGTAAAGCAACAAGTCCAATGACAAGATTTTTCAAAATATCACCTACCATTTTTATTGTCTCTGTTTATACAAAACTTCTTACATATATATTCTAGATTATGATTTATGAAATCCTCCTGCTTTGCACATATTACAAATAATTAAAAGATTTTAATTGAAAGGATTGATAGTGTATAATGCAAATGATATTGATTTCTATCAATACATTATAAGGAGGACTTTTCATGAGTGTACATATTGAAGCAAAACAAGGCGAAATTGCTGAATCTATTCTATTACCTGGTGATCCATTACGTGCAAAATATATTGCTGAAACATTTCTAGAGGACGTTACTTGCTATAATAACGTGCGTGGTATGTTAGGTTTCACTGGAACTTATAAAGGAAAACGCGTATCTGTTCAAGGTACAGGTATGGGTGTACCTTCTATTTCTATTTATGTAAACGAATTAATCCAAAGCTACGGAGTTAAAAATTTAATTCGCGTTGGAACTTGCGGTGCGATTCAAAAAGACGTAAAAGTACGTGACGTTATTATTGCAATGACAGCTTGTACAGATTCTAATATGAACCGTTTAACATTCCCAGGTTTTGATTTTGCACCAGCTGCAAACTTTGACCTTTTAAAGAAAGCTTACGATGCTGGAACTGAAAAAGGCTTACACGTTCGTGTTGGTAATGTTTTAACAGCAGATGTATTTTACCGCGAAAGCATGGACATGGTTAAAAAACTTGGAGATTATGGTGTACTAGCAGTAGAAATGGAAACAACTGCTCTTTATACATTAGCAGCGAAATACGGTGTAAATGCGTTATCTGTATTAACAGTAAGCGATCACATTTTCACTGGTGAAGAAACAACATCTGAAGAGCGTCAAACTACATTTAACGAAATGATTGAAATCGCTTTAGATGCAGCAATTCAACAATAATACATTAAAGAACTCGTCATACGTCTGTCGAGTTCTTTTTATGTGACTTTTTATTAAAAACTACTTTCAGAAGAGACAGATTTTCTCCTCTACTTTTTTGTAACGTTTGTTATAATTAAGAAATCATTTACAGTATTTCTCACAAGAGGTGACGCAGTGAAAAACAGAAGTATCGTCTTTAAACTATTTTTATTAACATCAACATTATTTACAATCATATTCCTCCTTTTTTTCTTAGGACAATCTCTATTTTTAGAGAAATTTTACATTAATAAAAAAGTAAAAACAGTTCAAACTGCTTTTGAGAAGTTCGTAAATACTTACGAAGAAAGTGGTAAAACTTATGAGGAAATTCGAAAACTAAAACAAGAATTTCATGACAAAACAAATGCTGAAATGCAGTTTTTAAATACGAACGGCATTATTAAAAGTGACAATAATTTCTACATTGATGTAATTAATCCTAAAAATAATAAAGCATATTCCATTCCACTCAATAATGTTTTAACGCCAGAAGAATATAATAAATTCGAAAACTTAGGATTGAAAAAAGATGGGATGATAAACGTCGTCGGTTTTGTACAAGATTCCACCATAACACCACTAGAATTGACAACAAACTATAATCGATGGCAAAACGAAAATGTCAACTCAGATTTTCAATCCATTAATGGAAACCCTGCTAAAAATAGACTTACAAGCCGATCCAAAACTGTGACTCAAATTGAGTTTACTGGTATCGTATCTAAGTTACAGCTTCCATCCAAAGCGGATGTTCGTCTTGCAAATGATTTTGAAACATTACAAGCCGTTCAATATTTTGCAGAGATTATTAGAAATGGCACTGCTAACTCACACCAATTAAACACTTATATAATAGATGGTGGAGAGAATATAAAAAATAGTATCTTTGTAAAACCTATTGTGGAAAATGGAAAAATTACAGAGTACGCTTTTGCGATAGCATCTTTACAACCTGTTAATGAAGCGATGCTCGTTTTAAAGGATTATTATGTCTATGCCTTAATCATCGTATTTCTCGTAATTATTTTATTATCCTTCTACTACTCAAAAATCATTGTGAAACCATTAATTAAAATGAATCGCGTTACAAAAAAAATGGCCAATTTTGATTTTAGTGAAAAATTACCTGTGACAGCAGACGATGAAATTGGCGGGCTTTCCGGTAGTATTAATACGTTATCTGTAAACTTAAAAGACCGAATCGATCGATTAAATGTTGCCAATACAAAATTACAACAAGATATTGAACGTGAACGTCAATTAGAGAAAACGCGAAAAGAATTCATTTCTGGTGTATCACACGAATTAAAAACACCACTTAGTGTAATTAGAAGTTTCGCAGAAGGAATTAAAGATGGCGTTAGTAAAGATACGACGTATTACACAGATGTTATTTTAGAAGAAACAGAAAACATGAACAGACTTATTGTTGAAATGTTAGAATTAGCAAAACTAGAATCTGGTACGTACAAACTAGATATGACGACATTCTCAATCGGTGAATTAATTCAACAAGTCTATACAAAGTTATTATTTAGCATGGAGGAAAAGCATTTACAAGTGAACGTAGATGTAGACTCTTCTATATTCGTTAAAGCGAATCGTAGTCGTATTGAGCAAGTCGTTGTGAACTTACTTAGCAATGCAATTCGCTATACGCCAGATGGAGAAAAAATACACGTCTCCGTTATAGAACTGGAAGATATAGTAAAAGTCGAAATCGAAAACACAGGAAACCCTATCCCTGAAGAAAGTCTTGAAAAAATTTGGGATCGTTTCTACCGTTTAGATGCATCTCGTAGCCGTCATACTGGAGGTACCGGTCTCGGGTTATCTATTGTAAAAAACATTTTAGACCTCCACCATGCCGAGTACGGTGTATATAACACGACTAATAGTGTTGTATTCTACTTTAATTTACAAAAAGTAAAAGAAGTCAAATAATTTGTCTTAATTTCACTAGGAGTTCACATGAAATTCACACTCTCCCTTTATAGTAGGAAACAAGTTAATCCTTTCCTTTACACACATAAAAGAGGAGAGTGCGTGAAATGAAACAAGCAGGACAACCTATTCAAAATGAAAAACAATTAGAAACTATCAAAAATATACTTTTACAATCTTCGAAACGTGATGGCTTATTATTCGTATTAGCTGTAAATTCTGGCTTAAAAGTAAGTGAAATCTTACAATTAAAAGTTAGTGATGTAATCGATGAACATGAAAATGTTCGCCATTCCATTTTATTTTACAATGAAAAAGTAAAGAAACATAAATGGTTTGCTGTAAATGAAGACTTGCAGCACGCGATCGAAGACTACATGAAAGAACGTAAAACTTGGAAACGTAATGAACCATTATTAAAGTCTCAAAAAGGAACGAAATCTATTACGAGACAACATGCATGGTACATTTTAAACAAAGCTGCAAAAGAAGTTGGATTAGAAGGGATTAGCTCACATACACTTCGAAAAACTTGGGGATATTGTGCATACAAATCAGGTGTTGATATCGCATTTTTACAACACTTCTTTGATCATAGTACTCCATCAAAAACTTTAAAGTATATCGGTATTGCTTAATAACTCTTATACATAAAAAAAGTTACCATTTATAAATGGTAACCTTTTTTATGTTTCACATTCTCTTTTCTTGTCTCTCCTATATTGTAGTGGTACTCTAATAGTAAGGGGGAGAAATTATGAACACATTAACAATTGAATTACCGAAAGAAACGGCTGAAAAACTTGATTTATTAAAACAAGCTTATGAAAAGAAAACAGGTGCTTCCATTTCTGAAAGTACTCTTGTTCAAACACTTATCTCAAAAGAGTTTATCCAAGCGATAACTCCTTTTGATTTACAACAATTCGTCACTGGAAAAGAACAGCATTAATTGCTGTTCTTTTTTTTTGATACTTTATTAGGAGTTTACTAGCATTCTCCCCCGAAAAACTTCTTTGCTTCAGCCAAACCTTTTATCAGGAATCTTCCTACCCGGTAATGTCTCATAAAAAGTTTTTTATTTATTTTTCGGAAAACTATTGACAATGATAATGATAACCATTATCATTTATTACGAAGCCAACAATTGATGAATCAACCAAACGCTCAGTAACATTGTTACCCCTCTTTTTCATATAGAAAGGCACTGTACATTCCCCCTGTTTGTACAGTGCCTTTCTTGTTTATTATCATTCAAACAAATTTAATTGCTCAGGCTTCGGCTCACCATATGTAACGTTCATCATTTTCATAAGCTGTTTCGCATTATCCGCTGCATCTCCGCCCGAATTATTGTTAAATAGTACATATATGTCCTTTGTCTTCTTTTTTAATTGCTCTAGTCTTTCTACCCATTCTTCTAATTCTTTATTGTTGTAGCGATATAAGCAACGAACCGCTCTCCAATTTTCCCCTTTATCAAGCCACCCATGAACATTCCTACCATGAAAACGTATTAACACCATCTCTGCATTCGTTACTTCTAATACGAGCGGTACCGAACCTATCCCGGCCTGCGGCTCATCACAAATGGTATGAATCCATTTCTCATGTTCTAGAAACTGTATCGTCTTATCTTTCATTTCGGGATAAAACCATGTTTGATTTCGAAATTCTATGGCACACGGTAAACCTTCCATTTTTTCTTTCGTATATCGAAGAAAATCCACATTTTTCTTTTTACAATCAAACCATGGTGGATATTGAAATAAAATCATTTTTAATTTATCAGCTTCTATTAAAGGCAGAATAGATTGTTTGTACACATCAAACATCTCATCAAACGTAGAAAAAGGGATTTCACCTTTCATATGTCCTGTCATTCCTTGATATGCTTTTACTATAAAAGCAAAATCTTTCGGTGTTTCCATTGCCCATTTTGTATAGTTTCGTGCAGGTTGCATCGCATAAAATGAACTATCCACTTCCACTATAGGAAAATACTCACTATATGTTCGTAATTTATTTCTATTTTCATAGGGATCTATATATAAAGAATCATGATCTCCCCACCCTGTCACTCCAATGAAAAGCAAATATATCCCTCCCTTTTTAACTTCACCTTCTATTCATTCTACTCACTTCCCGAACACTTCAGCTAATCAATTTTATTAAGTAGCCCCTTCTTTAAGAGTATCCGTATAAAAATATGATATACTAGATGGAAGAATTTTTAAATTGAGGGGTTATTTATTTATGCTTCCAAACGATGATATTGTATCTCATGAAAAACGAATAGAAGAATTAGAAAATAAAGTACGTTTTTATGAAGAACTTGTGAATCAATTACCACATCATTTCACATACAAAAATCCACATATTGGTTTACAAATAAAGAAAACGAGAACGACTCATTCCATTCAAAACATAAAAAAAGAGAATAAAGAGGCTGATTTTCAACTTACTTGCGATTCATTATTTTTATTTGAGCAACTTGAAACATACTTCATTCATATTTTTGATGCTTTTTCACATCATGTAACCTTTGTTGATGCTAAAGGAAATATCACTTTATGTAACCAAGCTGCAGCAGATGATTTTGGTGTAGTACGAAATGATATAATCGGAAAGCCAATTCAACAATTACTACAATTGCCAGAAGAAAAAATTAAAGCTCTTGAAACATTAAGAACGGGAACAGAAATATATAATGAAGAAGTTTTAGACAAAAACTATGGCATTTTAAATAACCGAATTATTCGTGATTATAACGGAGAGATTTTTAGAGTTATTAGTGTCTTTCATTATTTAAACACAGAACGTGATGCAGAGAAATTTTCTTTAGCAGGGCGAATTGCAGCTGGGATTGCACATGAAGTACGTAATCCTCTTACAACCGTACGAGGTTATTTACAATTTTTACAAGAAACTGTTTCTCCATCTAATAAAGAATTATTTGAAAACTTACTTATTCCTGAATTAGACCGCGCAAATAGTATTATTACAAAATTTTTAGCTATTTCAAAAACACGCGAATTTACAAGAGAACCGTTTCCTATTAATACATTTTTACGTGAGTATATTCAACAGTTACTAGCTAGTGAAGTCTTTTTACATAATATTTCAATTGATTATAATTTTTCTACCGAATTAGATGATGTATTAGTCCATATTGATCGTCATGAACTTGTACAAGTTTTTTTAAACCTATTTCAGAATGCTGTCGATGCTCAAGGTGAAAAAAAACTTTCTATCCAAATTACTAGTTATCGCCTAGATAATTTTGTTCGTATTACTTTCACTGATAATGGAATTGGTATTCCAACAGCCATTCAAGAGTATATCTTTGATCCATTCTTCTCAACAAAAGATTCGGGCACAGGACTGGGCTTGTCAGTAACGAAGAAAATTATTCAAAATCATAACGGTACATTAAAAATGACCAGTAATCAAGATGGTACAACTTTCACTATTTCAATTCCAATTTTACCTAAAACAACCCTTGAAAGATTAAATGACTACAAATGAGGTACTCCTCCACAAACTGCATGCCAATTGTTAAATACCTACAACAATTAGCATGCAGTTTTTTATGCTGAATTTTTCGTCTTTACATTATATAAACCTTCTCTTTATCTTACTTATTTTTGCTAAGAGGGCCAATTTCTTATTTTTTTAGAAATGGTAGTTTGTCCATCACGAATTTAGTATAAATTTCATTTTAATATATAGTAACGACTATTGATTCTATGAAAGAAAGGAAAAGTATTTTATGGTAATGATTGTTGCGAAGTCAGAGCTTGTAGTTATATTAACATCTCTAAGTCCGAACTTACAGAATTCGTTAGACTTCTTCAAGCTCTTGGCCAAGCTATTCAAGCTGTCTTTCAAAACCCTTCTCAAAATAATATCGATAACTTGATTGCTGCCCTAAATAACCTACACAAATTCCTCAATTGCTTAGATTTATCTCCAGCACAAAAACAAATTGGAAATTCTATTATCGCTAATCTATTAACTATTTTAAAAACAAAACCTTTCTCATGCGGAGCATTGTACGTTGAGCTACAAAGCTTGCTTAATTATTTATTGTATATCGCTAAGTTATTCAAAGTAGATTGCTGCACTATCGACAAACTAGTTAAACTCATAACAGAGATCCAAACTATCCTAGTTCAATACGGGTCAGGTTGCCTTGGAGGAGGAGCAACAGGTGCTACTGGACCTCAAGGACCGGCTGGTGCTCAAGGTGCTACTGGCGCTCAAGGACCTCAAGGTGCTCAGGGACCAGCGGGTGCTCAAGGCGCTACTGGACCTCAGGGTGCTCAAGGTATTCAAGGTCCAGCGGGTGCTCAAGGTGCTACTGGTGCCCAAGGACCGGCTGGCGCAACAGGTGCTACTGGTGCTCAAGGACCAGCTGGCGCAACAGGTGCTACTGGCGCTCAAGGACCGGCTGGCGCTCAAGGTGCTACTGGTGCTCAAGGACCAGCTGGCGCAACAGGTGCTACTGGCGCAACAGGAGCAGCGGGTACTCCAATTCCTGTAACTATCGCAGCTATCGGAAACTCAAATCCACAAACTATATCCCCTGGAACAAACATCCAATTCAATCAAGTTTTTGAATTAACTAATATCTCTTTCAACGATACTTCAGATACTTTAACAATTTTAGAAACAGGCGTATATGATATTAGTTTCTCAGCGTCTACAACTTTCCCAGGATCTTCACCATTCGGATTCGGTATTTCATTCAATGGCCAACCACCTAATCGTAACTTCTCAACTAACGTTATCGGTAGTGCTGTTTCTTTCTCTACAATCGTTACTTTACAAGCTGGTACAACGATTGCTGTACAGCCTACAGCAAACACTATTTCTATTCCTAACACAGGCGATACAACTGCAACACTATCCGTATTCCGAATTTACTAATTTTCAATCAATAAGTATATTTATAATAATATGTATCGTTTAACCGTGCATTAAATCTCTCTTTATATAGAAAGGAGCACTTATTTGGGAGGATAAGTGCTCCTTCTTTACGTTTCTTTACCTCAAATTTACTCTGTCTTAATCCTCATTTTGTATGATAAATAGTGAAGTCAAAGATATGAAAGAGGGATGAAAATGAGAGTTATGTCACTAATACGCATTTGGATTGCTCTTATGGTATGCATTATTTTATGTGTAGGATTTTTTTTAACTCTAAAATATTCCACTATATCAAAAGCAGAGAGAAAAACTGTTCCATACAAACTTTTGTATGCAAAACAAAGCAACATCCCTTATTCCAATACCTCAAATAATGAAAAAAAAGTTATAAAAGGAATGCTTATTACGAAAGCTGCTAGTTCCGAAGCGTTACTTCAAATTGCTGAAACGATTAAAGTTCAGTATACAAATAAAGAAATTGATGAAATCACGCTTTCTATCCATAATGAAAATAATGGTAATTACGAAGAAGAATTACCTTACGAACCTATTAGTAAAGGAAAAATAATCATCACATACGATTCTCAATCCTTTGGCAGTACAAATGTTACACTTAACGAGTAATACTATTTATCCCAATTAATATGGGCTAACAACTCGTAGGGATAGATACAGCTCCTCCCACCGATTAAAAGTTCACTTAATTTCTCATACGAAAAAGAGGCGAATTTCGTTATTCGCCTCTTTCTTTTACCAAAGTGAAGGAATCCATTCTTTCACTTTGTCGAGCCACTCTTGTTGCTCTTTTTTTCTTTGCTGTTCCTCTTCTTTCCTTCTCTTCTCTTCTTCTTTTCTTCGTTTTTCCTCTTCTATTGTATTCAATTGTTTTTTATAATCAGCCTCAGATATGAGCGATAACTGGAATGCTTTTTGAGCTGGATTGGCATTCGCTTTTTTCATAATATCCCGGAACATTGTCGTCGTAATTTGACTCCCCCCTGGAACATAATGATCGCTATCTGTTTTATCAAATCCTACCCAAATCGCACCTACTAAATCTGGTGTGTATCCAACAAACCATGAATCCTTTGCACCGGTGCTTGGTCCATTTACAATTTGAGTAGTTCCTGTCTTACCGGCCGTATCAACATTATTAACTTTCGCCTTTTCGCCCGTTCCCTTTTCGACAACACCTTTTAATAAATATGTCATCTTTTGAGCAATTTTCTCGCTCGTCACTCGTGTCTCTTTCTTATACCACTTTCCAATTGTTTCACCTTCAGCATTTTGTATCTCTCTAATCGCATGAGCTTCCACTTGGACACCGTCATTTGCAAATGTACTGTATGCTTGAGCCATTACAAATGGAGAGGTCCCAACATGCATCCCGCCTAAAGCAATTGGATACGTACGATCTTCTGGCACTAATGGAATACCAAATCGCTCTAAAGATTTCAATCCTTTATCCAATCCAATTTGTTCCAATAGCCAAACAGCCGAAACATTGTACGACTTTGCCACGGCTTCATACATTGTCACATCACCGTGAAAAGTGTGATCACTATTTTGCGGTTTATATTCTTTAATATTAAATGGTTCATCTTTTAATATATCGTATACTTCATACCCTTGCTCTAAAGCTGGTACATATACAGCCAGAGGCTTTAACGTTGAGCCAGGTTGTCTTTTTAATTGGGTTGCATGGTTAAACTGTAAAAACTGATACGGTCCTCTACCTCCAACTAAAGCTGGTACACCACCTGTTTTTGGATTCATAAGAACTACACCCGTTTGCATAAGCTGGTCTGAGCCATTATCTTTGAAATAACTCTCATTATTCACAACGTCTTCTACAGCCTGTTGTTTTTTCGGATCAAGCTCTGTGTAAATACGATAACCACCTGCTAAAATTTCATTTTGTGTTAATTCGTACTTGTCCATAGCTTCCCTAACAATATAATCTACATATTGAGAGTATTTCCCTTTGTATTTATCATCCACACCACGTTTTAACACAAGACCGCTCTCTTTTTCTTTATTATACTGTTCGTCAGAAATATATCCTTGCTCTTTCATTAAACTTAATACAACATTACGTCGTTCGATTGACTTATTAAAGTTTTTATATGGTGAATATGCAGACGGTGCTTTAATCAAGCCAGCAATCGTTGCAGCCTCTGAAACCGTTAAATCTTTTACATCTTTATCAAAATAAGATTTAGCTGCCCTTTTTATACCCCAAGCACCTTCGCCAAAATAAATTTGGTTCATATACATTTCAATAATTTCATCTTTCGTATACGTACGCTCTATTTTTTTTGTTAAAAAATATTCCTTTATTTTTCGAGAGTATGTGCGGTCTTGTGTCAGAAATACATTTTTCGCAAGTTGTTGTGTAATTGTACTTCCCCCTGCTACAACTTCTCCTGCTGTAATATTTTTAAAAACTGCACTTATAATTCCACTATAGTAAATACCGTGATGGTTAAAAAACTCCTTATCTTCTACTGCAACAATTGCCTGAACCATAATGTCAGGAATATCTTTCCTTTTAACACCTTCTGTTTTAGAAGAAGCTAATTTAGTCGCAACTTCATTATTTGCATCATAAATTAAGGTCGGTTGCGGAACAGCTTGTTTTAATTCAGATATGTCTTGAATGGAAATTATTATATTTATAGCAACAAATAGAGTAGCGAGTAAACTCCCTAATACAATTAATGAATTACGAAGTTTCTTCCTCTTGTTGAACCACTCCTGCATTTTTTTTAAGTGAGTGTTCTTCAATTTCATTCGTTCACTTCCTTCGTTTGTTTACACTCTTCTTTTCAAAAGGAAGAATATACCTCCTTTTAAATTTATTATAATAACGTAGTCGTTCCTATAGTGTAAAGCTTTTCTTTCACATTCATACTTTTTGCAAGAAAAGGACATTCTACAAGTAAGATATTCACTATTGATTATTAATATTATTAATACAACAATGAGAGTTATGTTAAGTTTTTGTAAACTTTTCGATAAAATGTTTTAAAAAACGACAGTTTTTTGTTAGAATTGATTAGCCAATATATTTTACATATATTACTTTTGTGGGGGTAACTAATAATGGTATTTAAATCAAAAAAAGATAAATTTTCTGAAATGTTAATGAATGTTTCAGAAAATTTAAAAGAAGGCGCGCAGTTTTTCGTGGAGTATAAAATTAAAAATGCTAGCGATTTAAAAGAGTTTTCTATGCGCATGAAAGAGTATGAGTCAAAAGGTGACTCATTTATTCACGAAATCATTATGGAGCTAAACAAAGCGTTTATTACTCCAATTGAACGTGAGGACATCCTACAACTTGCAATGAGTATGGATGATGTATTAGACGGATTAGATCATAGTGCTGGTCTATTCGAAATGTATTCTATTACAGAAGCTGATGAATACATGATTAAATTCGTTGAAGCAATTAATCAATGTGCGATTGAGATTGCAAATTCTGTTGAACTACTGTCTAAAAAGAAGTTAGTCGACATTCGTACGAACGCGATTAAGATTAAGGATTACGAATCACAATGTGATGATATTCGCCGTCATGCAATTAAGCACTTATTCTCTCGTGAGAAAGATCCGATTAAGATTATTCAATACAAAGAGATTTACGAAGAGCTTGAAGAAGTAGCGGATAGCTGCCAAAGCGTTGCAAACGTATTAGAAACAATTATTATGAAGAACGCGTAAGGAGTTTGATCATGGATACACTCTTGATACTGACCGTTTTAGTAGTCATTTGCGCTTTAGCTTTTGACTTTATCAATGGATTTCACGATACAGCAAACGCTATTGCAACGGCTGTTTCAACGAAAGCTCTAAAGCCTAGACATGCAATTATTATGGCAGCTATTATGAACTTTTTAGGTGCGATGACATTTACAGGTGTAGCAAAAACGATTACAAAAGATATCGTTGATCCATTTGCCTTGCAAAATGGTTCTCTTGTAATTTTAGCTGCTTTGCTTGCGGCAATAGCTTGGAATTTAATTACTTGGTACTACGGTATTCCAAGTAGTTCTTCGCATGCAATTATCGGCTCAATCGCAGGTGCAGCTATCGCTGCTGCCGGTATTAGCTCATTAAATCTTAAAGGGTTCATAAAAATTCTTGAAGCTTTAATCATTTCACCGATTATCGCTTTTGTTATTGGTTATATCGTATACAGTATTTTTAAAGTGGTCTTTAAAAACTTTAATTTAACGAAAACGAACAAAAACTTCCGTTTATTCCAGATTTTCACTGCAGCATTACAAGCTTATACACATGGTACGAATGATGCACAAAAAGCAATGGGAATCATTACGATGGCTCTTATGGCCAATAACTATCATACTTCTGACGACATCCCGTTCTGGGTACAATTATGTTGTGCAATCGCAATGGGTCTTGGTACTTCTGTTGGCGGATGGAAAATTATTAAAACTGTCGGTGGACAAATTATGAAAATTCGTCCTGTAAATGGTGTAGCTGCTGATTTATCATCATCACTTGTTATTTTCGGCGCAACATTCATTCACTTACCGGTTAGTACAACGCACGTTATCTCTTCTTCTATTTTAGGGGTTGGTGCTTCACATCGTGTGAAAGGTGTAAAATGGGGAACTGCAAAACGTATGTTAATTACATGGGTTATTACACTTCCTATTTCAGCTTCGTTAGCTGCATTATTTTACGCTTTATTACACTTAATCTTTTAATTAAAAGTCGTCTTCCTTATTTTTCTAGGAAGACGACTTTTTTGTGAACAAACCTTTTTCTTATTAAAAAGCGTGTATAATAATTGGTGGATAAGTTATATAGAGGAGTTGGAAATTTTGGAATACATCATGTTACTTTTCATCGGGTTAATCGCCGGGACAGTCGGGAGTCTAGTCGGGCTTGGTGGCGGAATTATTATTGTTCCGTTATTAATCGGATTACACAGTCTATCACCACAACTTGCAGTAGGAACTTCAATGGTAACAGTCGTTTTTACAGGACTATCTTCCACCCTTACTTATATGAAGCATAAACGAGTAGATTACAAAAGTGGACTTATTTTATTTATCGGGAGTGGCCCTGGTGGTATCATCGGCTCGTGGGCAAACAAATTTTTAAACCAAGATACATTTTCTTTATATTTTGGGATTTTCCTTATTTTTGTCTCCATCCTTCTTATGTTACGAGACAAATTAAACCCCCTTTCTTTATCAAATATGACGGTAATTAAGCGTTCTTTTACAGATAACGAAGGAAACACTGTACACTATCAATTTCCACCGCTTCTCGCTATCTTTATCGCCTTTATAGTTGGTTTTATATCTGGATTATTTGGAATTGGCGGCGGTGCCTTACTTGTTCCAGCAATGATGCTACTTTTTGCATTCCCAGCACATATTGCTGTAGCAACTTCGATGTTTATCGTTTTTTTATCAGCAATTGTAAGTTCTGCAACTCACATCTCCCTTGGAAATGTCAGCTGGGTTTACGCATTAATTCTTATTCCTGGTGCATGGATTGGCGGGAAAATCGGGGCTTATATTAATACAAAATTAAGTGGTAATGCCGTAATTAATTTATTACGTATCACATTAATCATTCTTGGAACTAGATTAATCATTACTTCTTTTTTATAACGCGTTCTTTTTAGAATGCGTTTTTCTTATACACATGAATATAAAAATCCTCCTAAGAGAACAAATAAAATTAAACAAACACATAATAACATATAATTGGAAATATGTACTTTCTTCAAGTTGACCACTCCTATAACTGCGACTGTTATCTTTATGATAGCGAAAAAATAATTCACTTGCAGTTACAAAGTGCTAACAATGCAAAATCATTTATTACAAATTTTATCCTTATATTTCATTTCTTTGTATATTCTATCGTTTTAATAAAAAAAGATGTCATATTGACATCTTTTTTAGTGAAGAAGTGACCATCCCATAAAATCCTCATGTACTTGGCACGCCCTCTTATCGTTTCGATCATATAATTCAGCATAACTATCTGTTTCTTCATCATAAGCCATCGTATAAATAATTTGGCCGTCTACTTCAACGGATAACACGACTCCACCTTTCATCTCTTCTACATGAATGATAGCATTCGCCGGAATTCTCATATCCGTCATTTTTATCGCATCTAACAATATACTAAACCCCCTACAGCGTATTCATTGCTAGTACTATTACACACTAAATAGTATACTACTGTAATAGCATATATTTCGTCAATGAAATTGCTATTTAAAAGCATATTGTCTTTATACATATACGCTAAAATAGAAGAAATAGAAATGTTTAAATGGGGGGCTAACATTGATTCTACACAAAGGAGATGTACTATTCCGTCAAGGCGAGGACGGTCCTTTATATTTTATAAAAACAGGTTTATTAAAAGTAGTACGGATAGAAGAAGATGGAACACCATTTCTATTCAACATTATCGTTCCAGGTGAAACGATACCTCACCATTCTTTAATTTCACCGAAGGAATATCACGGTACAGCAATCGCTTTAATGAAAACAGAAGTTGAACCTATAATTAGTAATGAATGGTACGATCAACTTCAGGCAAATCCTGCATCATATGCAAATATTGCTATGCAACTACAATCAAAATTAAGAATGATGCAACAGCGTATCGATCAATTGACAACCGTCTCTCCGAAAGAACGTCTACATCGTTTACAAGAATGGTTCACACTATATTTAGGTGACATTCCTATATATGAAATATTAACACAAACTGAAATCGGTCAACTCATAGGTATACGCCGTGAAACGGTAAATCGGCTGTTACGAGAACAAATAAAAAACGAGGTAAAATAATACCTCGTTTTTTACTTATTTCAAACTTCATCTATTGTAAGCTTGCTGCTGGACCGAAAAATTCATAATGAATATGCTCTTGTTCCACACCTAAATTAGTTAGTGCAGCATTTATATGCTTCATAAATGGTACGGGACCACAGAAATAAAATTCTGCTTCAGTTGTCGGAATAATAGTTTGTAACCATTCAGCTTCAATGAAACCTTCTTTATCAAAGTTCTTCATTTCCATATCTTTTTCAGTTGGTGCAGAATAGCAAGTGTATGCTTTAACTTGTTCGTATTCATTATCTACTGTCTCAACGTGTTCTTTCATTGCATGTGTATTACTATTTATCGCTGCATGAACAAAACATACATTACGTTTTGAGTTTTGTTCAATTAACGTATTTAGCATACTCATCATTGGTGTAATACCTACTCCACCACTAATTAGCACAACTGGTAATGTTGAATCCATATTTAATACGAAATCTCCTGCTGGTGCACTTACTGGTAACATATCCCCTTCTTCTACATGATCGTGTAAGTAGTTAGATACTTTACCGTCCGGTGTATCTACACCTTTTTCTTTCTTTACACTAATACGATAATATTCTTTTCCAGGAGCATCTGATAAACTATATTGACGATTATGTGTATACGTTTCACCTTCTATATTTATTTGAATCGTTACATATTGTCCTGGGATGAATGAAGAAACTTGCCCACCATCTTCAGGTTTTAAATAAAATGATGTAATAACGTCGCTTTCCTTCACTTTTTTAACAACCACAAAGTTACGGAAATCTTTCCATCCACCTTCTTTATGTGCCGTTTCTTCATACATCTCTGCTTCAATGCTAATGAATGCATCAGCAATGACACCATAAGCTTCTCCCCATGCATTTAAAACTTCATCAGGTGCACCTGCGACCTCTTTAATTGCACGTAGTAAACATGTACCTACAATCGGGTAATGCTCTGCTTTAATACCTAAACTTCTATGCTTATGACCAATTTGTTTTACAACTGGAATAATAGCTTCTAAATTATCAATATACGTTGCAGCTGCATAAACAGCATTCGCTAGCGCTTGTTGTTGTCTTCCCTTTTTCTGATTTGTATGGTTGAAAATATTCAATAACTCCGGATGTTCCGAAAATAAAATTTGATAAAATCTCGTTGTAATTTCAACGCCTTTTTCTTGTAATAATGGTACTGTTGACTTTACGATTTCAATTGTTTTTGCACTTAACATTGTATCCCACTCCTCTATTTCCTTAACTGTTTTTAGTTTAACTGAATTGTATAGTACATATTGTGATTTTAATCACTATTAACACGGTGTTTTTGTGAATAATATATGAACATTGCACTTACAAAAGAAAATAAGCCAACTAGAATTCTAGCTAGCTTATTATTTGGACTGTATAGCTTGTTGAATTACCCTTATATCTTTTCCATCTCCAAACTCTGTATACCCCCAGATGTTCGTTTCACCTCTATAATTATTTACAATAATATCTAAGTCATGGTATACACGATGTGCATAAACTACATACTCAATATTTTGAAGTTCCACACCTTTTTTTACAATTTCATAGCTTCTATTTACATCACGTTTTATTTTTTCATTCTTTATTTCTGTATGTATATTTTTTAAAGACGATTCTTGTTGTTGAAACCATTGTTTAAATTGGTTCCAGTCCCCTTCTGTATAATTCTCTGCTTTACCGTAATTTAAGAAATTATTATAACTTTCATGCGTCATACGAATAAAATCTAGCACTTTTGTCTCCTCTTGCACATCTTCTATTTGAGCTATTGTACTTACCTCAGCAGGCTTATTCGCATAATGTAATAGCAATTTCATAAGACTATAGCTCGCAATGATCATTACGATAATAATCCCGAATACAATTAACAATTTCTTCATATACAGAACTCCTTCTCTACTAAAGATATTACAAAGTATGACTATACTTGTAACATTCTCTCGTAGAAATATAATTCCTGTATAAATTCTTCCTATCATTTCGACAATATTTTTCTATACATTTCTCGTTGGTAAATGTTCTTGTAAAACAATGTACCCTTCATAAGCTGTGTAACCGAGTATAGCCATTAATCCGATATAACAAGCAAAGACTGTCCATTTTGTTTTCATATCAACTTTATAATAGTTTTCCTGTTGTCTCTTTTCCGTCTCCCATTCCTGTAATTTTCTTTCTGACATTTCAAATGCTTCTCTTATATGAATTGTATGCGTTTCTTTTTCATCTTCATATGGAACGTAATCAAGCGGCTCAAACTTTGGTAAAAGATGCTCTAACACTTCAATCTTTTGAAGTTCTCCTACTTTTAATTCTTTCTCTCTTTCTTTTTGCCTTAATATATTTATTTCATGTTGCATCATATATATATTTCGATGCACCGCACCTGTTTCTTTTAACTCCTCTTCAAGTCTTGCAACATATTCTTTCATTCCATCAATTCTATATCCTAATTCCTTAATTGGCTCATCTCTCTTTATTACTCTATATAATTCCATACAGCCGATAATAAAAATAAATCCTCCCAAAATACTTTTAAAGTAAATGGCATAACCGAGCAATACAATAAGACCCGCTCCCCAAATCTTTGTACTTACAACTGAGATAATTCGTCCACCATCTAATGGAGAAACCGGAATCAAGTTAAAGAAGTTAATCATACTTCCAAGTAAAATAATTAATGCCCAAAATGGCTCTTTCGTTATTATATAAAGTGGAATCGCAGGTAAAAATGACAACAATCCGAAAAGAGGTCCCATGAAGGCGATGTAAGCTTCATCTTTTGCATTTTTCGGCATCTCTTTCATCCCAATAAGAGCGCCCATAAATGGAATAAATATTGCTGGCGATGTTGGTATACCTTTTCTTTTCGCAGCCCATAAATGGCCCATTTCATGAATAAACAACAAATAAATGAGCGCTACCCCAAATTTCCAACCATATATAACCGCGTATGCACCAAGTGATAGAAACATACTAAATACCGTTGAAAACTTTGCTAGTTTAAAAATTGCAAATACCCACTTTAACTTAGAAAGTAAAAATAGCCCTATTGCAACAATAATTCCCCATAATCCTTTTTTATTATTTTTCATATTCCTCTCCTTTATCTCTCATTAATGAATCATATTTATTCATCAAAACTATTCTTTTCTCTATTATGACATATTTTTTTCTATCGTTAGAAATAATGTTTATTTAATCCATTTTTAGCCAAAAATATAAGTATAAATATAAGGAGGTGTTTGCAAATGAATTTACAATCTCTCATAATAGGCGCTCTATCGTTTTTAGCTTCAACTCTTATTTTTTATACCGTTAGTTACGTATTATTATTAGATTTGTTGCCCAATCACGTATTTATTGCCCTTGTCATCCTTTCCGCTCTTATGATTTCTTTTCTTATTACACGAAAATCAATGAATGAGCCATCTGCAAAAGCAAAATAATAGAGAGGGGGTGTTTTCCCCTCTCTATTATCATTTCCTAGGAAAGGGCATATAAACTTTACTAATTACCTTCATCCCGATCTGTCAGGGCTAATTAAAGTTTCATTTTATCTTTGTAAATCCATTTTTTCACCATACTCTTTAACAATTTGAATGATATTTTGAAAAACACCTATTTTTTCTTTTTTGCTATTTAATATTTTCAAATCATAATTTTCATAATATGTTTCTAATGACTTTAATTGTGATTCTGAAGCATCTTTTACCGGAACAGTAGCATGCAATTCATATTGTTTATACCCTTCCTTTACATTTTCACCTGAAATTTTTTCACTCTCTTTTGCTCCAATTAATTTTTGAACTTTTTCTGGGAAAACGACTTGTAAATAATACTCTTGTTCCTTCTCTAACTTGTTGTATAGTGATTGTGAAATCGTATACCGCACCGTATAATTCACTTTTTGATCGCCTGCTTTAATATGAAACGCAGTAATCTGCAAATCTTTTTTTGTTACATCCGTTAAAGGACCTACCTGCATCTCGTCTTCTTTTTGTTCTGAAACATTTGGAAATATAGCCAAAAGCTTTTCCGTATCTTTTTTATTCAGCATATACATAGCTTTCTTATATTGTACCCATCCTCGTCTGTCTTCTCCTCTTAGCCACGCATAATATGTTTCTTTTTTTCCATCCCTATTAATTTGTATTTCATATTCCGGTTCACCAAAACTACCTGTTACTTCTTGTTTTTCCGCTTTATCTATAATGTCTATTACTAACTTAGCTTCTGATTCCTGTAACTTTTTCTCTTTATGTTTTTTTTGTATAACGGTTACCCCTATCGTTTCTTTCACTTCATTCACCGTCTCTTCCACTTTTTTTGTTTCTTTTTTTTGCTCTACTTGACCACAAGATGCTAGTAACGTAGCAAATAACAACAATACATATTTCCTTTTCAACTTAATCCTCCTTTTACAATAAGAAATTCTTATACTCTTCATATAAAAAACAAAAACGTGAAACACTATAAAATACGCTATACTAAGTATTGAAAGGAGGTCTTTTTCATGTCCATTAATTTTCACGATGCAAATAATAAATACACATACGCACAGCGAAACGCCCATATTTCTTGGGGAGAAATGATAAAAAGTATTACAAATATACAAAACAAGCAAATAATTGATATCGGCTGTGGTGGCGGGATTTATACGAAAGAACTTGCTCTTATGGGGGCCAAAAATGTCATTGGACTTGATTTTTCAAAAGAAATATTACAAGCTGCAAAAGAAAATTGTAGCGGCTTTCCAAATATTTCATTCATTCACGGTGATGCACATAACGTCCCATATCCTAATGATACATTCGACATTGTTATTTCGCGCGCAGTGATTCATCATTTACAAGACATTCCTACATTTTTACGTGAAGCTTCTCGTATATTAAAGAAAAACGTTGTACTTATTGTACAAGACCGAACTATTGAAGATTGTACAATTCCTGGAAGCCCCGAACACATTCGTGGATATTTTTTCTCTACCTTTCCAAAACTCATTGAAATAGAATCAAAAAGGCGGCCAAAAACCACCACGATACAGCAAGAATTACAAAAATATTTTCTTCACGTATTCCCCTCTCAAACACAATGGGAAGTACGAAAAATACATGATTCTGTAGAAGCATTGCTACAAGATTTATCACCTCGAACAGGTCGATCCATTCTATATGAATTAACAGATCATGAACTTTCTCAACTTCTACAACAGGTCCAGACCGCATTACAAAGCATCTCTCCTATTATCGAAAGAGATCGGTGGACAATTTGGAGCGCCATGAAATTGTAAGGAAGGAAGCCTCACAACATAATGTGAGGCTTCCTTCTTTCATAATCTAATTTTGCAACACTCTTGATATCCTCCACTTCTGGCCTGTGCACTTCCACACTTCGGACATACTAAATATCTAGACTGATTTGTCAACAAACTACCTTTTTGAAAGAGTAAAACTTCTGCTTGTTTAAACGAACGCGAATAATATAACCACATAAAACCAATTATAGCAATAATGCCAAATAATACTCCCATCGCAAGCATTCCAGTCACCTCTTTTGGTTTGTTCTTTCCAGCAAGTGGATTGTTGTATTATTCTCTGTAAATTCAAACAATACCTTCTTTACTGCTATAAATATCAACTTTCTCTATAAGTTTTACAATTCTCTACAAATTTTTACTCCCATTTTACAATTCACCATTCCCTTTACAACAACGAATATCACATTCAATATTTCCATATATAAATATATCTTTCAAAAAAATGTTGACTTTCAAAAAAAAACATGTGACAATACTGTCAGAATACTTGAATAAAAATTCATTGACGAGAACGAGTACGTTATAGGACTGTCCCCCAGAGAGTTGGCGATTTGCTGAAAGCCAACGTTCAGTGCGTAACCGAAAATCATCTCCGAGAAGTAGAACCGAATGTTACAGTAAGTTCTTACCGGCTGTCCCCCGTTACAAGGAACACGTATCATGTTGTACGTTGTAAAGCCGTATACATATAGACTCATTTCTACATGTATAAATTAGGGTGGTATCGCGGGTAAATATAACTCGTCCCTTTCTTTAGGGACGAGTTTTTTGTGTTCTTACAAATGAATTTAAAAAAGGAGGAAAAACAATGAACACTGTATCAAAAAAACATATTTTTTTCACGGGTCTTATGCTATTTTCTTTATTTTTTGGGGCAGGTAATTTAATTTTCCCTCCCATGCTTGGACAAAATGCAGGTGAAAACTTTTGGCCGGCAATGATTGGATTTTTACTAACAGGAGTCGGTTTACCATTATTAACTGTTATTGCAATTTCTTTATCAGGAAACGGCATGCAACAACTCGCAAGTCATGTTCACCCATTATTCGGAATTTTCTTTACTGTAGTTGTATATATCGCAATCGGTCCTTCTATGGGAATTCCACGCGTTGCAAATGTCGCTTATGAAATGGGTGTTAGTTCTTTCTTACCAGAAACAATTCGTTCTAGTAACCTAGCACTATTTTTATACACAGTCGTCTTCTTCGCTATCGTATTTTGGCTTAGTTTAAATCCATCTAAACTTGTCGATCGCATCGGAAATATTTTAACACCTATTTTATTACTCTCTATTTTCTTACTATTTGTTAAAAGTGTATTTACACCACTCGGGCAATCAGGACCAGCAATGCAAGAGTATCAAACTTCTCCAATCTTCAAAGGTTTTATGGAAGGATACTTAACGATGGATACCATTTCTGCGCTTGCATTTGGAATTATCGTTGTAAATGCCATTCGCTCTAAAGGTGTGAAGGATCGTAAATCCATTGCCATCGCAACAGCGAAAGCAGGACTTATTGCCGCTACTGGTCTCGTACTTGTATATGGTGCACTTGGCTGGCTCGGTGCAACTAGCGTCTCGCTCGGATATGCACAAAATGGCGGAAAATTACTTACTGTTATCGTACAGCAATTATTCGGTCCATACGGTTTACTTCTATTATCTCTAATCGTTACACTCGCTTGTCTAACAACTTGTGTTGGACTTGTATCTGCGTGTAGTCAATATTTCTCAACATTATTGACTAAATTTTCATACAAAATGTTCGCGAGTATCATTTGTGCATTAGGATTATTAGTTGCCAACTTAGGTTTAACGAAAATTATTTCCATCTCTGTTCCAATTCTACTTGTTGTATATCCAGTTGCAATTGTACTCGTTCTACTATCGTTACTTCATAAATATTTCGGTGGATATCGCTCTGTTTATGTAGGTGCTTTAATTGGAGCAGCAATCGTAAGCGTATTTGACGGATTAAAACAAGGTGGCATTTCAGTTTCATTTATCACACCATATTTTGAATTTATCCCTTTATATAATGAAGGAATTGGCTGGCTAATACCAGCATTAGCCGGGGCTATTATCGGCCTTACAATCGCTAAGTTAAGCGGTGCGAAAAAAGTTCCCTTAATAACCGATTCCCGCGAAGTAAAAGCATCCTAAAAAACTCCCGAAAGGGAGTTTTTTTACTTTTGATAAGCAGTATGATTAAAACTGCTTATTTTATACGCTTTCGTATAATATTCGATATTTGTATCCACTGTTTCTACTTTGATAACATCGTAGCAATCTTCTTGCTTTACTAAAAATAAATAGTACTCTTCTGTCGCCTCAACAATTGCAATTTTATCTGTTTCAACATTATATTGTTCACAAAGCGCTTGTAATGCGTTCACATAATCCCCTAATTTTTTAGACTTATCCATGCCAAATATCGTTTGAACTAACATACACTCTCTCCCCTTTGTATGTACTGTTAACAACTTAATGATAACGCTTACATTCGTTAACGTCAATAAAAAGATTTGGCGTAAACTAATAATCAGCGGAGATACCCCCCACTGATTAAAGTTTCACTTTATCATTTCGTCAATTGATGTCTAAACGCATAAATAACTGCCTGTGTCCGGTCACTTACATTTAGCTTATTTAAAATATTACTCACATGTGTCTTTACTGTTTTGAGAGCAATAAACAATTCATCTGCAATCTCTTGATTACTTTTCCCCTCTGCAATTAATAACAAAATTTCAGACTCTCTTTCTGTTAACTCCTCATGCAAAGGTTGTTCTTTCTTCTGACGCATACGAGACATCATTTTACCAGTAACTTTTGGCTCTAATACAGTTTCTCCATCATAAGTAGCTCGTACAGCGTCTGCTATATCACTTGCTCTTGATGTTTTTAATAAATAACTTGTCGCTCCCGCCTCAATAACAGGGTACAATTTCTCATCATCTAAAAAGCTCGTTACAACTACAATTTTCGCTTCTGGCCATTCCTGAATAATAGCACGTGTTGCTTCAACCCCATCCATCTCGTCCATGACAAGGTCCATCAAAATAATATCTGGTCTTAATTGCAGTGCTAACTCTGAACCTTTTCTTCCATTTTCAGCTTCTCCAACTACTTCGATATCTGGCTGCGTTGATAAATATGCTGATACACCCATTCGAACCATTTCATGATCATCGACAAGTAACACTTTTATCATGATTCTCCCCCTCTCTCAATCATAATCGGTACTTTTACTTCTATTTGTGTCCCTTTAGCGGGGAAACTAAGTACTTTTAATGTCCCACCAATTTCATGAACACGCTCTTGCATTGATCTTAAACCATATGAACCAGCCTTATTCACTCCGACTTCAAATCCAACGCCATCATCAATAATTTTTAGAATTGCATATTGATCAATTTTCCGAAGACGTACTTCCGTTTTCTTCGCTTTCGCATGTCGTAAAGTATTGGATAAAGCTTCTTGCACAATACGAAATAAATGATCTTCTACACCTTTTTTCAATTCTATTGGCTCGATTAGCCATTCAATTTTCATATGTTGCTTTCGCGATAATTCCGTCAATAATTCCTCTATACCTTGTGTCAGTTTCTTACCTTCTAATTGTACAGGCCGTAAATGAAGAAGCAACGCTCTCATTTCTGATTGTGCATTTACAACCATATTTTCAACGAGCTGCAACTGCTTTTTTGTCGTTTCTGGAATTTCAGCTACTTGTTCATTAATAGCCGACATCATCATCGACATTGCAAAAAGCTGCTGACTTACAGAATCATGCAGCTCCCTCGCCAATCGATGCCTTTCTTGAGATATCGCTTCTTGTCTCATCTCTTCATTCCAATGAGCTCGTTCATTCGTTACTTTTTGAAAGAGTCCAGCTTGCTCCTCTAATCGACGAGCAAGACCGATTACTTTTCGTTCTACTTCATGAAATTCATCATCTGCAGTAAACGAAACATCACTCGGAAAATTCCCTCGCTCCACTTCAAATAGAAAAGTATTTAATCCTTGTATACGCTGCTCTATATAGTAACCGATTGCATATCCTACAATTCCCCCGATAAGTAAACTTGTAGTCATAATAAACAAGCCAATTGGAACAGAAGCGATGGATTCCTTCCATAATAAATCATACACTTGTTGCTCGCTTTTCCATACATATACAATTGTACAAATGAGTGCAATACTAACAGAAGACAACATAGAATAACGAATATACATCCACGAAATATTTTTTTGTTTCTTCATTATACTTTCCTCACTTCCGTATCGCCTACGACAAGCGAAGAAATAATTTTAATACGACGAGGCGCTTCTTTATACTGCTCTGTTCTAAATGTAACATTGCGATTAAATCCTGTCTCTTCATGTCCTGGCAGGAGTACACGTCCGACAATAACAGAATGATTTAAAGACAATTCAATATCATATGGCACATATAAACGAATATTACCAACGACACCTCGGATAACAATTACCGTTTCTCCTTCTGGAATCATAGCAGTTGTTAAATCTATTTCCACATCACAAGCACCATATTGAACATTAATATCCTCAAGTTCATAAATATGATCCATCATTCGTATATTCCCTACAAACATATTTTTTAAATATGGTTCTGTACGATATATTTGCTTCTCTTCGTCTATAATCCCTTTTTCTTTAATTTCAACCTTCATTGCTTTTTGCTGATGTCCTTGTTGAATCAGTTGATAACCAATTAAAGCTAAACAAGCAAATACGACAAGAACAAATGCTGCTGATGAAAATAAGAAGAATAAAAATACGATACCACCAACAAATAAAAAGACATTTCCCCTTACATAACGATTCTTCTTACGATAATGCCTTCCAAACATAAGCATAATAAATGCAAAAATGAGACCACCTGGTTCAAAATGTCCAAGTATCATATCAAGAAAAAGACCGAATCCAAATATGATGAGGAGCATCCCCATTAATTGTGTTTTTGAAAATTGTTTCTTCATTTCAGCTCCCCCCTTCTTGTTACATATACATAGAAGAAAAGGCATTGCTTTCCAACACCTTTTCTCCTATCACTATATCATAAGCCTGTTTTATAATATACTACTATTATTTTGTTAACTCTTTCGTTAACGATACATCATTCTTCTCTTTCATTTCACGCTCAAGCTTTGCAATCTTCATATCAAATGTGTCACGTTCATGCTCCTCATTTATACGAGATTCTAAGTCGCGAATATGATCTTCAATTTCCTCAAAGCGTAAGAACGGATTATTTTCATCCATTTTATGCATCGCTGTATTCATACGACGATTTGCATGTGCCATATTTTCACGTGCCATTAATTCCATACGTTTTGCGTGCATTTCTTTTAATTTATTTTTCATCTCAGCAAGACGACGCTCTAACTCATCAATTTGATCTACAACACCTGCATACATTTCTTCTAATCGAGTTACTTGCCCTTCATAATACGCTACTTCTTCTAGCGCACGCTCATGTAGCTGTAATTCGCCTGCTTCTTGAGCGACGATCGCTTGCTTTGATCTTTTATTAACGAAATAACGTGCTTGCTCAAGCTCACGAGCGAAATTAGATTTTAATGTTTTGTGGCGCTCAATTAACTTCTCAATTTTTGTTATTTCACGCTCACTATCGCGTAAATATTGGTTTAACATCGCGATTGGATTTTTTCTTTCTTTCTCATCTAACACATTATGAAAATCTGCTAAAATTGCATCGCGTACACGTCCGAATAAAGATTGTTTCATTATAATCTTCCTCTCTTCTACTTTATCAATTTGATTTGGTTTTTATTAATTTTTTATTAGTTTTTCATTAACTTGTTCCACTCATCTTCAAAGTTGCTATATGGTTTAGAACTTTCTGGTGCAGAATCAACAACTACATTTTTTTCTTTTTTCCACTCACGGTATCCGTAGTATAAAACTACTAATGCTGCGATACCGATTAATGCTGGGGAATGAGAAAGGGCGATGGACAAGCCGATCAAACCAACAATACCCCAAGCTAACTTTCCAAAAAATGATTGTGCTCGCACAAATGATTTATAGCTCCAGTACACAACTCCTGCTCCAATTGCGAATCCTATAATACCAGCAAGACTGCCAAGAGCAATTAAAGCTAAAATACCAGCCGCGATAAACGCTAGAAATTGTTTCATCTTGTGCTTGCCTCCCTTCGATTTGATACTCTTATCTTAACTATTTTTTCACTTTTCCATAACGAGCTTAAGAACCGTTTTCGACTCAGACTTAAGACTGAGTTGCATTCAGCCTTTTGTAAAAATATGCGGTAGGATAGGATGATTCACTCTTTTATCGCACATAAAAAGCCGTACAGAGAACATTCTCTGTACGGCTTTCATTACTATTCATAAACTTCATTTTAAATTATGCTGTTTTGTGATACTCTTTCTTTCCCGCTACTTTAGAAAACCTCGGGAAACCAATTAATATAGAAATAATTCCACATACTCCAACTAAGATAGGATAAAACGCATATGGTAACAATTCAATCGGAGATAACGCCGCAAATCCTGCTGCCGTTAACATTTGCGCACCATACGGAATTAACCCTTGCACACAACATGAGAAAAGATCTAATACACTCGCTGATTTACGAGGATCAATTTCATATTGATCTGCAATGTTTTTCGCAAGTGGACCTGTAAAAATAATAGAAATCGTATTATTCGCTGTACACATATTCGTCATACTCACTAAGCCAGCGATACCGAACTCTGCTCCTTTTTTCGAACGAATGTTACGAGTTAAAATATTCATTAAATATTGAATACCACCATTATATTGAATCAGTTCGACCATACCACCAATTAAAATAGCAAGTAATACTAACTCCATCATACCGCCCATTCCAGTCGTTACACTTTTAAAGAAACTCTCTAACGTGTAACTCCCATCTAAAAGACCTATAACGCCGGATAGTACAGTTCCACCAGTTAACACAATAAGTACATTCCAACCAAGCAATGCTGTAATAAGTACTCCTGCATACGGTAAAATCTTTATCCAGTCAAAGCTATGCGCTTTAATCTGCGTGTCACTTCCTAAAGTAACGATTACTAATAGTACAACTGTAATAATAGCTGCTGGTAATACAATTAAAAAGTTCGTTTTAAACTTATCTTTCATTTCTGTTCCTTGTGAACGTACAGCTGCGATTGTTGTATCTGAAATAAATGATAAATTATCCCCAAACATCGCCCCACCAACAACAGTAGCCATCGTAAGTGCAATAGAGATATCAGTTTGCCCACTAATACCTACAGCAATTGGTGCTAATGCAGCAATTGTTCCCATTGAAGTTCCCATCGCTAATGAAATAAATGCCCCTATAACAAAAATTCCAGCTACGATAAATCCTTGCGGTAAAATGGATAACGCTAAATTAACTGTAGAATCAACGCCGCCCATCCCTTTTGCTGTTTCAGAAAATGCTCCTGCAAGTACAAAAATCAGAACCATAATCATAATATCCGGGTTCCCTGCACCTTTAGCAAATCGTTCTACTTTTACATTAAAACTTTCTTTACGATTCATTGCTAAAGCGACTCCTACAGCAATTGAAATTGCTACAAGTATCGGCAATTTATAGAAATCACCTGTAATAATTCCAGAACCAATAAATAGCGCCAAAAATATCCCAAGTGGTAATAAAGCCAAACCATTTCCTCTCGTTTCTTTCAAAGTACCATCTCTCCCTAGTTTCAACCTTTTTCTAATGAATAACAAAAGACCTCTTCCAATGAGAAGAGGTCTTATACATCTATAAGGAACGCTCTTCTCATCTTTCAAGCACATGCTTGCTGGATTTGGCACAGCACTCTGAAATCGAGTCCGCTGCCGAGGCATCGTAGGGCCAGTCCCTCCGCCTCTCTTTATAAGAAGGTTTCATATTTATTTTTTAATAATAATTTCTTCCCTAACTTTACTCGCTTACAAAACAAAAGTCAATTATTTTTTGTATAGATTTTTTTGGTAATTATACAAAAATTTGAATACAACAATCATTTTAACTTTTTGATTTCTTCTTCCAATATTGAAATCCAATAAAATTCACTATTTTTTATTGCATCTATTATCCATTTCGTAGTGTACCAAGCTAACTCATACTCTTCTTTTGTAACATCGTCACTTTTATAAGCATCCTCTAGCTCATCTTCATCCAATATATACATTTTACCGTTCGGTAATAACACTACATCTAAATATAAATCATCAAAATACGGTAAACCACGGTCGTCAATTTTATATTCTTTCGCCACATCGATATAATATTGCACTAATTTTTTCTGATCATCTAACATAGCTGTAATCGCAAAGTTTTTCCCGTCTATGAAATATTGAATCCACGTATATTGATTCCCTGCGATACAAAGTTCTTTACTATCATATTCTTTACAACTAGGTTCTCTTACCTTTTTTATTTCTAATATTCCTAGCATTCCTTCTTCCACTTGCTTAACCGTATAATCCTTCTCTATTAGTCGCTTCCACGAAGAACCGTCACCATATTTACGTTTCATTACGTCCGCTCCCCTTCTATATAGAAAAGCCCCCACATATTATGTGAGAGCTTGTTCAAATTATAATTAAGCTGCTTGACCTTTTTCAGAAATCTCTTTCAAATAAGCTTGTCCTTTTTCAGCGTCATATTGACCTTCCCACTTAGACATAACTACAGCTGCTAAAGAGTTTCCTACAACGTTAACTGCTGTACGAGCCATATCTAAAATACGGTCAATACCAGCGATAAAGGCTAAACCTTCAGCTGGAATACCTACTGTACCAAGTGTTGCTAATAATACAACGAATGATACGCCCGGTACACCCGCAATACCTTTTGATGTAACCATTAATACAAGTAATAATGTAATTTGTTGTGTAATGGATAATTCAATACCGTACATTTGCGCTAAGAAAATTGCTGCAATTGCTTGATATAAAGTTGATCCATCTAAGTTAAATGAATAACCTGTCGGAATAACGAAAGATGTAATTGCTTTCGGACAACCGAATTTCTCCATTTTCTCCATGATTTTTGGTAAAACTGTTTCTGAACTTGCTGTAGAATATGCTAAGATCAGCTCGTCTTTTAAAATCTTAAAGAATTGGAAAATGTTAATTCCAAATAGTTTCGCTGTAAGTCCTAGTATGACTACAACGAAGAAAATCATCGCACCATATACAACTATGACTAATTTCCCTAATGGAATTAATGAAGATAAACCAAACGTCGAAACTGTTACACCAATTAATGCGAATACACCAAACGGTGCAAATTTCATAACTTGGTTAGTCACGTAAAACATCGCATCTGCTACACCTTGGAAAAATTGAAGAACCGGTCTTCCTCTTTCACCAATCGCCGCAACTCCTAAACCAAATAGTACAGAGAAGAAGATAATCGCAAGCATATCGCCCTCAACCAATGATTTCATAATATTCGTTGGAACGATATTCACAAATGTATCTGCAAACGAATGACTTTGTACTTGAGCTGTTGTTTCTGCATATTTAGAAATATCAGTCTTTGTTAATTGATCCATATTCACGCCTTTTCCTGGTTGGAAAATATTCGCTACCAGTAGACCAACAACAATTGCAATTGTTGTAATAATTTCAAAATAAAGAATTGTTTTCCCGCCTAATCGGCCTAGTTTTTTAACATCGCCAACACCAGCAACTCCAACAACAATACTTGCTACAACAATCGGCACAACGATCATTTTAATTAATCGGATAAAAATATCACCAATTGGTTTTAGGTACCCTACAACTGTGCTATCGCCATAAAAAATTGCCCCCACCGCGATACCTAGGGCAAGTCCAATTAAAATTTGCCATGCAAGTCCTATTCTTTTCATATTTGTTGTAACCCCCTCTTCGATGTGTCACTCTACCTCTCATTCTATATCTATAAAACTTGAAATTAAGAGTATTACATATTATTCGACAATTCACTACATTTTGTCCCTGTTAAAAATCATAAATCAAAAAATTAAATCTGACAACAAAATAACTTTTCCTGAACACAAATAATTTTCTTGACAAAAATAAAACCCATGTCAGAAAACCTAACATGAGAACGATTCCTCACTAGTATTTTAGTGGGTTTTCAACTTGAATTTCACTATATAAAATCATGATTTTTTCCCTTTATTTTACAGATAAAATCTAGAATACACCTTTGTTGCACAAACTAAAAAAGTAAAATCACCATTACAAATACTGTTGAAAAATGATAAATTCCGACAAAACTTAGCAACTTTATAAAATTTTCTTTACATTATGGTTACAACGATAGACACTCTTCTTCTTATGATATATAACATTCATAGGGAAAGGAGCCAGACAACCATGAAAAAGAAATTTGCAGCGTTTAGTGTTTTAGCAGCAGGAACACTTTTTGTTTCTCCGTTACTTTCACCCGTATACGCTGAAACGAATCAAGATAAATTATCTAATATTCAATCTGAATTAGAAGGAAAACAAAATGACTTACAAAATAAATCAGTTGAGAAAGAACAAATAGAAAAAGAAATTCAAGAATTACAAAAGAAAATCGACGATTTAACTACTTCTATTAATAAAAACGAAGCTGAATTAAACGATACAAAAAAAGAAATTAGTAAAACACAACAAATAATTACTGAAAAAAAGAAACATATAGAGCAATTACAAACAAACATAGATACGCGTCAGGAAGTTATTAAACAACGTTTACAATCTATGCAAGAAAAACCTCGTACAAACATCATCACAGAGGTATTAACAAATTCTACAAACATTGCTGATCTTGTTGATAATATGTACTCTGTAAGTTTAATTTTAAACAATGATACAGATATTGTTAAAAAGCAAACAACTGACCAAAATGCTGTGACGAAAGAAAAAGAGGCTGTTGAGAAAAAAGAGCAACAACTGAAAGAATCCGAGCAAAAATTAGAACAAAAACAGCAAGAATTACAAAATAACCAACAACAGCAGCAAACCTTTATTAGCGATCTACATACGAAAGTAGCAAAAGTAGATTCAGAGATTGAAGGATTAGAAGAATCTAAAGGCATTTTAGAAAATCAGCGTCAAGCTGTTCAAAAAGCAATTGAAGAAGAAAAACGTGCCGAAGAGGCTCGTAAAGCTGAAGAAGCTCGCAAGGCAGAAGAAGCTCGTAAACAAGCCACTACATCTGCTCAAACAGCTCAAGCAGCTCCAACACCACACGATACAAATATTGGCGGGTTTATTAAGCCAGCAGCTGGATCAAAAACTTCTGGGTTTGGCGTGCGCTCTATAGATAACCATAAAGGAATCGATATCGCAGCCTCAGGAACCGTTCCAATTATTGCCGCTGCTGATGGTGTTGTTATTCGCTCAGAATTATCATCTAGTTACGGAAACGTTGTGTACTTATCTCACCGTATAAACGGAAAAACATATACGACAGTATATGCTCATATGAGTAGCCGTTCTGTATCAAATGGACAAACTGTAAAACAAGGCACTCAACTTGGATTCATGGGAAATACTGGCCAATCATACGGGCAGCATTTACACTTCGAACTTCACCTTGGAGAATGGAATGTCGGTAAGACAAACGCAGTGGATCCATCTCCTTATATCGGATTATAAAAAAAACTCGGTTCATACCGAGTTTTTTTATTTCCACTTCACACACTATAGGCATTCCACATAGACTACAACTAAATGCCCATATTTTACGAGGTGAATCATATGAATACACAATTACAACAGAAAATAGAAGAAGCTAGAGAAACTTACATTGGCCGGTTATTTACATTTGGCGGCTCAGCATTATTTTTAATCGGCTCATTCATTGCAGTCGTCACAGCCTATAAAGCGTATAATCGTTTATTGAATACACCTACAACATAATAAAAAGACGGAGAAATCTCCGTCTTTTTATTATGCAAACATTTTAAATACGCCTATCGCATTTAAAAATACAATAATTACCGTTACTGGAATAACATAACGAAGCAAGAAGAACCAAATATTAAATAATGTTTTCCCTTTCGTTTCCGTAACTTCTAATTCTTTCATTAACATTTCTTTACTCATTTTATTTGGTACGAATAGCGAAATGGCTAGTACTCCGAGCGGCAGTAATACATTACTTACCGAAAAATCGACGAAATCAAAGAATGTCTTACCAAATATTTTCACATCACTCATAATTCCAAACGATAATGCTGACGGGATTCCAACTGCAAAAATAAGAATACCAATTAATAATGATGCTGACGGACGCTTTTTCTCATTATCTTTCGCAACAGATGCTACTACAATTTCAAGCATGGAAATCGCAGATGTTAAAGTTGCAAAGAAAAATAAAACTAAAAACATAATGAAGAAAAATTGTCCAAATGGTATTTTCGCAAATACTGCTGGAAGGACGATAAACAGTAGTCCTGGTCCTTCAGTCGGCTTAACGCCTAATGCGAAAATCGCCGGGAAAATTGCTAATCCTGCAAGTACTGTAATAAAAACAGTTAAACTTACAATAGACGTTGCTGATTTAGCTAAATGTTCTTCTTTCTTCAAGTACGAACTATACGTGACCATTACTGAGGCACCTACTGTTAGCGAGAAGAACGATTGTCCCATCGCGTATAAAATCGTATCTGCTGTCAGCTTTGAAAAATCTGGTTTCAAAAAGAACTCTACCCCAGCAAAAGCACCATCGAGTGTTAACGCACGAATAATGATTGCAATAAACAAAATAAATAATAGTGGCATCATATACTTACTTGCCTTTTCTATTCCCTTCTCTACACCTTTACTTACTACAAAAATAGTACAAAGCATAAAGATAAATTGCGCTCCAATCGCACTTACTGGATTTGAAATCGTTTCACCAAATAATTTTCCATAATCAACAACACCATTCCAAAAGCTTCCTGTAACACTATAGTATAAGTACAGTAAAATCCATCCACCTACGACACTATAGAAAGAGAGTACACTAAAACAAGTTACAACTCCCATACGACCAATCCAAGGATATAATTTACTATTTGGTACTAGTACTTTATAAGCTGTAACTGCCTCTTTTTGGGTGCTACGTCCAATGACAAATTCCGCTATTAGAAGAGGCATACCTATAAATAAAGTTAATAGTAAAAATACAAGGAAGAATGCGCCTCCCCCACCATTACCTGCAACATATGGAAATTTCCATATGGCACCAAGACCTACTGCGGCTCCGGCTGCTGCGAGTACAAAGCCTATTTTCGACGTCCATTGCTGTGTTTCTTTCATCATAAATTCTCCTTTTCTGAATATTTAAACTTTTGTTAATTATACACTTTCATTTCATACTCGCACACCTCCTTTAGAAAATAAAAAAGTCCCCTACACGCAAATATGCATGTAGAGGACGATATATGTAATGTAAATACCGTGGTACCACCTCAATTGGATTGATAAATCCCACTTGTTCAAGTACAGGAAAATTCCGATACTCTATCCTTTTAACGGCGGAACCCGGGTTGCCTACTACAATGTTCAACATACCTCTCGCAAGCCCATTCTGTATATTTTATCGTACCGGGCTCACACCTTCCCCCAGCTCTCTGAACGTATCAAATATACATACTCTTCTTGCTCATCGATTTCATCTATTGAAGTTACTTGTGATTATAAATTATATTTTTATAGTTGTAAAGTACAATTTATTCATTATCCTATATGAACTCTTCTCTCTAATTCTTGTAAAAACAATTCTCTTTTTTGTTCATTTTGAACATATACCGACTTTAATACTTCTTGCAACAATATATTTCTCTCTCTTTTCTCTATTTGTAGTTCTTTCACTTTTATTCTAACTTCGGATAAAAAATCAAGATACGATTCATACGCCTCATCATATTTATTTGCAATATCATCACGAATTTTTTTTGCAAGTTTCGGACTCGCTCCTCCGGTAGAAACAGCCACATTCAATAATCCACGATGAATTGCCGCTGGAAAATGAACATTACCACTTTCCGGGTTCGTAATAACATTTACTAACTGATTTTCTGCGCTATCTTCAGCAACTTGTTCATTTAATACGGCATCACTACTCGCTGCAACGACTAAAAAAGCACCTTTAATGTCACTTTTTTCATACTCCCTTTGATACCAACGAATTTTCTTTTCTTCCACAAGTTTCACTAAATTCGCATCCAATTCAGGACTTACCACAACTATATCCGCACCTTGTTTTAGTAAAGGAATAATTTTGAATCCCGCGACTTTTCCTCCACCAATGACAACAATACGTTTCTTCTCAACTCGCACTGTAAGTGGATACATATTGATCTCCCTTCAATAATTTCTTCGTTTTCTGAATTAACATATATTGAAATGCTTCATTCTTTCCTAAATACGGACTTATTTTTATCTCATCCAACTCATATTGGCGCACTTCTTTTTCAATATGTTTCATAAGTAAACCTGTAAATAATAAGTAAGGCAGTACAACGATATTCTTTTCTTTTCGTTCAACAACTTCCTTTAACTTCTCCTCAAATTTCGGCTCGGCAGCCGCTAAATAACAAACCTCTACTTTTTTAATTTTCTCTTCATGTTGAAATAAAGAAGCAATCCAGTTTATATCTCTTAATACTTCAGGATCACTACTCCCTCTTGCTACGAGAAGTAGCGTCACTTCATTCTTATCTTCCTGTTCAATGCCACTTCCACTATACACCGATTTCACAAGTGTTTCTGATACACCAAACGGGTTACCGTAGGTCACTTTAACATTCGAAAATTGATTATTTAACTTTTCCAATTCAAACGGTATATCTTTTTTCACATGACCTGCCGCTAATAAAAAAACTGGAATAACAATAATCTCTGTAGCACCACGCTTCACACATGTACGGAACCCTTCCTTAATCGTTGGGCTCGCTAACTCTAAAAAACAAACTTCTTGAATACTTGCCTCTACACGGTTCATGCATGACGTAATAAATGCAACCGCTTCTTCTTTAGCTGCTTTCAAACGACTTCCATGGCATATATATAAGATGGCTTTCATTTTATAACACTCCACTTACTTGATAGGTACTTTCTGTCTGTTTCTCAAACCAATGGATTTTTTCTCGAAAACGGACCACTTCTCCAATTACAATCATGCTCGGATTTTGAATTTGTTCTTTTTTTGCAACATCCACAATTGTTCCTAACGTCCCAACAACTGTGCGCTGCATTGATGTCGTTCCCCGTTCAATAATAGCAGCAGGTGTACTTTTGTCTTTTCCATGCTTCATCAGTTGTTCACATATGTAGGGTAAATTGCTAACCCCCATATATACAGCTAAAGTCTCTACACCTTTCGCTAAATTTTCCCACTTCACTTCTTCTTCAGCACCTTCTTTCCTATGCCCTGTCACAATAGCAAAACTTGCACTTGCATCACGATGTGTCACTGGAATGCCAGCATAAGCAGGAGCAGCTATTCCAGCTGAAATACCAGGAACGATTTCAAATGGTACCCCTTGCTTTGCTAACGCTTCAGCTTCTTCTCCTCCTCTACCAAATACAAATGGATCCCCGCCCTTTAGCCTCGTTACAACTTTTCCCTTTTTCGCATATTTAATAAGAAACGTGTTAATCGTCTCTTGCTTCATCGTGTGATAATTTGGTAGTTTTCCGCAATAAATTAAATCCGCTTCAGGCTTTGCATGGGAAAGCAACTCTTTATTCACGAGACGGTCGTATAAAATAACATCTGCCTTCTTAATACATTTCAACCCTTTCACAGTAATTAAATCTGGATCACCAGGACCTGCACCAACGATATAAACCTTCCCCATCATCTCTCCTCATTTCTACTATTAAAGTGAAACTTCCATCCTTATATACGAATGGAAGTTTTCATTATTTCGTATTACCTTTTTCCTACTCATGAATAACAAATGCTGCACCTTTTCGAATCTTCTTTTTTTCAAATAGAGAAATCTCCTTTACTTCTGGTAACGGTAAAAAATGCTTTTCAAGCTCTATCTCCGCGAGCTTAAATGCCTGTTCTTCACTTTGAGCAACAACAACAATCGGAACAATACTATTTACTAACACAGCTTCAAATCGATATAAATCCATATTGTCCCTCCTAAGACGCTATTACTTCTTCTAACACAGTATTTAACGCTATTTGTAATGTCTCTATACCAACACGGCTGACAAAATCATAAAATGTTTCAGCTGGTAATTTATTCTCTTTGAAATAGCTTATAAATGATGCAAGTACATCAGGTAGATCCTCGCCATCTATTTTCCCTTTTAACTTTTGGTTATAAGCACCGCCATCTAACAGCGTTCCACCTACGTATATTTCAAATGCTTCAACAATTCCTTTTTCCTTCGTTTTCATTTTCACCCCTTGCAATCCAATGTCAGCAATTTGACGTTGCCCACATGAATTCGGGCATCCTACCATATGAATACGAACTGGAACATCGAGTGCAATTTGTGTATCTAAGTACTCTGCGATTTTGCGTAATCTTTCTTTCGTTTCTACTAAAGCAAGATTGCAATACTCAATACCGGTACAGGAAACCGCATGACCAATAAATGATTTAGGACTTGCTGATATGGCTTTAAACAACGGCTCATTTAGTAAACCTGTTACATTTTTTGGCGGAACATTCGGAATAATGAAGTTTTGCGAATTACATGTACGAATCTGTCCATTTCCATACTGCTTAGCAATTCTTGCAATCTCAAACATTTCTTCTGCATGTAGACGTCCTACCGGCACATTAAAACCTACATATTTTAGTCCATCTTGTTTTTGATCTTGAACACCATAAAAGTATCCCGCATTCCATCCTTTGAGAGCACTTTCTCCTTTACTTTGCAATGGTCCTATATACTCTATTAGTTTCTCTTTAAATTTCTCTGCTCCCCAGTCTGCAACTAGAAATTTCAAACGAGCTAAATGACGTTTTTCACGGTATCCAAAATCACGGAATATCGTAGCAATCGCAATTGCTACCGCCTTCACTTCTTCTGGTAAAACGAATACATCTAATTCATCAGCTAAATATGGACGGGCTGATAATCCACCGCCTACTTTTATATGAAAACCAACTTTTTTCTCACCATCTATCTCTTTCGTTGCAGGTGTAAATGCAACACAGTTAATCTCTGCGTTTGCTGAATTATAAATGTTAGAACTAATAGACATTTTAAATTTACGCGGTAAGTTAGAAAACTCTTCATTATGTTGGAAATAATCATATACCTCTTTCACAATACCCGTTGTATCAAACAGTTCATTTGCATCAATACCAGCAAGTGGATTCCCTGTAATATTACGCGTTATATCACCACACGCCCCCGCTGAAGATAACCCAACTCTTGCTAATCTTTTAAAAATATCTGGAATTTGATGAATTTCTAACCAATGAAACTGAATCGCCTGTCTTGTCGTAATATCTATTACGTCACGCCCATAATCCTCAGCGATAGAAGCAAGCACTTCTGCCTGTGCATTCGTAATAATCCCTGAAGGAATATTTACACGCATCATAAAATATCCAGCTTCTTTCGGTCTTTGTAAATATAACCCTGCCCATTTGAATGCGTCCCACTCTTCTTTCGGAATAGATTCGAAGCCATTTTCTGCATAGTAAGGAATATCATTAAAGATTTCCAATCCATCTTTTTTCAATTTATTTTTCTCAGTCTGATTTAATTTTTCATTGTTAGCCCATACTTTTTCATAACTCATTTTTTATCCCCCTATATAAAACTACGCTCTTGTAAGTACTTCACGATTTGTTCTGCACATTCTTCAATAGAATACTTGTGCGTTTCTACAATTAACTCTGCTTTCTCTGGCTCCTCATACGGTGAATCAACACCAGTAAACTCTTTAATATCACCCTGTCTTGCCTTTTTGTATAACCCTTTTGGATCACGTTTTTCACACTCTTCAATTGGACATTTTACAAACACTTCTATAAACTCATCTGCTGCTAATAGATCTCTAACTTGTTTTCGGTCTACTCGAAACGGTGAAATAAACGCTGTAAGAACAACAGTACCTTGATCTACAAATAGCTTCGCCACTTCACCAATCCGTCTTATATTTTCCATACGATCACTTTCAGAAAAACCTAAGTCTTTATTTAAACCGTGGCGTACATTATCTCCATCTAGTACATAGTTTCCAATATTCTTTTCAAATAGTTTACGAGCAACCGCGTTCGCCACCGTAGATTTACCTGAAGCTGATAGACCAGTAAACCAAACTACAAAACTATGATGCCCATTTCTTACTCTTCTCTCATCTTTTGAAACAGATGCTGTATGCCAAGTAATATTCGTATCCATGTCATTCTCTCCCTATTCTGTTACTACTTCTTTTTTCAAACCTTTAATTAGCACTTCCACTACTTCTTTACGACTAAATGTACTCGGCGGAACCTCACCGTTTCTTAATAGTTCTCTTACTTTCGTACCTGATAAAATGACATGATCCTCTTTTCCGTGTGGGCATGTTTTCGTCGAAGCCATCGCTTCACACTTCGTGCAGTAAAAACTATGTTCAAAAAATAATGGTGTAATCCCTAACTCTTCCACTGTAAAGTTTGTAAAAATTTCTTGTGCTTCATAAGTCCCGTAATAATCTCCTACTCCTGCATGATCACGCCCTACGATAAAGTGGGTGCATCCAAAATTCTTTCTGACTATTGCATGGAATATCGCTTCCCTCGGTCCTGCGTAACGCATTGCTGCAGGAAATACACCTAAAAAGACACGATCTTTCGGATAATAGTTTTGAAGTAATACTTCATAGCTTTCCATCCTTACATCAGCAGGAATATCGTCCGATTTCGTTTCCCCAACGAGTGGATTTAAAAAGAGACCATCTACAATTTCAAGGGCAGATTTTTGAATGTATTCATGGGCACGATGTACCGGATTTCTCGTTTGAAATCCAACCACTGTTTTCCAACCACGTTTTTTAAATTCTTCTCTCGTTTCAATTGGATCTAAATGATAAGAAGGAAACGGATTATTTTCAAAGCGTTTTGTAAGAATAATAGCTCCCCCGACATAAACGTTCGGTCGTTCATATAATTTTTTCACTCCTGGATGAGCCTCATCCGTCGTTTTATACACAAGTAACGCTTCTTTTTCCTTGTCAGGCACAAAAATATCTTCTATTTGAATGACACCATATACATTTTCAGCATTAACAAGTTTTACTTCCTCTCCAGCTTTTAGACTCTCTGCTACTTCTTCTGTTACTGGTAATGTAATCGGTATACTCCATATGCTCCCGTTTGCTAAGCGAAGCGTTTCTACGACCGAATCATAATCTTTCTTTCCTAAAAAACCAGTAAGTGGGCTATATCCCCCTGTCGCTAATAGCTCTAAATCACTTAACGCAATGTTGTCTAGTTCAATTTCTTTTTCGATTTGTGATACGTCGTAAGTCTCGTCTATACGATTTATTAATTCGTTTCTTGTACTCATTTTCTATTTCCTCTCTTAGCTTTATTTTCAAATTCATCTTATTGGTAATGAAGACCACATTCTGTTTTCACTTTCCCAGACCACCTACCATCTCTCGAATCGCCACCCTCACCTACAGGTAACGTACACTTCTCACACCCAATACTTGGATATCCAACATCATGCAGCGGGTTATACGGTAAGCTATGTTTGTATACATATCGCCACACTTCTTTCCACGTCCAATGAATGAGTGGACAAACTTTAATAGATTGAAAGCGATGATCTTGATTTATAAACTTTGTATGCTTACGTGTTTCTGATTGTTCCCTCCTTAAGCCCGATATCCAAGCTTTTTCCGCTGCTAATGATTTTTCTAACGGTAAAATTTTTCTAATTTTACAACAAAGATTCGGATTACTTTCCCATAATTTCTCACCATGCAACTTCGCTTGTTCATCAAGCGTAAGTTCCGGCTGTTTTTCTATAATATTTAATGAAGGAAATCGTTTCCGCACTTTTTGAATTAATTCATACGTTTCTTGAAAATGAACATTCGTATCTAAAAATACAACTTTAGCAGATGGATTTACTTGGTTTATAAGATGCAGCAATACCATCCCTTCCACTCCGAAGCTACATGCGTATACAATTTCACTTTTATATTCTTTATAAGCCCAACTTAATACAGATAGCGCGCCTTTCGTTTCATCTTCTTCTGAAAATGAAACATTATTTTCTTCCCACGTTTCATACGTCAACATGTTCTTTCCCCCTGTAAAAGCAAAAAGACGGTTTTAACCTAATATAATAGGTTAAAACCGCCTCTAGTTTTTCTAGTCAGCGCTTTTTACTTTAAACGTACCTTTTCACTTTTCTCTAATTGAATGACTTTCCCATCTTGCACAACAATTGTAATTGAACCATATTTCATATCAGCAAGCATCGCTTGAATTTTCTCAGATACTTCCTCAAAATGTTCCCGTACGCTCACGCGAACAGCCCCCCTTTTTATTCATAAAAAAAATCTTTCCCATTTCGAAAAGACTGTTCGGTAATATATTTTACCTTATCTTTCAAAATGGATTCCATTTTGCTGGATTTAGCACCTTGCTTTCTATAAGCAGGTTGCCGAGCTTCTTCGGGCCAGTTCCCTCCGCTTCTCTTGATAAGCTTTGTATTTGTATTTTATCACAATTCTGATTTTTTTCAATCCTAGTTTTCCGATATATTTTAATTATTTTGTTTTATAAAAAAGGAATTGCCCATCCGAACAACTCCTTTTTCCCATTCACACAAGTTCTTTAATACGTATGCGATCGTTCCCAATAATATTTTCATATGTTTCACGCTCTACAACAATTTGTGATGTGCCGCCTTTCGCGAAGACGACAGCTGGTCTACGAATCCGATTATAATTATTCGCCATCGAGTATCCATATGCCCCTGTACAAGAAATTGCTAATAAATCGGCTGAAGCAACTTTCGGTAGAGTGATATCCCAAATTAACATATCTCCACTCTCACAGCACTTCCCAGCAATCGAGACAAGTTCCTCATTCTCATCATTCCCTCGATTCGCTAACATCGCTTCATAACGAGCGTTATATAAAGCAGGTCTTAAATTATCAGTCATCCCACCATCCACTGATACATATTTCCGAATACCAGGAATATCTTTCACAGATCCGACTGTATAAATTGTCGTTCCAGCATCCCCTACAATACTACGGCCTGGTTCAACCCATATTTCTGGCAGGGGATAATTACATACTGTAAATTGTTCCCTCACAGCACTTGTTACAGCTCGCACATATGTCTCAAGAGTTAATGGTGTATCTGACTCTGTGTAGCGTATTCCGAATCCTCCGCCTACATTTAGCACTTTTACTACATAGTTTGTTCGCTCTCTCACTTGTTCTAAAAATTGACGAAGAACTTCAATCGCTCGCACAAAGCCGGCCGTTTCAAATATTTGTGATCCGATATGTGAATGAATTCCTAACACATTATAATTTGATTTTTGTAAAGCAATCTCAATTACTTGCATCGCTTGACCATTTGACACGCCAAATCCAAATTTCGAATCATCTTGGCCTGTTGTAATATATTCATGTGTGTGCGCCTCTACTCCGGGCGTTACACGAATTAATATGTTCACAAATTTCCCATGTTGCACTGCTAAATCATGCAAAATTTCTAATTCCAAGAAATTATCTACGACAAAACAACCAATATTCGCCTGAAGAGCCATCACAATTTCTTCTTCTGTTTTATTATTGCCGTGAAAATGAATGCGTGATGCCGGAAATCCTGCTTGCAGCGCAGTATATAATTCTCCTCCAGAAACAACATCTAATGACATATTCTCTTCACGAGCCACTCGGCACATCTCCATGCACAAGAACGCCTTGCTTGCATATGCTACTTGATAAGAGAAACCACTTTCTTTAAACGCACGATGAAACGCGCGGCACTTTCCTCGAATTGACTCTTCATCGTATACATAAAGTGGTGTTCCGTATTGTTTTGCTAGCTGCGTCGTATCACATCCTCCAATTTCTAAGTGTCCTTGCCCATTGATTCGGCTCGTGCCGTGTAAATACATTTGAATTCCTCCCTTATTTCCTCTAAAACTCATAACCCCAATCTTCTATTCATTGCAGCACGCTTTTAGATAGACAAAAAACGCGCGGAACAATGTTCACACGCGTTTCTTATTAGGAAAAATATATATTGAAAAAATAAACGAGTTGTTATCTCCTCAAAATAAGAAACCGCATCAACATCTCCAAATAGCTCTCCATAAAATAAATATTATGACAGTACTACATTTATTCAATGCAGTCCCAATATATGAATAAGATGGTTATTCTTATATTTCGGCAATAGTCCCTTTCAACCTATGATCACAGATTCCATTAAATCTCCCATAGCTTACTCTTTCCTATCGCGGCCTCTACCTTTGAGAGTAGATGAGGTAAGTCTATTTAATTTTCAAACATCTAATTGTTGCTATTAACAATACCAAAGGACCATTTTATTTGTCAAACAATTTTTTATATTGTTTTTTTACAGTTTAATTTCGTATCATTTGGTAAGCGCTTTACTGAAATCTTTGACACTTCCCATTCGCCTTCTTCATTATTAAATGTAATCGTTACCTTCTCAAATGGTGGAGCAATTTTCCCAGCAACTCGTTCATACTTCGTTACTTCAATACTTGCTTGAAATAAATATGTACCGCTATACACTTTTTTTAAACTAATAATTTTAGGACATTGATAAGGCTTCAAGCTCCCATATTGTTTTTCAATTGCTTTATTTATTTTCGGAAATAAAACAGAATAAAGGGCATCTTCCATAAGAGGTGCATCATATTGGGCTACCGACACACTCGGTGAAGCAAAAAGTATAACACTACTGCATACTATAAAATATAATAATTTTCGCATTATAACCTCCGTATTATTACACGATTCTTTCTGCGCACGATAATTATCATACATAGAAACTCCGTTTTATTGTCTCCCACTGCCCTTTTTCTACTCAATTATTATAAAAAAGTCCACAACTCTCTTTTATTTTCGTATAATGATACTCATAGTATAATAAACATAATAACAAAGGACTGTTCGTATATATAAAATGAGGCGCTAATCAAACCGGCTCACAAGAACTGTCATGCTTTTTAGGAGAGGAGTATATTATGCTACAACGTCTGTTTCCAAAACTGCGATTTGCACTCGTTGCAGTCGTTTTATTATGGATAAAAACATATATTGTGTACAAGCTAGCATTTGATATTAAAATTGATAACTTCTTTGAAGAATTTATGCTTTTTATTAATCCACTAGCTGCGTTACTTTTATTTTTCGGTTTTGCTTTACTTGCATCTAAACACCGAAACCGTATTATAGTTGGAATCAGTTTTATACTGTCCTTTATTTTATTTGGAAATGCAATGTTTTATGGGTTTTATAACGATTTCGTTACGTTCCCAGTTTTATTTCAAACAAATAATATGGCTGATTTAGGGACAAGTATAAAAGAACTCTTTACGTACAAAACATTACTTTTATTTGCAGATGCAATTATTTTAATGTTTCTTTCACGTAAATTCCCAGCATTTTGCGACAAGACGCCACTTTCTCGCTCTGAGAAGCGAACTTTCTTTAGCGGTGTAACAGCTCTATTAGCATTACAAATTGTCGTTTCAGTTATTTATAAGCCACAAATGTTCTCACGCTCATTTGATCGTCAAACTGTCGTGAAAAATTTAGGTTTATACACATATCATCTATTTGATATTACACTTCAATCTAAATCTTCGGCTGAACGTGTATTTGCAAGTGGTGACGGGTTCTCTGAAATTAAAAACTATACAGACTCAAAAGATAAGCAAGTTGATAAAAACTTATTTGGAGCTGCAAAAGGTAAAAATGTAATTTTGATTTCAATGGAATCTACACAAAGTTTTGTTATTAATAAAAAAATAAATGGAAAAGAAATCACTCCATTTTTAAATGAATTTATTAAAGATAGTTTTTATTTCGATAACTTCTATCATCAAACGGGACAAGGTAAAACTTCTGATGCTGAATTTATCGTTGAAAATTCACTTTATCCGTTAGACCGCGGTTCTGTATTCTTTACTCACGCAACAAATGAATATACAGCTACACCAGAACAATTAAAAAAATACGGATATTCTTCTGCTGTCTTCCATTCAAACGATAAAACGTTTTGGAATCGTGATGTAATGTATCCTGCACTTGGATATGATCGTTACTTTAATTTAAATGATTACGTAGGCACAGAACAAATGTCTGTCGGTTGGGGATTAAAAGATAAAGGGTTCTTTGAACAATCGATTCCAAAGCTAAAATCTTTACCACAACCGTTCTATACAAAATTTATTACTTTAACAAATCATTTTCCATTTCTTCTAAATCCAGAAGATCAATATGTTGATGAGTTTAATTCGGAAAGTGGTGTTGTAAACCGCTACTTCCCAACCGTTCGTTACACGGATGAAGCTCTTAAACTATTTATTAAACAATTAAAAGAGGAAGGACTGTATGATAATTCCGTTATTGTCATTTATGGAGATCATTACGGTATTTCTGAAAACCATAATGCAGCTATGGCTCAGTTCCTTGGTAAAGACGCTATTACACCGTTTGATTCTATGCAATTACAACGCGTCCCTCTCATTATTCATGTACCTGGTCAAGAAGGAAAAGTCATTTCTAAAGTATCTGGTCAAATTGATATTAAACCAACGCTACTTCATTTACTTGGTATTAAAACAAATCAATCAGTTGAATTTGGAACTGACCTATTTATTAAAGAAGAAGATCCACTTATGGTAATGCGTGATGGTAGCTTCGTTTCGGAAAACTATGTTTATACAAAAAACATGTGCTATAAACGAAATACAGGTGAAGAAGCGGACATTTCATTATGTCAACCAAATATTGAAAAAGCAAAAACTGAATTGAAACTCTCCGACAAACTCATTTATGGAGACTTATTACGTTTCGATCCTAACAATCGTTATAAAACCGGAACAATGACAACGAAATTTGAATAGCGCCAGAAGCAACTTTTATAAAAGTTGCTTCTTTTTTTACTTATTTTTCAAATCATTCCGCTATGAAATCTTTCACAAATTGGGAATTTTTTTCGTATGAGGAAGAAATTTATGGTATGATAAAATAAGTAAAATTTCATAAACTAATTAAGAATTTATTACAGAAAGCAAGGGATCAGATTTTGTATAGAGCAGCTATTCCAAACTTATTTACGCTCGGAAATTTATATAGTGGATTCTTATCAATCGGCTATGCATCTTTAGGATATTATAAATCAGCTGCTATTTTAGTACTTATCGGGATGATGTTAGATAGTCTTGATGGGCGTGTTGCTCGATTATTACGCGTTGATTCACAAATGGGAAAAGAGCTTGACTCGCTTGCAGATGTCGTAACATTTGGTGCAGCACCTGCTGTTCTCATGTATTACACATCTTTCTCCAATTATGGAATCATCGGACTATACATAGCGGGACTATTCCCTCTTTTCGGAGCATATCGTTTAGCTCGATTTAATGTTACACCATCTTCTACTTCAATGAAATATTTCACTGGGGTACCGATTACAGCAGCGGGAGGGCTTGTTGCTTTCTTAACATTATTTTCACATACCATTCCAAAAATCGTTCTTATTACAGTATTTGTAACGTTCGCATTTTTAATGGTGAGCCGCATTCGTATCCCAAGTTTAAAAGATGTACCAATTCCACGATATAGCATCATTATTACACTATTTTTAGTTGGAATCATTATCACAATGTACCAAACAGGGTTCGGTAATTTTTCTGTTTTCTTATTCATTGCTATTCCACTATATATTTTGTATATGCTATCTCAATTTCTTAGACAAATACCATCTAAAAGAGCAAATAAAGACAAATAAGAAACCTTCCGGAACCGGAAGGTTTCTTTTTATTTTGTAACGAATACTTTTTGATTTACAGGTGTTACAGGCTCTTCACCGTTTAATACTGCTAAAATATTTCTTACTGCCATTTCAGCCATCGCATCACGCGTTTCGAATGTTGCATTTCCTACATGAGGAGCAAGTACTACATTCTTTAACCCTTTTAGCTCTTCAGTAATTTTCGGTTCAAATTCAAACACATCAAGAGCCGCCCCTTCAATTTCATTCGTTTTTAATGCATGAGCGAGTGCTGCTTCATGCATGATTGGTCCACGTGAAGCATTTATAATATACGCTGTTTTCTTCATCATTTTGAACTGTTCTTCATCAATCATATGGTGCAATTTCGGATTATACGCACAGTTAATTGTAATAAAGTCTGCTGTTTGTAATAATTCTTCTAATGTTACATATGTTGCTTCCAGCTCACTTTCAGCTTCAGGCTTTCGGTTTGGTCCTGTATATAAAACATTCATTCCAAACGCTTTCGCACGCTTTGCAACTGCCTTTCCGATTTCTCCAAGGCCAATAATTCCAATTGTTTTACCGTGTACTTCGCGGCCTAAGAAAAATAATGGTGCCCATCCATTAAATCCAGTTGTACGACATAATGTATCGCCTTCAGGAATTCTACGTGCAGCTGCTAAAAGAAGTGCAAATGTTAATTCTGCTGTCGCTTCAGTTGATACTTTTGGTGTATTCGTTACCGCAATCCCTTTTTCTCCAGCATACGAGTAATCAATATTATCGTAACCAGCACCGTAGTTTGCAACAATCTTCAAATTAGGTGCCGCATCAATCACTTCTTTTGTCACCTTTGTAGAAAGTAGGCTTAACAATGCATCTTTGTCTTTTACACGCTCTGTTAATTCATCTAAAGAAATTAACGCCTCTTTATCGTACATTTCTACATCATGATCCTTTAATAGTTCTAATCCGATTGCTGGAATTTTCCCTGCTACTAATATTTTTGCCACTACTAACACCTCTTCTATAGAAAATAAGATATCTCTTATCTTTTATTGTAAGAAATCCACATATAAAAACCAAGGAATTTGATTATAGTTTTGAAAATCGACACTTTTCCACAAAAAAAGAGGAGATGCAAGTCTCCCCCTCTTCTTATGCTTTTTCTTGCGATTGTTTTCCAAGCTTCACATCGATCGTTCCCTCTGCAACTGTATCACTAATTTGTTCCTCAATAACGGATTGAGATGTAGCATTCGTTTCAGAAGTTTGAGCTTGTTGTTGTGCACCTTGTACATTTTGTTTATTTTGTTGTTTCGCCATTTCTTACCCTCCTTTTTATTCTTTCTTATTTTGAACAAAAAGGGTGGTTTTCATCAAAAAATCGTGATCATTTTGAAATTGTTACTTCTTCTTCCAGTAATCTCATCGTTCTTACTCGTTTCGTAAATGTAGCTATGTGAGAAATATCATGATTACGTAACGTCTTTATATTCTCTGCCACATATTTTCCTAAATCACTCGGATAATGAGCGTCTGAGGAAAGAGTAACCGGAACGCCATGCTTAGCTAATACTTGTAAATATAGCGGACTCGGACACATTTCGCGTACAGGATAGCGATAGTACAATCCTGCATTTATTTCCGTTGCCGTATTTGTTTCTACTAACGCACGCGCAATTTCCTTATAATAAGAAAGTTGTTCATTTTCATCTAACCGATAATTAAATACTTTTATGTTATCAAGATGAGCTATAATATCAAATAAATTAGAGCGAACTGCACACTCAACCGTTTTGAAAAACGTATCATATAAAACATATAAGTCATGTTCCTTAAAATATTCTTTCGTATCTGGATTATCAAATCCCCAGCCATTTAAAAAATGAACAGAACCAATTACATAATCAAAATCTCCTAATGCGAGTAAAGATTGTAATTCTTGTTCACCATCAATAAAATAATCCGCTTCAATTCCAAGTTTAAGCGTAACACCTCTTTTACTCCACCGTTCTTTCGCCTCTTCAATTGCCTTTGTAAAATCATGTAGTGATGTTACCCTTACTTGGTCTAACCATTCCTTCTGTAAACGACCAAGCCTCGAATCACTAATATCGACATATCTTTCATAGTAGTCTTTCGCTTCATAAAAACGGTATAAATGATCGACAATACCAACTTCTTTTATACCTTTTCGCAAAGCTTCTTCTAAATATAAATCAATCCATTTCGTTGTAAATGGCCCTTCTTTCACACGTCTTTGCAGGCGTTCTTGTGTTTTCACAAGCCATTCCATAGAATGTTTTTCTTCTTTAAGTGGTTCATAATGTTGTAACACTTCATTTATTTTAGCTAGCCATCCTATTGAATATGGCCCTTCTTCTAAATGAATGTGATAATCCACCTTCATCTACATTTCCCCCTTATAATGTATCTATTTCACTTCTGTCCCCTACTCGCGAAAGCTTCCCATTTCTTTCTGTCACTTCCTCCATAACATCTTCTAATGATATATTTTTTTCAGCTAATAAAACAAAGCAGTGATACAATACATCAACCATTTCTTTCACTAATTCTTCTTTGTCATTATTTTTAGATGCGATAATTACTTCCGTGCATTCTTCACCAATTTTCTTTAAAATTTTATCTTCGCCTTTTGAAAATAAATAATTTGTATACGATTCAGGAAGTGGATTTCCCTTTCGTTCTTCAATTGTTTCAAATAGTAATTTAAAGGCATTTTCCATATGTATCCCCCTATATAATTTGGTAGTGAAAACATGTTTTCTCTCCTGTATGACAAGCAGGTCCCACTTGCTTTACGACAACAACAATTGAATCTTGATCACAATCTAAATAAAGAGATTGCACATATTGGACATTTCCTGATGTTTCTCCTTTATTCCATAACGATTGTCTTGAACGAGAATAAAAACATGTTCTTTTCGTTTCTAGCGTTTTTTCATATGCTTCTTCATTCATATAAGCTAGCATTAAAATTTCTTTTGTCCCTTCTTCAATTACAACTGCTGGTAATAATCCTTTTGAAAAGTTAGGTTTCATAACCGCACCTCAACATTTGCATTTCTTAATTTTCTCTTTACGTCCTGCACTGTCGCCTCACCATAATGAAAGATGGATGCCGCAAGTGCTGCATCAACTGTTGTCTTTTGAAAAACTTCTATAATGTGATCAACGTGACCACATCCGCCTGACGCGATGACTGGTACGGAAACGCTTTTTGAAATTTCTTCTGTTAAACGAAGATCATACCCGTTTTTCGTTCCATCTGCATCCATACTCGTTAACAAAATTTCGCCTGCCCCTAGCTCGGCAACGCGTTTTGCCCACCCGATTGCATCCATACCCGTATCAACTCTTCCGCCGTTCACATAAACATTCCACTTTTCTTCTGCTACTTTTCTAGCATCAATTGCTACGACAATACATTGTGAGCCAAAGTGTTCTGCCCCTTCTTCAATTAGCTTTGGATTTCGCACTGCCGCTGAGTTGATTGAAACTTTATCCGCTCCAGCTCTTAGTAAATTGTACATATCTTTAACACTTGAAATCCCCCCGCCAACTGTAAGAGGAATAAATACTTTCGAAGCTGTTTTTTCTACAACATCTATAATTGTTTTTCGTCCTTCATGCGTTGCCGTAATATCTAAAAATACAATCTCATCTGCTCCCGCCTCATTATATAAAGCAGCTATTTCAACAGGATCACCGACGTCTTGTAACCCTATAAAATTTACACCCTTTACGACTCGGCCCTCTTTCACATCTAGACATGGAATAATGCGTTTCGCTAACATAACTTTGTTACCTCTAACACTTCTTCTAAATCAATCGTTTTCTCATAAAGAGCCTTACCAATTATGACGCCGTATATATTCATATCATTTAATTTTTTCACATCTTGAATAGATGCCACTCCTCCAGAAGCAATAAGACGAATGCTCACGCTTTTTTGTAGTAACTCCAATTGCTCTAAATTCGGTCCTGCAAGTGTCCCGTCTTTCGAAATGTCTGTAAACACAATCGTTTGAACACCTACATTCTCCATTTGCTTTGCTAAATCAATGTAAGAAATTTCAGACACATCAAGCCAGCCTCTCGTTGCTACGAAACCATTTTTCGCATCAATTCCAACAATGATTTTCTCTTTATATAGAAGAACTGCTTCTTCTAAAAATTCCTTATCATAAAGAGCAGCTGTTCCTAAAATCACTTTATCTACACCCACTGACAATAACTTCTCTACCGCTACAAGTGATCGAATTCCTCCTCCAACTTGCACAGGAATACGTACTGCCTTGCAAATTCTTTCAATAACGAGCAAATTTACTGACTCGCCAGCAATTGCGCCATCTAAATCAACAATGTGCAACTTTTTCGCTCCCAATTTTTCGAATATAATCGCTTGCGCAACCGGATCTTCATTCATTACGGTTTCTTTACTAAACTCTCCTTGATAAAGTCTAACGCATCGCCCCTCTTTTAAATCGATAGCTGGGAAGATTTCCATGCCTCTACCACCCCTTTGAAATTTTTCAACATTTGCATTCCAATGTCACCGCTTTTTTCAGGATGAAACTGTGCGCCGTATATATTTCCTTTTGCTACAAAACCAGGTACTTTCACTCCATATTCACTTATCCCATACACAATTTCATTTGGACAATCTGCATAATAAGAGTGAACATAATATACGAAAGAACCGTCCTCTACTCCATTCCAAAGTGCTATTTCTCCCTCTTTCTTTAACTCATTCCATCCCATATGTGGAATTTTATAAGGAACCTTTAACTTTCGAATAACACCTGGCAATAAACTTAATCCGTTACAGTCTTGTAGTTCCTCACTTTTTTCAAATAAAAGCTGCATCCCTAGGCAAATGCCCAGAAGCGGTTTTCCTGAACGCCCGACTTCTTTTAACACACGCACTAAATTTTTTTCTTCCAATACATCCATCGCTTTCGGAAATGCACCTACTCCTGGTAAAATCACTCCATCACTTCTAAAAATCTTTTCTTTATCACCCGTTACGATGTACTCTGCTCCAATATATTGTAATGCTTGTTCCACACTGCGAATATTTCCCATTCCATAATCTATAATAGCAATCAATTACAACATCCCTTTCGTGGAATTTACACCAGTAATGCTGGCATTTCTTTCGACTGCTTCTCTAAGCGCTCTACCAAACGCTTTAAATAACGCTTCAACTTTGTGATGTGTATTGCTTCCGTATAAAATGCGAGCGTGTAATGTAATATTGGCAGCATGAGCAACTGCTCTAAAAAATTCTTCTGTTAGTTCTGTATCAAAATCCCCTAGCTTCGGATTCGTTAATTCTCCTTGAAATACAATATGTGAGCGCCCGCTAATATCAATTGCGACAAAACCTAAAGATTCATCCATCGGTACATATGCGGAGCCATAACGGTTAATCCCCTCTTTATTTTGCAATGCTTCTTTCAAACAATTTCCGAGTACAATTCCAACATCTTCAACTGTATGATGCGCATCAACGAATACATCGCCTTCCGCCTCCACTTGTAAACCGAATCTTCCATGCCTTGCAAATAAAGTTAGCATATGATCAAAAAATCCAACTCCCGTTTGTACAGAAACGTTCTTGCCTTCATCAAGCTGCAAACTTAATTTGATTTTTGTTTCTGTCGTCTCACGTATTTGACTGCACTCACGCATTATTCTTCCTCCTCAAATCTTATTTGAATTGCTCTCGCATGCGCATGTAATCCTTCTTTATTGGCAAGTTCTACAATATGATGTTGTACATCTCTTAACGCTTCCTCCGTATAAGACAGAAAGCTTGATTTTTTCACGAAATCATCGACTGATAACGGTGAGAAAAACCTTGCCGTTCCACTTGTCGGTAACACGTGATTCGGTCCTGCTAAATAATCACCGAGCGGTTCCGGTGCATATGGACCAAGAAAGATAGATCCTGCATGTTTCACATAAGCTAGAGCATTCATCGGTTCTTTTATATGTAACTCTAAATGTTCTGGAGCGATTTCATTCGATAATTGTAGCGCCTCATATAAAGAAGGAACGATAAAGATAGCTCCATTTCTATTTATCGATTCACGTGCAATTTCGCTTCTTGGTAATGTTTCTAACTGTCTTTCTATCTCTCTTTCTACTTCTTTTGCTAACTCTATATTCGTTGTAATACAAATTGCTGTTGCTCTCTCGTCATGTTCTGCTTGTGATAATAAATCAGCAGCGATATATTTTGCATTACCGGTTTCATCAGCAATAACTACAATTTCTGACGGTCCAGCAATCATATCGATATTTACTATTCCGTATACTTCTCGTTTCGCCAGAGCGACGTACAAATTTCCTGGTCCAACTATTTTATCTACTTTTGGAATCGATTCCGTCCCATATGCTAAAGCAGCAATTGCTTGCGCACCACCTATCGTATAAATTTCATCTACTCCTGCAAGGCTTGCAGCAACTAAAATATGTGGATCAATCCCCCCTTGCCTTGGTGGTGTTACCATTACAATCTTTTTCACACCAGCGAGTTTTGCTGGCAATACATTCATTAATACTGACGAAGGATACGAAGCAGTTCCGCCCGGCACATATACCCCTATATTTTCTAACGGCCGAATGATTTGCCCTCTAATAATGCCTTCACTCGTGCAATCGAACATGGATTGTCTTTTTTGCTTTTCGTGATAAGAAATAATGTTTTTCTTCGCCTCTTGTAACGCTTCTAAAAATGAATTCTCTACAAACATACCCGCTCGTTTTATTTCTTCCTCACTTACACGAAACTCTTTAATCTCCACACCATCAAACTTTTTTGTATAAAAAGATAGAGCCTCATCCGTACTCTTCCTTACCTTTCGAACGATTTCGCTTACACTTCTTTGAACAGTTTCTTCTATTATATTAGCGTTTTCTCGTAGCAATTTTATTTTCGATAACGCCTTTTGAAAATCTTCACAAACTATCTCCATTACAAGTCCCCCTATTTTCCTGACAAAATTTCTTGCTCCATCATATTTACAATACTGAATATTTCGTCTTTTTTAGTTTTTAATGCAGCCTTATTTACAATCATCCGAGCAGATATAGAATACATTTCCTCAAATACAATGAGCCCATTTTCTTGTAATGTTTTTCCTGTTTCCACAATATCAACAATTGCATCTGCCAATCCAAGAATAGGAGCGATTTCTACAGAACCTTCTATTTTAATAATTTCTACATCCTCCCCTTTATCATGAAAATAGTTAGAAGTAATATGTGGATATTTCGTCGCAATGCGTTTCTTTCGGTAGCTCTTCGGATTATACGTAGGAATAGAAGCAACACAAAACTTACACACGCCCACTCCTAAATCTAACATTTCATAAATATCTTTCTCGTTTTCCATTAAAATATCTTTTCCAACGACCCCAATATCAGCTACTCCATGTTCTACATAAGTAGCAACATCTACTGCTTTCACTAAAATAAATGAGATATCTGTATTTTTACTTTGAAAAACAAGCTTTCGTCCTTTATTTTTGAGCTCCGAACAATCAATTCCAATCTGCTCAAAGAGCGGAATCACATGTTTTTCTAATCTTCCCTTCGTTAACGCAATTTGAATGTTACGCATGAAGTTTCTCCTTCTTTCTGGACTACCCATTTCTCTTTCCATACATATTCCACTAATGATTCGTTCTTCGCCTCAACGACCGTTACTATTTGATTTTTTCTTGCAAATTGAAAGGTGTCATTTACATTAGAGAATAAGGATAGCTCTACTTTTTTCCCGTCCTTTTGAAGTAAATTTCGTAATCTTTCCGCTTCTGCTAATCTATTTAACTCATAATGAATAATAATATCTATTCCCTTTTGTTCATATGGTTCTTGTTGCTCTTGCAGCGCCTTCACAATTTGATTGACTTGCACCGCGAGTCCAACAGCCGGCAGCATCTCTCCAAAATTTCCAATTAACTCATCATATCTTCCGCCACTAACAATTTCTTCTCCTATTTCATATATATACCCTTTGAAAATAACTCCCGTATAGTAATCTAAATGTTGGATCATACCTAAATCAATTGATATGTAAGATCCATAGCCTAGTCTTTCAATTGCTTCATATATTTCTTTCACTCTTGCAATCGCCATTTTCATTTCATTACTTGAGGCGAGTTTTTCTGCTTCCTCAATCACTTCTAAGTTCCCAAATAGTCTTGGTAACTTCTCAAGTAATCTTACTGTTTCATCACATCGATCTAATTTCTTTTCTCTAATAAAATTTGATAGAGCCGCATAATTTTTACTTTCAATGTATGTCCTAAGTACTCTCTCTTCTTCCTCATGAATGGAGAGTTTTTTTACAATACATTTATATAATTGCACTTGCCCAATCTCTATTGTAAAAGATTGTACCTTCACCTTTTGAAGTGATTGAATGACGCTTATGACGCATTCAATTTCAGCTCTTACATTATCAATACCTATAATTTCAATACCACTTTGTACAATTTCATTATATTTTCCAGTAAGGGACTCATTCGCCCGAAATACATTCCCGCCATACGTCAGTTTAAGCGGCGTATCCCACCTCTGCGTTCCCATCACTCTCGCTAAAGGAATTGTCATATCTGGACGTAACACGATAATCCGTCCCTTTTCATCAAAAAATTTATACATCTTTTCTTCATCTATCGGTCTATTTTGAAAGGCAAAAACATCATAAAATTCAATTGTAGGTGTCCTTATTTCCTCATAACCTCGCCCTAAAAAAGTACGTCTTAATTTTTGCTCCACCTCTTCAATTAACGTACATTCTTCGAATAAATAGTCTCTCGTTCCATTTGGGTTTGCCCGTTTCCATTTTGTCATCTAAATTCTCACACCTTTCCCTTTCTAATGTATGCTCATTTCATTCACCTAAACCGAAAATAAAAAGAGCCTTGTAGACAAAATACCTACAAGGCTCTTTAGTAGAGTGTAGGTACAACGGGAATAACCCTTGTACCT
>NZ_WIPE01000055.1:0-13937 GCF_009760835.1 Bacillus sp. EE-W1 | reverse complement strand
TTTAATTAACTTTCGTTATAATTGGTTAAATAAATCGTAACAGTTAGTTACCCCTTTTTTAATTCACTTAGTTAAATAAACATTGCTATCATTATGAAATTCTATCCTCACAATAACGATGTTGATAATCATTATCATTTTATGATGTAACTGTAATAAAAGCAATAAAAAAAAGACTTCCGCTAACGGAAGTCTCTTATCTCAATATTTCATTCGCTTCTTTTTCATAAATTTTATCAAATGAAGTCATAACGCGTTGTGACGCTGAAATCATTTTTTGATCTGTCATAAGATCAGCCATCTCTTTCGTCATATCTACATTTGAATTTTCTAGCATATGGTTTTTTACTGTCCCTGTTCCGTTCGGTAAATCAGCAATATTCCCTTCAGCTAGCGCAAAGCTTTTGTTCTCTCTTTGTACGAGACGTGCATTCGCTTCTGCATCTACTGTTTTTGTTTGCAGGCGGGCAATATTATTTTGTGTTACTGCATCATATAACGTACCGTCTGCTTGTACAGCTACTTTTGCTCCTTCTGGAATACGAATACGTTCATTATTCTCTCCCATTACGAAAGCGCCTGAAGTTGTTTGTAAATAACGATCACTATTTAATGTAAAACTACCGTCCCTCGTTAAAAACGTTTCATTATTTTTAGATGTAACGAAAAACGAAGCTGTGCCGGCCGTACCGTCATCTAAAAAGAAATCTGTATCACTATTTGTCATTTGTATATTTCCTTGTACTAAGTTCACATGCGTTGCGGCTGGTACTACAGCGTAATCAGTCGAACCGATATTTGTCACAGCCCCATCTCCGCGGCGATATGTGTCTTGTACATCAAATACTTTAGAAGTCATATTTTCTGCTTTAAATCCTGTCGTTTGAGCATTTGCAACGTTATTCGAATGAACATTAATGCGCTGCATGTAATTCATCATACCCATAGAACCTATATAAAGACCGTTCATAATCGTTTGAATAAGGCAGTTGCCTTATCCTTCACCTCTCTTCTATGATGTTTGCAACATTTGTTTCGCTAAATGTTCAGCTGTAGCGATATGTATATGTTGCTTCACGTCTTGTCCGTCTGTCATTAATACAATTGGAGCTGATGATACTGCTGGAATTTTCAACAATTCACCACTACTTGCTGTTTCATCAAATTTCGTAAATACGATACCATCAATATGAATATCTTTAAAATTCGTAATGATTTCAATCATGTCTTTACTTTTCATCGAAGCTGATAACGTTAAACAAATATAATCTGGCTCTACTTGTCCCATCGTTTCAATCATTTCTTCTACTGTTTCTGACGCACGATAATTTTTTCCGGCTGTATCAATTAAAATATAATCGACGCGCGCTTCTTCTTTAAAATACGTAAGCGCTCTTGTCATTGCAGCTTCATCACGTACAGCAATTACTTCAAATCCAATTGTCTTGACGTAATCTTGCAGTTGCTGTACTGTTCCAATGCGCGAATGATCTGTCGTAATAAAACCGACCGTTTTTTTCTTACCGTGAAACTGCCATGCCATTTTCGCAAGTGTCGTCGTTTTTCCAACTCCAGTTGGACCGATTAATGCAATTGTTTGCACTTCTTTTTCAAAAACGTTTTCCGTATTGAAATGAGACCTCATATCTTCCAATATGTATCCGATCACTTCTTCTTCTGTAATCATCGTCGCATTCTCAAACTTCACTTTTAACTTCTCAGCATATGCATGAATGAAGTATTGTTCTACATCATTTTGCTCTAGCATGCGAATTACTTTTTGAATAATAAACGGTACAGATTCTTGGTTTTCTTTTTTTACAACCACTTCTTCTTTCTTGACCGGAACAACTTTTTTCACAGTTTTTTGCTTTTTTGTTACTTTCGCTAATTTCGTTTCTTCCGTCTGTTTCACAACGACGATACCTTTTTCAAACAACTTTAATAGTTTCTCTTTCTTTCTTGTCCATTCTTCACTATTTCCTGTTTGCATCGCCGCATATGACATAGAAGTCGTCAAGTTTTCTAAATTGTGCAGTACCGATTGAATTCCGTTCGCCTTCACAATTTGTTCTGAAGAATCATTTACAACATCCATTAGTTGTTCATGAAATTGAGCTGTGCCTTCATTCACTTCTTCCTGTTTATCCTCTGGAAAAGCAACTAACATTTCATAATTCTTTTTCCAAAAAAACGGGATATTTCGTTTTACACTTTCATCGACAACGTAATAATAATCTGTACCATATTGGTCAAATAACTTTCGATACAATTCATTTTTCGAAGCTGCTTTTATTCGCATTAACGCTTCTTTCTTTTCTGTACTTTCCATTACTTCACCCCCTACTATTCAATATAGGCAATTTGATCTACAACAATTTCTGGTGCTAATTCGCTAATACAAAGTACTTGCGCTTCTACTTGATAACGCTCAAGAAGTCTTACAATCGCAAATCTGAAATCTTTTCTACGCGTTAATAATACTGGTTCTCTTCCCATTAAACGAGCTTGTTTAAAGACACGCTGTACTTGTTCAACAACACGTGTTTCTAAATCTAAATCCCAGTTTAATAAGTAACCTTGGTATGAATTATTTACAACATCCGCATCTAACTCTATTGAATCTGAGAAGAGCGCCGCATATATTTTACCGTCAGGATTTTTCGCATTTTCACAAATCACTTTTGAAATACATTCACGGACGAATGACGTTACACCGTCTACATGATTTTGATAAATTTCTTTTCCGTCAATAATACCTTCGATAATAGTTGGTAAATCACGAATAGAAATACCCTCTTTTAGCAATTGTTTAATAACATTTTGAACGAGTGATAAGTCGATTTCTTTCTTCTTAATCTCTTCTAATAAAACACCGTTATCATTTTCAAGCGAGTTAATTAAGTCTTTTACATGTTGACGCTGAATTAACTCATGAAGATTACGTCTAACGACAACATCTAAATGTGTGATTAATATGCTAAGCGGCTCTAATACTTGATAGCCTTTCATTTGTGCATCTTGTACCATATGCTCTAAAATCCAATATCCATCTTCACCGAAAATTGGATCTTTCGCTGGTTCTGCATCTAAATCGGCCATTACATTCGGTGTTTTCAATGCTAATAAATAACCTGATTTTAAAACACCTTCAGCTGCCTTCGCACCTTTAATACGAATAATGTAACGTCCGCGTGGTCTAAAACTCGTATTATCTTTAAAGTTAATGCCAGGAACGTTAATACCAAGGTCGGTAATAATCGACTTCCTCATAAGAACAACTTTATCACGAGCTGTTTCCCCGTTAATCTTCTGCTTTACAAGGGCTGCTAAATCTAAACCGAGTTCTACTATAATTGGATATTTATCTGTAAATACTCCGAATGAATCTTCCACTTGTTGCAGTTGCTCATCTTCGCCTTGAATCATTTCTAATTCTTTTTGAAGCTCGTCTTCTTTTTCTTTCTTTATTCGGTTTTTATTACGAATTCCTAAGAAAATAATTGTCCCACCAACAAGAGCAAACGGTAGAAATGGTAGCGGAGTGAAAATACCCATCGCAATAAATAAACCACCAAGCGCATATACAACAACTTCATGTGCTAATAACTCTTTAAAGATACCTTCAGTTACCGTATCCGCTGAACCATCAAATACACGTGTTACGATAATACCTGTTGAAATCGCAAGCATTAACGAACCGATTTGGTTTACGATTCCGTCACCGACAGTTAGCTGTGTATAGTGAATAGCTGCTTCAGCAAAACTCATGCCCTGCTGCATCATCCCGACAATTAAACCGAAAATAATGTTTACGAATAAAATGACAATCCCGAAAATAACGTCCCCTTTAATGAACTTTCCGGCACCATCCATCGCTCCGTAAAACTCTGTTTCCATATTTAATTTCTTTCGTTTTGCCTGTGCATCTTTTTCAGTAATAATACGCTGGTTTAAATCAGCATCGATCGACATTTGTTTCCCGGGTAAAGAATCAAGTGTAAAACGAGCTGCAACTTCAGCTGTACGAGATGCACCGTTTGCAACGATAAACTGGAATATGATTAATACTATGAAAATAACGATACCAATTAATAAGTTCCCGCCAATAACAAACTGACCGAACTCTTCAATAACATGCCCCGCATTTCCGTCTGTCAAAATCGCTCGCGTCGTCGATACGTTAATCGATACGCGGAAAATCCCGATTAATAACAGCATCGTCGGAAATGACTTTAATTCATCCCACTCGTTAATACTTGTTGCTCGCATATAAATAAGCACTGACATACTTAGTAAAAAAACGATAACGATATCAAGTATAAATGGTGGAAGTGGAATTAAGAGCGCCACTACGAATGACGCTGCTAAAAAGATAGAAAAATAGGTTCTTGCAGAATCTATTTTAAACACAAGAGATCTCCTCCAACCGCGCTATTATACTTCAAGTTCATTCGTTTGAATTAAATAGCGCATAACTTCAATTACAGCTACGTATAAATCTTCTGGAATCGTCTCATCTTCCTCGACTTGATAATATAAAGAACGAGCAAGCGGACGGTTTTCCACCATTGGTATTTCTTGTTCGCGGGCAAGCGTTCGTATGTATAATGCGAGCTCATCTTCCCCTTTTGCAACGACAATTGGCGCCGCATCAACCTGTTTATTGTACCGAAGTACGACCGAAATATGAGTTGGATTGTTTACAATAAACGTTGCACCATCCATCTTCTTCGCAATTGTCCCTTGCAAGATCGCATGCATAAAGTTTTTTCGCTTTCCCTTTACTTGCGGGTCCCCTTCATTATCTTTATGCTCTCTTTTTACTTCTTCTTTTTTCATCTTAATATCTTGTTCGTACTCCCATTTTTGATAAATAAAATCAATAATAGAAAGAACGATTAATATAATTAAAATAGCTAAAAAGATAAATTTAATTTGCCTAATAATTTCAGTAAGTGACGCAGTCCAGTTAAATCCAATCATACTAACGATTTTCTCTAAATTCTTTTTAAAGAGAACGTAAGCAACGTAGCCGATTAATCCCATATAAAATAGTGATTTCAAAATATCTACTAAACTTTTACGACTAAACAATCTCGTAAAATAGTTTTTGGGGTTAATACGCGACGCTTTCGGCTTAATAACTTTAGAAGAAAATAAGAAACCGACTTGAATCATATAATTAAATAAATGAAAAGCGTATACGAGTATTAATATCGGCGCGGATACTTTTAATAATAAAATCCCCATTAAATAAAAATACTCAGTTGAATCTGTATTTTTTCCAATTTGATCAAACAGCACCGCTACAGAATTTGCAATCTCATATCCGAGCCAATCTCCGAAAAAGTAAACGACAACTGCTAATACAAGTATGGAAAATAAATTATTTAAATCTTTACTCCGGGCAATATTCCCTTCTTCACGCGATTTCTTACGCTTCTGCGGGGTGGCCTTTTCTGTTTTATTATCCTTTGCCATGCGCGTCCCCCTACTTCGTTAAGAAAAAGTTAAATAGTTTCGTATATTCCTCAAGCAATACATCCGTCATATTTTTAAACACATAACCGAGCATCGGTACACTCATCGCAATAAACAAAATACCACATGTGATTTTAATGACGTACGCATTCATAAAAACGTTTAATTGCGGAGCGTTTTTTGCGATTAAAATTAAAACAAAGTTAATGATGAACAAACTTCCCATAAGCGGAAGAGCAATTTCAACCGCGGATGTAATCGCAAATAATAACGTTGCGAGTAGACTATCTAGAAAACTAGTCGTCAGCAATTTTGAAATCGCCTCTGTATATTGAAACGACTTTAAAATCGTGGCAACGAAATAATTAATGCCGCCAAGTGAAATAAAAATAATGAGAAAAAATATATCAAAAATGGTTGAAAGTAAAGTAGACTGTGAACCTGCATTTACATCAAACAAACTTGCCTGTGATAAACCGATATCAAAGTCTAAAATATGCCCTGCCATTTTTGGAATGTTCCACAGCATTTCTACAATTTTTGAAAGCGATAATCCAATTACTATTTGCGTTCCTGCATAAGCTGCCACGTCCCAAGTTGTCTTTATGTGAGAGACATCAACTTGATCCGCAACTGTGATTGAAAGAGCAAGTCCAACTACAACCTTTGCCATCGCTGGAATGGATCGACCTGAGAAAAACGGTAAAAAATATAAAAATGAAGTAATGCGGCAAAACGCAAAAAACGTCGCCGCCCATAATTCCATATTCATTTCAGTTCACCTATCTTAGTACGAACGCAATAGCGATGGGATTTTATCAAATAAATCTAAAATAAGCGTCGTTAACTCTTGAAACATCCACGGACCTAAAATGATAATAACGAGTACAATACTCGCCATTTTCGGTAAAAACGTCAGCGTTTGTTCTTGAATTTGCATCATCGCCATAATGACAGCGATAATAATAACGACAATCATACTAACACCGGCAATCGGCATTAAAATCATAACCCCTTTATAAAAAAAGGTTTGAAAAATATCTATAATTGGTGACGTATTCATTTATATGACTCCTATCACATAGCATCAAACGTTTCAGGCGACCGTTTTAAACATAATGTCGACGATTTTTGTATATCCACCTAAATATACGAAAACGAGTATTTTAAATGGTAAACTTAAAATCATCGGCGGTACCATCATCATCCCGAGGTACATTAAAAGTGTACTAATAATCAAATCTATAAATACAAACGCTAAATAAATGAACATCCCCGTTAATAATCCCTTTTGAATTTGCGTTAACGTAAAGGATGGTACGAGCGTAAATAATGAAAGATCTTTCAAATCTTTCGGCAACTCTTCTCCGCGCACTTTCAGCATCATTTTTAAATCATGCTTATACGTATGCTTTGACATATACTCTTTCATAATCGGAGCTGTCGTCTCTGCAGCTTGACTTACTGTTATTTTCTCTTTCGTCATCGGATCCCACACATCGCTCTTTAGCTGCCCAAGTACAGGCTGCATCGTAAAGAGTGATAAAAATAATGCAAGTCCAACAAGCACTTGGTTCGGTGGTAAATTCATTACCCCAAGTCCTTGACGTGTAATCCCAAGAACGATCATAAAATAAGTAAAATGTGTAAATAATAGAACGATAGAAGAAGATAATGATAAAAGGGTAACGAGCGCAAATAATTGTACACTTGAATTACTCGTAAACTCTTTTCCATTTTCGAAATTAATAAAACCGTTCGGGGCCGCATACGCTGGATTTACAAAAATAATTGAAAAAACGATAGAAAATACGAAAATAACGGCTAATAATGATAACTGTTTCTTTATTCTCATGATGGATCCTCTACTTTTTTCGTTTCACTCTTCACCGCGTCTTCTAACGCTTGTTGAAACTGATTTCCTGTTCCTGTTAATTGCACAGATTGTACACCGTTATTACTAATAACAGTGAACACTTGCTTGCCATCTACTTCAAATAAAAAGGCGCTCGTTTGATGATTTAAATACACCCCGTCTTTCACTTGAATATGGCCATTTTCACCTTGCTTAAAAAACTGCTGCTTGCGCGTCTTTTTCGTCATATAATATGCACCGTAGCCGAGCGCACCAAACAGTAAAACGACTTGAAATAAGGTCGTCATATACGACATATGACTCCTCCTCTACTCTTTATCTTGCATTTGACTTTGCGCTTTCATAAGCGCAGCTTGCTTCTTATCGGCTTCAATTTCAGAAATGATAATACCGAACTTCTCGTCCATTACGATCGCTTCACCGATGCCGACTTTCATATTACTTAAATACACATCTACTTTATGTCCTAGGTTTTTCTCTACTTCCAGAACATCGCCCACTTTTAACTGTTTCACATCACCAAGCGTAATAGATGACTTCCCAAGCTTTACACCAAGTTCAATCGAAATGTCTGAAACAGTATCAATATGTGCTTTACCTGCTTCATTTCGCTTCCCTGCAAAATCTTCTAATCCCATTAATGACACAGGAGATACTTCATGCTTCATATGGATCCTCCTACTCTACAAAACTTTTAAATAAGAGCGCCTTACGCGTTCCATCTTTCCCAATAAAACAATTAAATTTATGCTTTCCATCTACATAACCAAGTAATTCATCCGAAACTTTCGTATGAAGCGGAATAATATCGCCTTCTTCAATTTGTTCAATCTCACCCATTGTCATCTTTTGCTCGCCAATTGCAACGTGAACAGGTTTATACACTTGATTTACTTTCACTTCCACTTCAGACGTATACTTTTTACGCTTATCCGAAGAATGTTCGACAATATTTTCAGACGTTAACTTATCCATAATTTCTTCAACAGATAAGAACGGAATACCGATACGCACCGTCGTATTCCAAAAATCTGTTTTCATATTTACGTTCAGTAATGAAATGATATCACTCGCTGTCGTAATCTTTAATGCATTCGGGTCTGTCTCCGTCGTTACAAATTTTGGTTCAATCGCAACAACGCTTTCAAATGATTGCTCTAAATTTTTACAAAGGAGCATAAAAATATTATCCAGTGTTAAAAACTCAAATGCGGTAAGTGGTCTGCGCATCGTAAAGTTACGCTTACTATCTCCGCCAAGCCAACATTCATGAATGTAAATAACGAACGCTAAATCAATCTCAATGACAATTTCTCCAAGCTCCGGGAGGCCAAGATCAATAACGCAATATAAATAGTAATCTTTCGGCATTTTCTCCACATACTCACTCGTAAATGGAACTTGTTCAACCGTAGAAGGCTCTAACTCAATTGGAATACGCATACGCGCTGACAACGTCTGTGACGTCTGTTTACCAAATGTAGAAGCAATTGCTTGCAAGCTACGTAAATGCTCAACACCGAACTTCTCCGGTCTATTAAAATCATACTCTTGAAATTTCTCTTGCTTTCCTGCTTCTTGTGCGAAAGCTGGCATTTCCTCGCCTTCATTTACCGCCTTCAGCAGGGCATCAATTTGCTCTTGGCTTAATTTTTCGCCACTCATGACAATCCCCTTCCCTACCTTTTCAATTCAACGATTTCAACGTACATCTTCCCGTTTTTCGTCAAAATCTTTCCGGTTCCAATCTCTTCATTCTCAAGCATAAGACGCACCGTATTTTTCGTTGAATTTTCAAGACGATACAATGTACCTTTCGTAATATGAAGCAAATCTTCAATTTTCTTTTTCGTATTTCCGATTTCAAAATAAATTGTTAACGGAATATCATCTTGTAATTTCAAATCTAGCCAACTCCCATATCATGTTCACGAAAATTTCATGTTCTCTCTATATATGAAATTTCTTATTTTGAAACGTCGATATTTAATATTTTTTTAATATATCCTTGCGTTTCTTTAAATGGCGGTACGCCTCCGTACTTTCTCACATTACCAGGGCCAGCATTATAAGAAGCAAGTGCCAATACTAAGTCGCCGTTATTTTTCTTTAAATAACCGCTTAACTCTTTCACACCGCCCTCAATACTTTCAGCTGGTGAAAATGGATTTTTTATACCCATCTCTTTCACATTCGCTGGCATAAGCTGCATAAGACCCATCGCACCTGCATGTGACACCGTTTTCGGATTAAAATTAGACTCTACTTCAATCATTTTTTGAATTAACGTTTTCGGAATTCCGTATGTACGGCTAGCGCGATCAATAATATCCTCATACTTCCCCTCATTTGAAGAACGTATTTTTTGAATATTATACTTCTTCGTTAATTCCCACGTATCAGCAGCCTCATTTTTCGTTTCTGGGAAACGTCGTTCAAACTCTTTTTGTGCGACTTGCACTTCATCTACGTTCTTCGTTTCAGCTTTTTCTTCAGGCTTACTCGCTTCCTCTACTTTATTAATAGATTGTTCCGGTTTATTTACGGCCGTTTCTATTTTTGTAGATTGTACCGGCTGACTCATATCCTCTACATTTGCCGGCTGCGTAGTACCCTTCGTCTCCTTCGCAGGTTCACTCTGCAACTTCTCTTGAAAACGACTACTAACGAATGCTTGCGGACTACTTAGCTTTTGCTGAATTTGTCCTTTCTTATATGCAAGCACTTCTTTTACTATATTTCCAACTAACATAATATCACCTTTTCGGTAAACAAAGATAATCTAATATTAGAGTTTTTTTTTAAAGTTTGCAATAATCCTTTTAATAATATTGTAATAAAAAAATGAATATATTGTTAAACTGTTATTTTTTTATATTTATTAATTCGAATTTTTAGTTGACACCCGCTATGACAGGGATTACAATAAATCTCGAAATTGATTTTTTCGCATATTACCGTTTTTCAATTTGCAGAAAAGTCAATATAAAAAAATGGGGGTTTCTTAACATGAGAATTAATACAAACATTAACAGCATGCGTACTCAAGAGTACATGCGCCAAAACCAAGACAAAATGAATACAGCTATGAACCGTTTATCAAGCGGTAAATCAATCAACAGTGCGGCTGACGATGCAGCAGGTCTAGCAATCGCTACTCGTATGCGTGCAAAAGAGGGCGGCTTAATTGTTGGTGCTCGTAACACACAAGACGCTATGTCAGCATTACGTACTGGTGATTCAGCATTACAATCAATGTCAAACATCTTACTTCGTATGCGTGATCTTGCAACACAAGCATCAAGTGGTACAAATGGTACAACCGATGTTACTTCTGTTGGTAAAGAATATGCTCAATTAAAAGCGGAAATTGACCATATTGCTGAAAAAACAAATTTCAATGGTAAGGCATTCTTAAACGCAGATGCTGGTGGTGATGCTGATATCTCAGTTCAACTTTCTGACGCTTCAGGAGATACATTGGTAATTGAATCTCTAAATACAAAAGATTTAACAACTGCAAAATTAGGCGATGATATAACTACTAATGAACTGGCTGCAGCAGAATTAGACAAGCTTGACGAAGCTATCCAATCAATTGCAGACGCTAGAGCAACTTTCGGTTCACAATTAAACCGTTTAGACCATAACTTAAACAACGTAACTAGCCAAGCAACAAACATGGCTGCTGCTGCTTCTCAAATCGAAGACGCTGACATGGCAAAAGAAATGTCTGAAATGACTAAGTTCAAAATCTTGAACGAAGCCGGTATCAGCATGCTTTCTCAAGCAAACCAAACTCCACAAATGGTTTCTAAATTATTACAATAATCCATTTGAGTTAGTTTCATGAATAAACCTCTCTGCTTGCGGAGAGGTTTATTTTTCTATATAGATGAATTATTTGTAAAACCTTTCTTTTTTAGGCGGAAGAGAGCATCCGCGTTGCGTAGAAGCGGTCAGTGGCTATCTCTATCCCCTCTCATGTTAAAATACAACTAGAAGATAAGCATATGTCCCTTTTTCTTTTCATAACTGTTTATTCGCTTTAAGACCATATATGAATCTTTAAGGTAAGGAGTGTCTATTATGCGTATTGATACGAATGTTTTGAGTATGAATGCTAGGCAGTCATAGTATGAGAATGAGAAATGTATGAATGTTTCGATGGAGGATTTAGCGACTGGTACAAAGTTGAATACTGCTTCTGATAATCCTGTTAATATTACAATTGTAACTCGTATGCATGCGAGAGCGAGTAGTATGTGTGGGACGATTCGTAATAACGAGGATGCAATATCAATGCTTCGTACAGCGGAAGCTGCTCTTCAAATTGTTACGATTATTTTACAGCGTATGCGTGATTTAGCTGTTCAATCTGCGAATGGTACAAATTTAAACAAAAACCGTGATGCGCTGAATAAAGAGTTTCAATCGTTAACAGAACAAATTGGCTATATCGGCGAGACAACTGAGTTTAATGATTTATCTGTATTTGACGAACAAAACCGTTCTATTACGTTAGATGCTATCGGTTATACCGTACATATCATGAAACATATTCCCCCTTCTCCTACACAACATGGCATCAACATTTCAACTGAGCAAGAAGCAAGAGCGGCAATTCGGAAAATTGAAGAGGTCTTGCAAAATGTATCACATCATTGTGCCAATCTCGGTGCCATGATGAATAGTTTACAGTTTAATATTGAAAATTTAAATAGCCAAAGTATGGCTCTAACAGATGCTTCTTCTCGAATTGAAGATGCGGGTATGGCGCAGGAAATGAGCGATTTTTTAAGGTTTAAATTGTTAACTGAAGTTGCACTTAGTATGGTTTCACAGGCTAATCAAATTCCGCAAATGGTTTCTAAGTTACTACAATCGTAAAAATTCATCCTCCTTCTTTGGAACGATTCCACACAAAACAAAAGGGAAATACATATACACTATGTATCTCCCTTTTATTTTGTACCCAATTTTTTTATTGTGTTACGGTCATAACTTGTCCACTACGATCGACCATAATTTTCATTTTTCCATCTTGAGCGTTATATAGCCCTAGCTTATGTAGGTCTTGTTTACACTCTTCTACAAAGTAAGGTAATGTGCGAATTTGATCGATATCAGAGCTCGTAATGAAATGAATTAAATGATGCGTCATTTCTTTAATATCAAAGACGAGTTCTTCCTTCTCCCTCTTTAACCTTTCATTTTCAAACTGTAGCGACTTTAATTGACTTTCAAGGTCACGTGTATTTTTTTCATCTTTCGAACGATCTGCAGCCATGCTAGAAAGCTTATAAATACCTTCCATGAATTGATGCAGTTCATGTTCCTTCTTTTCGCTACATTGACTAATTGTTTCAAAGTTGTCAACGATACCCGATATAACTGTTACAAGACTTTTTTCATCCTCTTTACTTCGAACGTCTTCTTTTACTTCTTGTTTTCTTTCTTGTCTCGTCTCAACAATCTTCTCTTTCACAGGTTTATATTTTCGTTTTCGACCTGGTTTTTGTTTTTCAATATTTTCAAAAGACATCTCTTGTTTTTTTAATTTATAATACGTGTTTTGTAATTGGCTTTCTGTTTTCGGAAAAATATTCAATTCATTTTTACTAACATATTTTGAAATATTTGCGATGTTTAAACCGTGACGTTGACAAAATTGATACACTTCATATAATAGTTCTAACTCAGATTTCAGCCATGTAATTACTGATTCTTCATATGCTCGCATACCGCCATTTTTTTCTATATCTATTTGAAATAGTACCATTCTTTTATATAAAGCAACTAGCTCTTCATACCCTATTCTGAATTGTTTCTCTATTTTTTTGAATTCCGCATCTAGTTTCATATCGTTCATTTTATTATTTGACATGTTTTGTAAAAGACTCAATACATTAATTGCTGTGTGGTGATACATAATATGTGTCACTCCCCCCTCATCCTTTCACAATTCTCATCTGACTCCCATGTCTTTTAAGAAAATATAAATTTTAACATATCCATATTATAACATTTCGAAATTATCTGTCAAATAATTAACATATAAAAAGATATAAAAAGTATAAAATCAGATTTAGCTATTTCATTTATGCATAAAGCATTTCTCCCATAAATTTAAATATCCCATTTTAAAAATATTTTTTATTACTATCTATATTACTTAACCAAAAACAAGAACGCCAAGAGATCTACTTCCTCCTGGCGCTCTCTATTGAACTACTAATTTTTAATACTCTACCTTTTATTCACCTATAAAATCTTTTGCTACACGTACACTTTCTTCCTTATTCACGTTTGTTACTGTAATGTATACCTTTCCTGCTTTCTCACCTAATTGAGGAATTTTAACATTTACTGCCGTTTTTGAGTCAGCAACGGTTGCTGATTTCAGCTCGTTACCTTCTTGTGCCGCGTCATATACTTTCACTACATCTCCTGCTTTTAAGCCTGTCACTCGAACAATATCATCTTCACCAGCATCATTATTTAACACAACAATATTACTTGCATTTGGAGCCGCTGTAATTTCTGTATCATATGCTTTCACTGTACGTGTACTTTC
>NZ_WIPE01000019.1:0-35957 GCF_009760835.1 Bacillus sp. EE-W1 | reverse complement strand
GGGTCTTACTGCCCATTAAAGCGGGATAAACCAAAAAGCAGATGGTATAGATTCTCCTATATCAACTGCTTTCCTATTATACCAACTTCAGCCAAGCTACACACTCCACATGACTGGTATGCTGAATATAGACAAAATATAAAATTGATGTAGTATTGTTCACCTAACCCATAAACTATAGAATCTTTTATTTACAGCAAAATTTAATTAGTTACCTTCTTTATAATTTTTTCCTAATGAAGGAATCAGCCAATTAAGTTGAGCTATTTCCGAATCTGTATAAACCTTTTTTTCAGTATAAGAATATGTGATATCTATTGTTTGTCCTTTCACCTTTTCACTTGTTGAAAAATCCTTAGAATTTATATGGATAACATCATCCGGTAAGACCAGTGCATACTTGGACGGAAGTAACACATGCTTATATATTTCTTTTTGAACATCATCATTGTAATCTGGTCCTGCAAAAGGAAGATAGACTTGATAACTAAAATTCCCAAGACAAATCACAAAAATACCGAATGGTGATTTTTCACTTGATTCCCTTTTCCTTATAGCCAAGACCATTTCAATATCAACAAATGGTTTTGGTCCAGGAATGAACTGTTCAAAAATTTTACAAGTTGGGGTATCATGTAATAAATAGTTTTCTTCTCTAATCCAATCAAATGTCTCCCAAAAATACGGCAAATAACGTTTTGGCATTATAGAAAGCGCCATTTTCACAAAACATTTATATACAGAGATTGGAATGTAAGGGCTTCTCTCTCCTTTTATAGTAAATGAATTAGTACTTAAATCCTCTACTATATTACCACTATCAATTACATCCTGAATGATAACTCTGTTCTTCTCTTCTTTATCATGCTCAACTCTTAGCCCAGCTTTATTCTTATAAACCGGAATGCCAGTCTTACCTCTTATACCTGTTGTAGAGCGTTCGAATGAAAGGTAATTTGCCAATTCACTTTCCAGTTTAGAAAAGATTTTATTGCACTCATCACATTCTTCATATGAAATCAAAACTTTATTCCCAACTAACTCAGGTATCGCATGAGCAACCTTCTTAAAAGTTGTTTCTCCCTTTTCTTTACCACAAAATCTACATTTTCGTTTACTCTTATCTCCAATAAACTTCTTATCAGCATTTCCGATGTTCTCAGTCTTAAGTTTGTAGGTTCTAATATCATAATTTTCCATATAGAATTCAATATGTTTTTTCGCATCATTTCTGTTCACTTTATTCACCCACTATTTACAGTGTTTTATAATGTATATTCCATAGATCAACTATACCCTTTATGAATATATAGCCTCTCTTATCTCAGGTTTTAATTCATATTTACAACCCATATTAAATCCAAAAATCTCTAAAACTTTATTCCCATGTTTTTGCATTTGTTCTTCTTGAAAGCGATACGCATCTCTTTCGGATGGTAATTTATAATATGCTTCAAGATTCCCATCAATTATAGCTATTTCTTCTTCATTTTGGAATAAATTATTTTCATTTTGCCAGGCATGGCGAATCTCATGATATACATTACCAATTAACTCCATAACCTCACCTGGTTTTCTTTTTATATCTCCAAACAGAAATAAGAAAATTTTAATTTTCCCTTTCTCTCCAATAGTTATGCCCGCAATCTCAGTTTGACCACTTAATACCTGTACATAATTCTCTTCTTTCATATCAGGCCTATTTTTTTGCTCTTTTTGAAGCTTTTCTCGATTTTCATAAAAGTATATAGTGTAATTTAAACCTCTATATTCCTCATCTAAAAGCGCAACACATTTCTTAATTTTAATTTTCAACCCTTTTTTTATATTTCTTATACTTATCCCCATAACTATTCCCCTTTGTTTTCATTAGTTTACTTATTAATATAATAAAACTTGTCTATATTGTTTTATATCACCATATTTAGTTATCTAAAGTGTTTCTATTATTAAATACAAGTTTTATTCATTCTTATTCTCTTCACACTTCCATATTGTTTTTTGTTGCTGAATGTTTTTCTATGTTAAAATGTTATGATATATTACGTTTAATTTTGAGGTGCAATTATGTTAATAAACCAGCTATATGATACAACCCTACAATATAGTAATACTGTAACAAAAGCTAACAGAAAAAAGATAGGACAGTTCTTTACTCCACCTTCTGTTGCAGATTATATGGGACAGCTTATGCAAACGAACCAGAAAGAGATTAGAGTTTTAGATGCTGGTGCAGGTACAGGCATGTTAGGTGGTTCTATTTGCCAACATGCTTTCAATAATAAAGATATTGAAGCAATTCATGTAGATTTTTACGATACAGATGAAAATATTATCCCATTTTTAAATCAAAATATCGAGTTAATGCGTCAAGATGCGGAAAAAAAAGGAAAGAAGTTCACTTATAATATAATTCAAGAAAATTTCATCTTATATAATGAAACGATTTGGCAAGATAACTTTTGCATAGAAGAAAAAGACAAATATGATGTAATTATAGGAAATCCCCCCTATAAAAAAATTGGCAAGTCCGTTGAAGAAGCAGTAGTTATGTCTTCCATAGTGTATGGGCAACCCAATACATATTTTTTATTCATGGCAATGTCTACAGCATTACTAAAAGAACAGGGAGAAATGATTTACATCGTGCCTCGTAGCTTTACATCTGGTCTTTATTTTAAAAAATTCCGTGAGTATTTTTTAAACACTGTAAAATTAACACACCTACACCTTTTCCATTCACGCAGTGATGTTTTCGACAATGACAAAATATTACAAGAAGCAATTATACTAAGAGCAGTTAAAACTAATGAAACAACAGATTCTATACATATTTCTTCATCAGAAAATATGTTTATTGAAAATAGTTTTGTCCACCAAGTTCCTTATAACACTGTGGTAGATATGAATTCTGAAAACTTCTTTATGCTGATACCAACTTCTATAAAAGAGGTTGAATTACTTTCCCTTGTTCATTCATGGGAGAATAACTTAATCAATTTAGGTTTCAAATTAAAAACGGGACCTGTTGTGGATTTTAGATCGTTAGATTTAATACAAGAAAACGAAGAGGAAAATACAGTCCCTCTTTTATGGGCTAATCACTTTAAAAACAACAAAATATTATTTCCACTTTCTACATCTAAAAATCCACAATTTATTGTTGATACTCCAGAAAGCAAAAGTGTTTTACTGCCCAACAAAAATTATTTATTAATCAAGAGATTTACAAGCAAAGAAGAGAAAAGAAGAGTCCAGTGTGCCCTATATCTTAAAGATGAATTTTTGATTGATAAAATCGGAATAGAAAACCATATAAATTATGTCACCAAACTAAAAGGAGAGATGACAAAAGAAGAATTATACGGATTATATGTCCTGTTTAACAGTACATATATCGATTCATACTATAGGATTTTAAACGGGAGTACTCAAGTAAATGCAACAGAGGTAAATTCTATACCACTTCCACCACTTAATACTATTAAGATACTGGGAAAATCACTAATAGAAATGGAAATTGATTTCATATCAACGGAAATTTGTGATGTAATTATAGGAGAAATTTTTATAAATAACAGATTAGAAAAAAGCAAGAAATAGAGGGGCAGAGAAATGAGAAAGCTACAAGAAGCAAAAGATATACTTAAAGCATTAGGTATGCCAAAACAGCAATATAATGATAGAAGTGGTTATGTTTTGTTAGCTTTAGCAGGAGTAAAGGAAAATGATCGTTGGAATGACGCCACTATCAATTCACTCCGAATTGTCGATATAATGGATTTTATGGCGGAAAATTATAATAAAATTTACAAGCCTAATAGTCGAGAAACAATTAGAAAAGAGAGTATTCACCAATTTGTAGACGGGGCAATTGCAGTTTCTAATGATGATGATGACGAACGAGCTACTAATAGTCCAAAATACTCTTATAGATTAACGAATGAGACCTTAGAAACCATTCAATCCTATGGAACAAATAATTGGGAAGTAAAATTAAGCAATTGGTTAAAAAATCACGAAACCCTTGTTGAAAAGTATACACAGACTCGTGAGATGGCATTGATTCCTGTCGCCGTAAATGGACAAGAACTTCATTTCAGTCCTGGAAAACATAATCAACTTCAAAAAGCGATCATCGAAGATTTCGCTCCCAGATTTGCACCTGGTGCGGAAGTACTTTATGTAGGTGATACGAAAAAGAAAGATTTGATTAAAAATAGGGAGACACTACAAGAACTTGGCGTTCTCATAACCGACCACGATAAACTTCCTGATGTTGTTCTTTATGTAAAAGAAAAGAATTGGTTATATTTTATAGAAGCAGTAACCTCTGTAGGTCCTATTTCGATGAAGAGAATAAATGAAATCCAAGCTATGCTAAAAAACTGTGATTGTGGTGTTGTATACGTTACCACTTTCTTAGATATGTCCAGCAAAAATGGATTCAAAAAATTTATTGACCAAATTGCTTGGGAAACAGAAATTTGGATAGCAGACAATCCAGATCATATGATTCACTTAAATGGCGACAGATTCTTTGGTCCTCGTTAATAAAGAAAGTACAATTTAATGTTAATATACAAAGAAAACGAATCAGCTAAAGCCGATTCGTTTTCACCTTCTTACAACATTAAAATATTTAATACCCACAAGATAAGGATTAATTAGAATATAATTTATAAAATGAACCCATAACTTTATTAATATTAATCAAAATATCTTTGACATTCTTCAGCTGATTAATATTAGAATAGGCATTTTATCTTATATTAAATCTTGTGTTTCATACTTAATAAATATAGTCATATCTGCCTGTATAATCTCCTTATAGCGTTCCTATATCATTTCTAATGTTTTTCTATACATCCAGGGACAATCTTCCTTAAACAGGCTTTTAACCCCTTTTAATCCCATCTACTCTCTTATTATGGCATTCTAATAGTCTATTAATTTCAAAATCCACTGCATATACATAACAATATTACAAAAAATAAATATTTTTATATATTAAGCCCTTATTTTTAACGTTCTTTTATCTTTCAGTTCAAAATTCTCATCGAAATATGCCTAATACTTTATAAATATTAATATTAAAAATGAAAATTAAGTTACACTAATCACATTAATGTACTTTTGTAATTTCTTGTTTTAAATAATCGCATCCCTTACATCTAATTATTTTTAATACAATCAACTTATCTTTAAAAAATAGTTCAATTAACTCACATTCCCTACTACACTTCAGGCACCTTATATTTATTTTCATAACTACTACCTCTTAATTTAATTACGATTTATACATATTAATTATTAATTTCATACGTGTTCCAGGACCCTTTTTTATTTATATGCCTATCTACAATTAAATAAAGTATTCCCCAGAGGTTTCTATCTCTGCTTATCAAATTAATATTTTCATGATGACTTTTTTGAAAAGCATATGATAGTTTACGAAATAACTCTGAGCTACACTTTTGATATAACTCTACCGGGTTTTCATACCATCCTATTATTTCCTTATCTTTGTCATACTTAATATTTGCTCTAAAACTTGCTAATATTGGATAAAGAAATTGCCTTGGAATTATAAATCCTGGTTTTTCGTTAAGAAACACTGTCCGTTTTGCTTTTTTATTATTTTCTGCACCTTTAATAATATTTAATTTCCTCATATCCTTTGACAAATGAAAATTAAGTTCAATGTATTCTTTTAGCACCAAAATATCATTAATGAGCGGAACAACGTGCTCATACAGCTTTTTGTTTTTCTCCCAATTCCTAAATACTTGACCTTTATTTGTAGCTGAAGCATTTGGCTCTTTTTGTCTATCAGAATACACACTATTATTTGTTTCTACATTAAATAAGTTGATTATTGCTATTAAATCAGTTACCTCAATAGCATTTTTATTTTTAGTTTTACATCCGGTATACCAAATTATTTGCTGTCTATATCTATCCTCCATTGATTGTTTTATTAATTCAAAATCTCCCCTTTTATTATTGAAGCAATATTTTTTTACAGGTTTTCTTAGATTTGTTTTTTCTGAATGCATTGCCATCTCAGCTTGAGTCAAATCTGCTTCTTTTACTTTTAATAAATACATACCTTGTAAATTTTCTCCTAATTTTTGTTGGGCATTCAGCATAACTTCTTGAGTATGTCCTCCATCTTTAATTCCAGATTTCGGATTAAAATATAAACTTATTACCCCCGTTACCTTATCAATGCTTACCTTATTTGCGTTCAAAGCTATTCCCCCATGAAAATCTATATATACGTTGGGATTCTTTTCTAAGGTTTGAAGTACTCCTTTATATATATCGTCTTTATAAAGGGATTCTGGTTGGCGTATATTCCCTTCATTGGGAAGTCTCTTATGATTTTTACATTTAACTAAAACAAAAAAGCGTGTTAAATTATCTTCTAAGGTAATACTCATGTAATCTTCATATTTTATATCTACACGTTCTTGCATCTCTATATCACTCCAAAAAACATTTATAATCTTAAGAATGACAATAGATTAACAGTATATTTATAGTGTAACAATGTGAATTAATGGGATATATTTACTATAGTCAATATCAATTTTTCATTTCTAAATTTGATAAAACAAAAGCGTGTTATATCAACAAAATTTATTTACTATAGTCAACGAAACAAATGAATTTACCATAAATTACATATAAATATTTTATATTCTCTCTCTATTAATCACTTTTATATAAAATAAAAAGTCTGTCCCATTACTTTTAAGACAGACTTTTTTGCTACATACCTACTTTCAACATCTGAAAGTTTTTACGTAATTCTTCTAATTTCATCAATATTGCAGACTCATCTTTTCCTTCTATATCTTCACATACCATTCAATTTTTCCAATAGAATTAAAAATACCCTTTCTATTGTTGTATCCTTTACGCTCTTATAAAATGAATCTGAGTTATTCATGATCTACATCACATTTACAACCATAAAAAAATATACTGTTAATTTCTTCAGTACTAATATCTAACGCTTCTGATAATTTAACTACAGCTTGAATACTTGGATTAGTCCTTACACCATTCTCGATAAGGTTAATATAACTCGCGCTTAATCCTGTAATTTTTCCAAGTTCACTTAAAGAAAACTTCTTTTTTTTACGTAATTCATAAATTTTTTTCCCAAATCCCCTTTTTTTATCCCCTTTCATCAATTATCTCCTCCTTTAAAAAACTACTAAAATGTAGTACCTGTTTATTTTATATATATAATTATATGCATTTAGATTCTATGTTATAACTAATAATTTAAATTATTCACTTCTACTATCGTTAATTTATAAATTTCATATTAAATGTTAAATGGGTTCTTTATCTTCTTCTCTGCTCCTAAATTTAGTTTATTGTTCTTTGGAAGTAAAACAGGATTAATGTTAAACGCTCTTAAATAACCAAGATATTTTTTAAATAGGTATTCAGTATATAATGTATGTTTTTTATTCTTATTTTCTTCTTTCCATTGCTTTACCCCATCGACCCCATATCGGGATATATCACAAAGAAATTGACGTAATTTAACTTTTTCCTTATCTTTTAAACTACTGCTATTAATTATTTTCTCAGCATGATAAATACTATAATAATCTCCTTCATAAATAATATTTTTCATATAGTTATTCATATATTTTTCCCATAAACCTTTTTTAAAATAATCCTTTAATGTCTTTTGAATACCATTTTTAGATCTCATATTTAATAAATGCTTATTTTGAAGCCTAATTTCAAATCTTAAAACATCTCTTTCATATTCTTTAATATCAGTCTTAGTTTCCAATCGTTCCCGCTCTTTATCATAAATAATTCCATTTATACTCTTAGAATTAAAATACATTGTAGTTTTGTATTCTTGATTACTTCCTTTTTTTCGATTACATCTCTTTTGATGTCTATACTTTTTTGTTAACTTTTTGTATAAACAAAATAAATATTCCCTATGTTTTTGATTTTTAATAACTATATCATAACGATAATCAATTCTTAATAAGGTTAGCCCTACTTCATTATCACTAAACAAAAAGTACAATACTTCTTTTATCTTTTCTCTAATCAATCCATAATCTTCCTCAACAATTACTCCATTTTCTCTTGAAAGTAACTCAATAAAATCAACAATAATGTACATAAGCCAAGCACCTTCACGCTTTTTAAAATATGTAGTAATACCCTTAAATTGTTTTTGAATAGTACTATTAATGAGCAGTATTGTTGTATTAAACCTGTCTTCCATTTTATATTTCTGCTCTTCTGATAGCTCTACATAGAACATTCCTGTATGGACCATCTAAATACCTCCTTTTTTCTATTGACGGGAAAAGTAAAAAGCTTATATAGCAATACTTACACTGCTATTTTGGGGATTTTTTTCCCTGAAAGTGAATAAATTTATTACCTCTTCAACACCATTGATAATGGCATTTCACCCTTATTTAGATTAAGTGTTCAATATTATTGCTCCAATAAAAAAAAACACCGTATCCCCTTATACAGTGGCTCTTATAAAAATATTCAAGATGTCATACATTTGTATGTTTGACCTAAGGTTTATGCATATATAAATTCATTATTTCAATGTATATAAGAATAATTTTTTTTTAGATATCTATAATAAATAAACATTATAAAAGTACTGAAAGGGGCGATATTATTTATGAATGAAAAAGAATTCTTTGAAATACATACTGAAGAAAGAGTGAAAATAATAAATGCAATGTTAGAAGAGGAATCGAGTAAGCCACTTGAAAGTGTTGCAAAAAGAATTGGAGTTAAATATTCTACTTTTACTAAAGAAATGCAAAAGGACAATTATGTTTATATTCAACGAAAAAATAAGTATTTTAAATTCTATGACGAAGAAGAACTGGCCACATCTACCCATTCAATTAACGAATTCGAAAGAGAATTGAATTTTCTAAAGGTAAATTTTGATTCCTTAAAATTTTTAACTCAGAATAAAAATAAGAAATTATTAATTTTAGATGAAGACGTGTATAAGAAAACTAATAAACATATTACAAAAACTATTAAAATTAAAGAAGACATCTATTATATGTTTAATCAAATGTGCGAAGACCAGTTTTCCCATTACAAAATACAAGACCTCTTTGCACAATCTCTTTTAGAATTTTGTAAAAAATATTCAAGTTCCTAAGACATTAGTAAAAAACTAATGTCTTTTTACATAAAAAAAATAGCTACAAGGGTTAGACAAGGTACGACCATTTTATTATTCCCTCTACTTTTAATATTGCCTAAACTTATCAACAAATATGATTAATGTCTTTATCTCAAGAGTTGAAACAGGGGTCAAACAGGGTACGACCGTTTTACTATTTATCAAACTTTCAATATTGATTAAACTTACAACAAATGGAATTGATATCTTTTATCTCAAGAATTGAAACAAAGATCGGGACAGGATGAAGCATTCCTCTATTTATCTAAGTTTCTATAGATAACATTATTAAATTCACATTAATCAATTTATATATTTCCGTACACTAAACGGAATCTCACCAATAAATATCAGGAGGAATATACATGAATATTGAACGAGTATTTAACACAAAAAATGAGATAAAAATGGAGGATATTATTAATTCTATTATTAATGATAAAATTGACAAAATTATTGAGAATCATTACGCTTTCAATAAGGTGAACTCTACTACATCCACTAAAAAGGGAAGTGATGTAGCATGAAGTGTGCTGTATATATTAGGGTTTCAACAGATAAAGAAGAACAAAAACAATCATTAACCAATCAGCGAGACCTTTTTATCAAATACATATCTGAAAGAGGCTGGGACATTCATGAATTTTATGAGGATGTCGAAACTGGAACCACTGATAAACGTGAACAGTTACAACGACTTATTACAGATGCTAAAGAAAAGAAATTTGATGTTATTTTAGCGAAAGAACTATCTCGCTTAGCTCGAAACGGGGGACTATCTTATCAAATACGGGACCTTGCGGAGCAAAAAGGGATTCATATTATTACACTGGAAAATGCTATAAATACATTAGAGGGAAATAACAATATGTTCGGTCTATTTGCTTGGATGTATGAGCAAGAATCTCAAAACGTCAGCAATCGAGTGAAATCAGCTTTAAAAACCCGTGCTGAAAAAGGGCTATTTAAAGGCTCAATTCCTCCTTATGGATACTCTCTAATTAATAGAAAACTTTTCATCAAACAAGATGGAACAGCAGATACAGTAAGAAGAATTTTTACATCCTATCTATCAGGAAATGGTTTCGATAAAATTGCCAAGGATTTATATAATGATGGTATTCCTACACCTTCACAAATTAATGGCAAGTTAAACGCTAATGACAAATGGCAAGGCTCAACAATTAGGCTTATACTAACTAATCCTAATTATACAGGGGACTTAGTCCAAGGGCGTTCTACGACCAAAAGTGTAACAAGTAAAGTTCGTGAATTTTTAAATAAAGAGCAATATATTATTGTTCCTAATACTCACGAAGCTATAATTTCAAAAGAAGATTTCGAAGCTGTTCAACTACTTATCGAGAGTCGAAAACGTACTCGACCACAAAGCGAGGCTCATTTATTTACAAACACATTATACTGCCATGAATGTGGAAAAGGTATGCATTTCAAAAACACCAGAAAAGGATATGTCTGTGGAAGTTTTAATCGACATGGAAAAAAAGCATGTACCCCACACTTCATTAAGGAGTCTGAACTAACACTCTTAGTACTAAACGAGTTCGAGTCATTATCTTCCGTATTAAAAAATGATTCTTTCATTCCTATGTTGGAAAGCAAGCTAAAAGCTAAAAAACAAAAAATCAATCATGACATAAGTAAATACACTAAAGAAATAGAAGCGTTAAAAAAGTCAAAAACAAGGACAATTTCTTTATTAGTTGAGGAAATCATTACCAAAGATGACTACAATGCATTTACTTTAGATACTAATAAGCAAATAGAGGCCTTATCTCTAAAAATAAAAAATCTTATGTCTATTATTGAAATAAGCAATGACCAATTAGCGATAGCTGAAATGAAAAAACAACTTGATTCTGTTACTTTATTCAATGAATTAACTCCCACAATCTTACATCGATTAATTGATAAGATTGAAATAAAAGCATGTGGAACACCGAGAATCCATTATCGATTCTCGGTTCCACTTTTTACTATTTAATTCTTTTTAGCCACGCACAGCATTCTACGTGAGTCGTATGCGGGAACATATCAACAGGTTGTACTTCCTGCGTTTTATATCCGCCTTCTTCCAGTACTTTTAAGTCACGTGCTAATGTTGCTGGGTTACATGATACGTATACGACGCGTTTTGGTTTCATGTCGATGATTGTGTTTAGTAGTGCATCATCACAACCTTTACGCGGTGGATCTACGACCATTGTGTCGGCGATTATGCCTTCTTTGTACCATTTTGGAATAACTACTTCTGCTTCTCCTACGCCAAATTCAGCGTTTGTCATGTTGTTTAGTGCTGCGTTTCGGTTTGCGTCTTCGATTGCTTCTGGGACGATTTCAACACCGTACACTTTTTTCGCTTTTTGCGCTAGGAATAAGGAGATTGATCCAATTCCACAATAGGCGTCAATTACTGTTTCGTTGCCATCTAATTTTGCATATTCTAACGTTTTATCGTATAACACTTTCGTTTGTTCTGGATTTACTTGATAGAATGAACGTGCTGAAATTGCAAACTTAATGTCACCGATAAAGTCATAAATGTATTCTGATCCGTACAGTACTGTCGTTGTGTCTCCGAAGATTACGTTTGTACGTTTCGTGTTTACGTTTTGAACAATCGATTTTACTTCTGGGAATTTTGCAGCAATTTCTTCAATGATTGCTTTCTTGTTTGGTAATTCTGCTGTACGAGTAATGAAGACAAGCATAATTTCCCCTGTTACTTGTCCGTAACGAGCCATTACATGGCGAAGTGTTCCTTTATTACGCTCTTCGTTGTATGCCGAAATACCGTGTTTTTCACAAATACGTTTTACTTCCTGGATTAATGTATCGTTTTCTTCTGCCTGAATTAAACATGATTCCATATTAATGATGTCATGTGTTCCTTGGCGATAGAAACCAGCGACAAGTCCACCTTCACGTTCTCCAATTGGTACTTGTGCTTTGTTACGGTATACCCATGGGTTCTTCATGCCAAGTACAGGGTGCACAGGAACATCGCTTAATCCGCCAATACGCTGCATAACGTCACGTACTTGTTTTTCTTTCGCTTGTAATTGTCCTTCATATGTTAAGTGCTGAAGTTGACAACCGCCGCACTGATTGTACACTGGGCATTCTGCATCTTTACGATATGGGCTCTCTGCATGAAGCTTCATTAAACGACCGAATGCGAAGTTTTTCTTCACTTTAATAATTTTAATTTGTGCTTCTTCACCTGGTAATCCGTTTTTAACGAAAATAGGATAGCCCTTTACTTTCGCAACACCGGCACCATCATGTGTTAAATCTTCAAATACTACATCTATAAACTCATTTTTCTCAACTGGTGGCGTCATTTTTGTACTCATTTTCCGACCTCTCTTTTTCATAACACTGCGTTACATTTTATCATACTTATATGGTCTATTTCTATCGGAAGAAAAAAAGCTATTGACGATAGTTCTCCGTTAATGTTACGCTACTACTAATTTAATACGGACGATGTTACCTCATATATATTCGATAATATGGATCGAGAGTTTCTACCCGGCAACCTTAAATTGCTGGACTATGGGGAAAACTAATGAATATTAGCCTATGTGCAAAAAAAGACTCATATTGATTAGCTTTCTCTCATAGATGAAAGTGAATCCATATGGGTCTTTTTTTATTTTTATTTTTCTAAAAGGTCAGACATCTTACGTATGACATAAAACCTCTTTGTTTTATTTTTTGTAATATAACGAGCGTTTTATGTACAAACTTTATACGAACTTCTGAAAGGGGCAACTACATGCAATATGTAATGAGCATTATCGGTATTCTTGTCGTTTTAGGTTTATGCTTTGCTTTGTCAAACAATAGAAGTAAAATCAACTTCCGTGCAATTGCTATTATGATTGGTTTTCAAATTTTAATCGGTTGGTTTATGTTTGGCACAAAGATTGGTCAACAAATCATTATTTTCATTGGTAAAGTTTTCAACAAACTAATTAAACTTGGTACGACAGGTGTCGATTTTCTCTTTAATGGAATTCAAAGAGATTTTGTCTTTTTCTTAAACGTACTATTAATTATCGTATTTTTCTCAGCACTACTTTCTATCTTTAGTTATTTAGGTGTTTTACCATTCATCGTTCGCGTTGTCGGCGGTGCAATTTCAAAAATTACTGGTTTACCACGCGTTGAGTCATTCCACGCAGTAAACTCTGTATTCTTCGGTTCAAGTGAAGCGTTAATCGTTATTAAAAACGATTTACAGCATTTTAACAAAAACCGTATGTTTATCATTTGTTGTTCTGCAATGAGTTCCGTTTCTGCTTCTGTTACAGCATCATACGTAATGATGTTAGATGCGAAATATGTACTAGCAGCTCTTCCGCTAAACTTATTCTCAAGCTTAATCGTTTGTTCGCTATTAACACCAGTTGATACGAAGAAAGAAGATGAAGTGATTCAAAAATTTGATAGAACTTTATTCGGTGACAGCTTTATCGGTGCAATGATTAACGGTGCGCTTGATGGTTTAAAAGTAGCTGGTATCGTTGCCGCATTAATGATTGCCTTCATCGGTGTGATGGAAGTTGTAAACTACGTAATTAGTGCCGCTTCAGGTGCAATGGGATATGCTGTTACTTTACAACAAATTTTCGGTTATATACTTTCTCCATTCGCATTCTTAATGGGTATTCCAACTCAAGATATTATCCCAGCTGGTGGTATTATGGGTACGAAAATTGTATTAAACGAGTTTGTAGCAATCCTTGATTTAAAAGATGTTGCATCAACATTATCTCCACGTACAGTCGGAATCGTTACAGTATTCTTAATTAGTTTCGCAAGTATTAGCCAAATTGGTGCGATTGTTGGTACAATCCGTGCCCTTTCTGAAAAACAAGGAAGCATCGTTTCTAAATTTGGTTGGAAAATGTTATTTGCATCAACACTTGCTTCTATTTTATCTGCAACAATCGCTGGATTGTTTATTTAATAAAAAACTCCACCTTACTTCTCCTTTTCCAAAAGGAAATTTAGGTGGAGTTTTTTTACTTTCTTCTATATGTATTTTTATGTAAACCTCACCAGAAAAATATAAGGGTTTTTTCCGAATTATTCCAAAAATGTATTCCCCTCTATATTCTATAGTGATATGATGTACAAGGGTATAATTCAAATTTTTAAAATCGAAAATTTGAATTATTGTCACTTATACGAATGATAATTTCAAGACATAAGTGATGATAATTAAAACACAATAGAAGGATGATAGAATGAAAAAATATACATATATCGCTTTACTTTCTTCTGCTATTCTCGTAGGTTGTAACACTAGTAGCACTAGTGATAAACAAATAAAAGAAGCAACGGCGAAACAAACAGTTGAACAAAAAAAAGCGAAAGCGGTTGAACTGCCTTTAACACAAGGAATTATTACATGGGATCCGTATGAATATAACGCACAAAACACCACGCTTTATACAAAGGACTTAAGAGATTCATTCACACAAGTGCGTTACAATATTTGGCGTACTGCTGATGGTCCTGAAAGCAAACAAACTTTTACTTCACAAGAAAAAGAACGTGACTTTGCCCTCCCACTACATTTAAAATCATTTCATTTAAAACGTGGCGAATTTCAAATTGAAACAGTAGGAATCAAAGAAGATCATACTGAAACAACTCTAGTAACATCTAAAATTACATTCCAGCAACATGTACCCGTATTAATGTACCATGCGATTGAAAAATACCCTGGACCAAGTGATGGGGATTACGGCTTATACGTACCACCTGAGCAATTCGAAAAACATATGCAATATTTAAAAGATAACGGTTATACGATGCTTACATTTGAACGTTGGAATGATATAAATCGTGTAAATAAACCTGTTTTTGTAACGATGGATGATGGTCGAAAAAATAATATGAACGCTCTTCATATTTTACAAAAATTAAAAGATGATAGATTTCAACCTATGGCTACTGAATTCCTTACTGCAAATGAGATAGACAAACCCAATCGTCTATCAACAGATGAGATAAAACAAATGATGGATTCAGGCATTTTTTCTATTCAATCACATACTGCTAATCATACGATGATGGCTCATTCAAGCAATTATGATGAGGAATTACGTAGTTCGAAAGAAAAAATCGAAGCCCTTACTGGTAAAAAGGTCATCGCTCTCGCCTATCCAGTAGGTTCTTATAATGACCCAGCTGTTGAAGAAACAAAAAAACATTATGAGTTCGCAGTAACTACTGATCACGGTAATCACATTACAAAAGGGATGCCAAACGAACAGTACTTAATTAAACGCCACTTTGTAGGGCCTAATACATCAATGGAAAAATTCATATCTCTTATAAAGTAAAACTTGATCAGTAGGGGTTTTGTTCACCCCCACCTAACCTCTTTGCTTTTGCTGAATTCTGAGGTGGAGTCTTACTGCCCACAAATAGCGGGATAAAGTAAACTTTACTAAAAGATGATAGAAATAAGTCACTAACCTATCTCATTACTAAAATGATATGATGAACAAGGGTATGTCCCCACCTCTCTTACAGCGGTGGGGATTTTAAATATAAGTATGCAACATAATACACAATAGAAGGTGATTTTATGAGAAAATACGCAGCAATCGCTTTATGTACGTCTGCCATTTTAGCTGGCTGTAAAAGTAGCAATGTAAACCAGGAACCTAAAAAAGAGAAAAAGGTTCAAGAAGTTAAGAAACAAGAAGAGACTGTGCAAGAACAAGGTAAAATTTCTTATCATCCGATTACACACGAATCTACAAACACTACTATTCATATGACAGATATAAAAGATACTTTAAGTGAGGTACAATATAAAATTTGGCGCACAGCTGATGGGAAGGAAAGTGCTAAATCTTTTTCTTCTAAAGAAAAGGAGAAACAATTTACACTTCCTTTTGACATAAAAGAATTTGAAGGAAAACGCGGTGAGTTTCAAATTGAAGCAATAGGAATGAAAGAAGATGGGAAAAACATTCCACTCACAAAATCTACTATTACTTTCGAGCAAAAGATTCCCGTTCTTATGTACCATGCAATCGATGATTATCACGGACAAGGCATTAAAGATTTATTCGTATCACCTGCTAATTTTGAAGCCCAAATGAAATATTTAAAAGACAACGGCTATACATTACTAACTTTTGAACGTTGGGGCGATATTAATAAAGTAAATAAACCTATCTTTGTTACATTTGATGACGGTATGAAAAATAATATGAATGCATTTCATGTTTTACAAAAACTAAAAGACGATACGTTTAAACCTACAGCAACAGAATATATGATTGTTGATAACGTTGATGTAGAAGGATCACTTTCTACATCTGACATAAAAGAAATGGTTGATTCCGGCATTTTCTCTATGCAATCTCATACTGCAACACATGCAGACTTGCCGAAAATTACAAACTATGAAGAAGAATTAAAAGAATCAAAGGAAAAGCTAGAGAAAATAACAGGTAAGCCTGTTATTGCAGTTGCTTATCCATTCGGTCATGTGGATGATAAAGTTGTTGCAGAAACGAAGAAATATTATCAATTTGCGACGACAACAAAACCCGGAAAGTTCATTACGAAAGGTGAACCCGATGAATTACTAAAAATGAAGCGTGTTCGCATACACAATTCGACGACTGTAGAACAATTTGCTTCTTCGATTAAATAACGATGAGAGCTCAATATATTTTGAGCTCTCTTTTTACGCTATATTTATATATATTTTTTGAATTTTCTTGTATTATATATAGTAAGAAATCTTTCAAATTAAAGGAGATTATACATATGTCATTTGAACAAACGTTAGAGAAATATGCTGCCCTTGCAGTCAATGTTGGTGTTAATATTCAACCAGGACAAACATTATCAATTAGTGCACCTCTTGAAGCTGTACAATTTGTACGCCTCGTTACAGAAAAAGCATATAAATCTGGTGCAAAACACGTATATGTGGACTGGAATGATGAGACGTTAACACGCTTAAAGTTCGACCTAGCCCCTGAAGAAGCATTCGCTGAGTTCCCATCTTGGAAAGCACATGCTCGTGAAGAATTAGCAAAAGAAGGTGCTGCATTTATGTCTATTTATGCAGAAAACCCTGATTTATTAAAAGGTGTAGAATCAACGCGTATCGCAACAGCTCATAAAGTAGCTGGTGAAGCAATGAAAGTATACCGTGATTACGTACAAGCTGATAAAGTAAGCTGGTGTGTCATTTCTGTTCCTACGAAAGAATGGGCTGCGAAAGTATTCCCTGACGTTGCACCAGAAGAACAAGAAGCAAAACTATGGGATGCTATTTTCAAAGCTACTCGTGCGGATTTAGAAAATCCTGTGGAAGCATGGAAAGAACACGATAAAACGTTACATACAAAAGTTGATTACTTAAACGAAAAGCATTATAAAGCCCTTCACTATACAGCTCCTGGAACAGATTTAACGATCGAACTTCCAGAAAAGCATGTATGGGCTGGTGCTGGTAGCTTAAATGAAAAGAACGTACCATTTATGGCGAACATTCCAACTGAAGAAGTATTTACAATGCCACTTAAAACAGGTGTAAACGGCCAAGTATCTAGCACAAAACCGTTAGCATTTGCAGGTAATATTATCGATAACTTCACGTTAACATTTGAAAACGGACGTATCGTAGACTATAAAGCTGAAACTGGTGAAGAGGCTTTAAAACATTTAGTAGAAACAGATGAAGGCTCTCACTTCTTAGGCGAGGTTGCTTTAGTACCTCATGATTCACCAATTTCAAATACAAATATTTTATTCTACAATACACTATTTGACGAAAACGCATCTTGCCACCTTGCAATCGGAAGTGCTTATGCTTTCAACTTAGTTGGCGGAAAAACAATGTCTAAAGAAGAACTTGCCGAAAATGGAGCAAACAATAGTATTACACACAACGACTTCATGATTGGATCAGCTGAGCTTGATATCGATGGTATTACAGATGATGGAAGACATGAACCAATCTTCCGTAAAGGTAACTGGGCATTTTAATAAAAACAAAAGGCTATCTTCCACACCGGAAGATAGCCTTTTATGATGCCGATGAAACCTTAAGTCCAATTACTCCTAAAACAATAAAAAGAATACAAAATGCTTGGAATAAGTTAATGTGCTCTTTGAAGAAATACACGCTAATAATTGTAATAAGTAATGTTCCTACACCAGACCAAATCGCATAAGCAATACTTAAATGAATTTTTTTGACAACGATAGCAAATACGCTGAAACAAATTCCATAAAATACGAAAATAAGTACACTGGGAACGAGCTTTGTTAAACCATTTGATAGTTTCATCGCAATTGTTCCAGCTACTTCAAAAATAATTGTAACAAGTAATAATAGCCAATATACCATACTAGAATCTCCTTCTCTGTTACCTTATAGAGATTCTAGTATACTACTTATAGTCCTAATGAAATATATTTAATTTCTAAATATTCCTCGATACCGAAATGGCCTCCTTCACGGCCAATACCACTTTCTTTAAAGCCACCGAATGGTGCTTGTGCAACTGATGGAAGTCCATCATTTAATCCGATAATACCGTACTCTAATGCTTCGCTAACTTGGAATGCTTGACTAATATCTTTTGTGAAAATATAAGCAGCTAAGCCATATGGTGTATTATTTGCACGTTCGATTACTTCTTCAACCGTTTTAAATTTCGCAACTGGTGCTACTGGTCCGAATGTTTCTTCATTCATACAAAGCATCGTATCGTTCGCCAATCCAATTACAGTTGGTTGCATAAAGTGTCCATCTAGCTCTGCAACCTTTTGACCACCAAATAAAACTGTTCCACCCTTTTGAATAGCATCTTCGATATGTTCCTGTACTTTCGAAACTGCATTCTCGTCAATAAGTGGTCCTACAGTCGTTCCATCACCGAAACCGTCTCCTACTTTTAACTGCCCTACTGCCTTTTGAAACTTCTCTGCAAATACTTCATACACTTCTTCCTGAACAAATACTCGGTTTGTACATATACACGTTTGTCCTGCGTTACGGAATTTCGAACCGATTACCGCCTCTACCGCTTTATCTAAGTCCGCATCATTCATAACAATAAACGGCGCGTGACCACCTAACTCAAGTGAAACCTTTTTCATCGTTTGTGCAGCACTAGCCATTAATTCTTTCCCAATCTCAGTTGATCCTGTAAAGGAAACTTTTCGAACACGCCCATCTTCCATCCACGTATCAGCAATTGCTTTCGCACTACCTGTTACAATATTTATTACGCCTTTTGGAATGTCCGCTTCATGGGCTAATTCAGCTAATTTCAAAGCAGTTAAAGGCGTTTGGCTTGCCGGTTTTACAACTGCCGTACATCCCGCTGCAAGCGCCGGGGCTACCTTTCTCGTAATCATAGCAGCCGGGAAGTTCCAAGGTGTAATAGCGGCCATAACTCCAACCGGTTGTTTCATAACTAAAATACGTTTATTCGGATGAGAAGCAGGAATCATTTCGCCATATACGCGTTTACCTTCTTCTGCATACCATTCAACAAAGCTATTGGCATAATTCACTTCACCAAGTGCTTCTACAAATGGCTTTCCTTGTTCTCTCGTCATAATCGCTGCAATCTCTTCTTTATTTTCATCGATAAGTGTGAACCATTTTTTTAACTTCACTGCACGGTCTGCTGCTGTTAACTTAGACCATGATTTAAAAGCTTCATGAGCAGCATCAACAGCTTGCTTTGCCTCTGTTACCCCGCCCTTTGGTACCGTCGCAAATATTTCCTTCGTTGCTGGATTATTTACTTCGATTTGTTCTTGCAATGTAATCCACTCACCATTTATATACATCGCCTTTTTCTCTACATTTACAAACGTCGCTTTTTTATCCAATGTTTTCTTCCTCCTCTATAAGTTTCTTTATCTTCCTAGTGGCAGCAGATTGACTTATTTTTAAAAACTCCGCTACTTTATAACTCGATCCATATGTTTTATATGCTTTCAAAATAATATTCCGTTCTACTTCTTCTAACATTTTATAGAGACTTTGGCCGGACTGTTCAACCGTTGATTCTTGCATCGCTATTGGCAAATCTTCTATCGTAACGATATCATCAGCAGTTATAACAATTCGCTCAATCACATTTTCAATCTCTCTATTATTTCCTTCCCACGGGTAACCAACAAACATTTGCAATGTGCTAGGCGCTAATTTTACATTCCGGCCATATTTTTCGTTAAAGTGCTGTAAATAATGATAAATGAGTGGCAAAATGTCTTCAGTTCTTTCCCTGAGTGGTGGAATTACAATTGGAATGACATTTAGACGATAATATAAATCTTTCCGGAATGTTCCTTGTTTCACCATCATACTTAAATCTCTATTTGTAGCCGCTACAATTCTAACGTCCACCTTTTTTAATTCTCTTCCGCCAATAGGACGAAACGTTTTTTCTTGCAACACTTGCAAAAGTTTCGCTTGAATTTCAAGTGGCATTTCGCCAATTTCATCTAAGAAAAGAGTTCCTTTATGAGCTGATTCTAATAATCCCTTTTTCCCTTCACGATTCGCACCTGTAAAAGATCCACCTGAGTATCCAAAAAGCTCTGATTCAATTAAATTCGTTGGCAATGCCGCACAATTAATTTCATAGAAACTTTCATTCTTCCTGTTACTCACTTCATGTAAATGACGTACTAATCGACTCTTCCCTACTCCTGTCTCACCTAAAACGAGAACTGTACTATCTACCACGGATACTTTCTTGATTGTCTCGACTATTTTTTGCATAGCGATACTTTTAAAAATAAGTCCTTCATGTTCATATGTTTCTCTTAATTCTTTTTTATATGTTTTTAACTGATTATCCATTTCCTCTACCTTTTGACGTAATTGGTAGAGCTCTGTCAGATCACGTGAATAACTAATTACTCTTCTTAAATTTCCCTCATTATCAAAAACAGGCCTTGTACGAACGTGTAAATACTCTCCTGATTTTGTCGTTTGAACGAGTTCAATCGGTCTCTTTTTTTCAATTACTTCTAACGTTGCCGATGGATAAAAGATACCATCCTTCTGCAATTCTTTCACATGCTTACCTACCAACTCTTTAGCAGCTAGTTGATAGTGCCTTTCACATGTACTATTTACACGCACAACGATTCCCTTTTCGTCAGTCACAAAAATTTCGTCAAACGCATATTCAAATACATCTTGTAAATCCATTAACACTCGTTCCTTTTCTCCAACCATCCTAGCCACCCCTAACTTCCAATCCATCGATTCACTTCACTACCTTTATTATAAAGTGAATTTTCTGTATTTTATATAGAGTCAGCTAGAATGTTTGCGATTTATTATTTAGCTTTTAAACACGAGCAGTATTCGCTTTCTCATAACAGACTTGCAATGATTCTTCAATTATAGTTAATCCTTCTTCAAGTTGCTCATCTGTAATAACTAATGGCATTAACACACGAATAACATTACCGTATGTCCCTGCTGATAGTAGAAGTAATCCGCGTTTATTTGCCTCTGCGCACAAATTAGCTGTTAACGTTTTATCAGGTGCTTTCGTCTTCCGATCTTGAACGAGCTCGAATGCACACATTGCTCCTAAACCACGCACATCACCAATGCAATTATATTTATTTTTCATCTCTTCGAATCGGTTCATTACGACTTTTCCTAATTCTATCGCTCTATCATTTAAATTCTCTTTTTCTATTACATCAAGTACTGCCAATGCTGCTGCACATCCTAGTGGGCTTCCTGCATACGTTCCACCAAGCTCTCCCGGCGCAGACTCATTCATAATTTCCTTGCGCCCAATAACACCACTAATCGGTACACCAGCGCCTAATGATTTAGATACCGTAATTAAATCTGGAACGACATCATAATGATCAATGGCAAAATATTTTCCTGTACGACTAAATCCTGTTTGAATTTCATCCGCTACAAATAAGATGCCGTGTTCTGAACAAATATTGCGTACTTCTTGCACAAACTTCTTACTTGGAACGATAAATCCGCCTTCCCCTTGAACAGGTTCCATTACAACGGCTGCAATTGTTTCTGGTGCTACTTCTGATATGAAGAAATTCTTAAACTCTTCAATCATAAAGTCATCGTACTGCTCTTCCGTTAATCCTTCTGGGCGGCGATATTCGTACGGGAATGGTGCTTTATAGACTTCAGGCGCAAATGGACCAAATCCAAATTTATATGGTTTTACTTTACTTGTCATCGTCATTGTCATTAATGTACGCCCATGGAATCCTTTAGAAAATGCGATAATACCAGGTCTTTTTGTATATTTACGAGCGATTTTCACAGCGTTCTCAACCGCTTCTGCACCACTATTTAAAAATAGTACTTGCTTATCAAAACTTCCCGGCGCTAATGCCGCAAGTTTTTCTGCTAATTCAATATATGGCTCATACATCATGACATTAAATCCAGTATGAATGTATTGATCTACTTGTTTATGGAGCGCCTCTTTAACAGCTGGATGACAATGCCCTACGTTAATTGTTCCGATTGCTCCCGCGAAATCAATGTACTGATTGCCATCAACATCTGTTACAAGAGAACCATTTGCAGATTGTACAAACGTTGGGATGCCGTTACTTACTCCTTTTGGTACTATATTTTGGCGGCGTTCTAATAAAGACGCTGCTTTCGGTCCAGGAATTTGTTCATTTACTTTAGCAAATTTTTTTGTGTTCATTACGTACCCCATCCTTTTCTTTACATTGTTTTCTCTTTTCATTGCAAAATGTATGCCAACGTTCTTTCCCAGCATTCATCCTGCATACCTTCTATGTCGACATAAAAAATAAGTCTATAAAGACTCATTAAGAGTCCTTATAGACTTATTTTTCTTACACATTAGACTTTCCTTGTTCCCAAATCAACTCACCCGAATGAGAAATAAACTCCCCAACAGATTGTACTACTAAATCTGCAAGTGGTTCTAACGTTTGACGATCTCCTGTACCAGACAGTACTCCAATTGCATAGCAATTGCCACCATTTCTCGCTAAATGTAAATCAGTTGGTGTATCTCCAACGACGGCTACTTCACATGCTTCTAAATGAAACTTCTCACAAAAATATTCTACAATTCTTTTATCTGGTTTTTGTGCCGGAAATGTATCTGAAGCTACAACATAATCAAAAAAGGACTCTAATTGATATTGTTTCAAAAATAATTCTGTTGGTGCAAAATCATCAGCTGTCACAACACCTAAAATAAATCCTCTATCCTTTAAACCTTGTAAAATCCTCGGTAAATCCGCCGTCATTTTCATATAGGAGCGGTGTTCATACATAAGAGAAAATAATTTTTCACTTACCCACTCATGCATTTCCTCTTCCTTAGATGACGTAATATACTTACAAAGCCCCTTTGCTACATCGAGGCTTGTTCCAGCAGCTATTGCACTACGAGGATGAACAAATGCCCCATCCACACCGATTTCTTTTAATAAAGCCTGCTGCATTGAATGTGGGAGTTGATATAATTTTATACATTCAGCAACAAGCTCTTCAGCCACTTTTATCCAAATTGAATAAAAATCCATTAATGTCCCATCTTTATCAAATAGTATTGCCTTTACCTTCTCCATAGCATCCTACCTCTCGTTTCTTATCTCCTCCAGTGTATCAATAAAGTATGGATATAAAATAAACGAATTGTAAAAATACCATAAAAATCAAACTAACTTCCAATTTACAATTCCTCTATATAATAAAAAGGATGCCTTTACAGGGCATCCTCTTGTTGTTCAGGAACAAATAGTTCAAGACAATGATATATATTTTCGAATTCCATCGGTGCATCTCCACCGTATTCACCGTCTAAGTTAATCATTAGTTTATCTGGTGAATGCACTTTAATTCGATTTGCTTGTGTGTATAGTACTTTTGGATTGTTAATATGTTCACCACGCTGCGCTTGTGTTGCTGCTTTAATTAAGTCAGCAATAGAACCTTTTTTCAGTACTAATAAATCAAATAATCCATCGTTAATCGATGCATATGGTGCTACCTTTTCAAAGCCGCCCACTGAACGAGTATTCGTAATTAAAAACATCGTAATTTCTTCTTGTAGTAATTTCCCATCATACTCAATTTCAACATATGTTGGATGTAATGACGGTAACATTTCGATTCCTTTTAAATAGTAAGCAAGTTGGCCTAATACCGTCTTTAGCTTGCTTGGCACTTCATATGTTAATTCTGTAATACGGCCGCCACCAGCGATATTAATGAAATATGTATCATTCGCTCTACCAAGATCTAACGGAACTGTTTTCCCTTCACAAATAATATCCGCAGCCTCTTCAATAGCACGAGGTACACCGATCGCACGCGCAAAATCATTTGTCGTTCCAACTGGAATAATTCCAAACTTTGGACGATGTTCATGTCCTACTAAGCCGTTCACCACTTCATTTAATGTACCATCACCACCAGCTGCGATAACAACATCAAACTTACGATCCGCAGCTTGCCTCGCTGCCACAGTCGCATCTCCAGGACCAGTTGTCGCATGACAAGACGCTTCATATCCAGCTTGTTCTAATTTTTGTAATACTTCCGGTAAGCTCTTCTTAAATAGCTCGCGCCCAGAAGTAGGATTATAAATAATTCTTGCTCGCTTCATCATTTATTAGCACAGGAAATTTCTTTATATATTGAAAAAGAACATACCGAACTTCTATTCAGTATTCCCATGCCTACCTCCTCTCATCTTCCTATCCTTCTTTTATCTCGCTCAAACAGGCAGTAAGAACCCGATTCGTGTAGTCCATCAAAAGTAAATATTCATTTCAATGGTTTTGTTTTATTTGACAAAAAATTTATGTCCATCTATTTCCTCACAACAATTTACATATAACGAATAATAATTATCTATTATTTCATGAGATGAAAAAACCTCTATGTCTAGATTTATCATTATTCCCACCTTTTTGCAACTATCATACCATAGTTGCTATACAAACATTTTTACACTTTTGACAGTTAATCAAACGTTTGTTTAAACGATCTTCTCTCATTTAAACAAACGTTTGATTAACCTAGAAAAACACCCATGTACGGGTGTTTTTCTGCTTAATCTTTACAAGTTACTATTATTATCGCTTATTAATCTCTTCAAGTAAGATTTTGTTAACAAGCGGCGGATTTGCTTGTCCTTTTGTAGCTTTCATAATTTGACCAACTAAGAAGCCAATTGCACGGTCTTTACCGTTTTTAAAGTCTTCGATAGATTGCTCATTATTATCAAGAATTTCTGTTACAACTTTACGAAGTGTACCCTCGTCAGAAATTTGAACAAGACCTTTTGCTTTAACGATTTCCTCTGGGTCTCCACCTTTTTCAATTAACTCGTTAAATACTTTCTTCGCGATTTTAGAAGAAATTGTACCTTTTTCAATTAATTGAACCATTTTAGATAAACCAGCAGGCGTTAATGCAACGTCTTTTAATTCTTTTTGTTGTTTGTTTAAGTATGCAAGCACTTCACCCATTAACCAGTTTGATGTTAGTTTCGCATCTGCTCCATCTTCAATTGCTGCTTCAAAGAAATCAGACATCTCTTTCGTTAATGTTAATACGTGTGCATCATAAGCTGGTAAGCCAATTTCTGCAACGTAGCGAGCTTTACGTGCATCTGGAAGTTCTGGAATCGAAGCACGAATTTCTTCTTTCCACTCATCATCGATGTAAAGTTCAACTAAGTCTGGCTCTGGGAAGTAACGGTAATCGTCAGATCCCTCTTTCACACGCATTAAGATTGTTTTCTTCGTTGCTTCATCATAACGACGTGTTTCTTGTTGGATGATACCACCAGATAACAATTCTTTCTCTTGGCGCACTTGCTCGTGCTCAAGACCTTTTTGTACGTAAGTGAATGAGTTTAAGTTTTTCAGTTCCGCTTTTGTACCAAACTTCTCTTGTCCAACTGGACGAAGGGAAATGTTCGCATCACAACGCAAGGAACCTTCTTCCATCTTACAATCAGATACGCCAGTGTATTGAATGATTGATTTTAACTTCTCTAAGTATGCATATGCTTCTTCTGGCGTACGCATATCTGGCTCAGATACGATCTCGATTAAAGGCATACCTTGACGATTGTAATCTACTAATGAACCATCAGCTGTATGCGTTGATTTACCAGCATCTTCTTCTAAATGAAGACGTGTAATACCGATACGTTTCTTTTTACCGTCTACTTCAATTTCAATCCAACCATTTTCACCAATTGGCTTATCGAATTGAGAAATTTGGTAAGCTTTCGGATTATCTGGGTAGAAATAGTTTTTACGGTCGAACTTCGTTTCCGTTGCGATTTCACAGTTTAATGCCATTGCAGCTTTCATTGCAAAGTTAACTGCTTCTTTATTTAAAGTAGGAAGTACCCCTGGGTATCCTAAGTCAATTACACTTGTTTGTGTATTTGGCTCCGCTCCGAATTCTGTTGGACTCGCAGAGAAAATTTTCGAATTTGTTTTTAACTCAACGTGAACCTCTAAACCAATAATTGTTTCTAAATTCATCTATGCTCGCCTCCTTACAGACTTGCTTTTTTTGTATGATAGTCTGTTGCTTGCTCAAACGCATGTGCAACGCGGTAAATTGTCGCTTCATCGAAGTGTTTACCAATGATTTGTAGACCAAGTGGCATGTTGTTAGCACCGAATCCACATGGAACAGAAATCGCTGGAACACCCGCTAAGTTTACTGGGATTGTTAAAATGTCATTTGCATACATTGTCATTGGATCATCAACTTTTTCGCCCACTTTAAATGCCGGAGTTGGCGTTGTTGGTCCAATAATAACATCGTAGTTAGCAAATACATTTTCAAAGTCGTTTTTAATTAATGTACGTACTTGTTGTGCTTTCTTGTAGTATGCATCATAGTAACCAGAGCTAAGTGCAAATGTACCAAGCATAATACGACGTTTTACTTCATCACCAAAACCTTCGCTACGTGTGTTTTTGTAAAGGTCTAATAAATTATTTACATTATCAGAACGAACACCGTAACGTACGCCATCAAAGCGTGAAAGGTTAGCAGATGCTTCAGAAGAAGATAATAAGTAATACGTTGCTAGAGCGTATTTAGAGTGTGGAAGAGATACTTCCTCCCAAGTTGCGCCCATACCTTCTAATACTTTTAAAGCAGCTAGTACTGACTCACGAGCTTCTTCGCCAACACCTTCTCCTAAGTATTCTTTCGGTACAGCAATGCGTAAACCTTTAACGTCGCCTGTTAAACCAGCTAAGTAGTTTCCTACTTCAACGTTAGCAGAAGTTGCATCCATACGGTCAATACCTGAAATAGCTTGTAATAAGTATGCATTATCTTCTACTGTACGTGTAATCGGTCCGATTTGGTCAAGTGAAGATGCGAATGCTACTAATCCGTAACGAGATACGCGTCCGTAAGTTGGTTTTAAACCTACAACGCCGCAATATGCAGCTGGCTGACGGATAGAACCACCCGTATCAGAACCTAGAGAGAATAATACTTCTCCTGCTGCTACAGCTGCTGCAGAACCACCACTAGATCCGCCTGGAACGTAATCTAAGTTCCATGGATTTTTCGTAGCGTAGAAACCTGAGTTTTCATTTGAAGAACCCATTGCGAACTCGTCCATATTTAACTTACCGATTGTAACTGTGTCAGCAGCTTTTAGCTTTTGCACAACTGTTGCATCATAAATTGGATCAAAGTTTGCTAACATTTTGCTCGCACAAGTTGTACGAAGACCGTTAGTTACAATGTTATCTTTTACACCAATTGGCATACCGAATAATAAACCATTATCTTCAGCACCAATTTTCGCGTCTAATTCTTTCGCTTTCGCGCGTGCGTTTTCTTCATCTAATGTAAGAAAAGCTTTTACGTTATCTTCAACATCCGCAATACGTTTGTAAGATTCTTCTACTAAATCCGTAACGGAAATTTCTTTGTTGTTTAACTTCTTATGTAACTCTGATACGGAATGATCAAATAATGACATCGAAATTCCCCTCCTCTATTCTAATACTGCTGGAACACGTATTTGATTATCTTTGTGATCCGGTGCATTTTTTAATACTTCTTCGACTGGTAAACCTTTTTCTGGTACATCTTCACGCATAACATTTTTCATAGTTAATACATGAGTTGTTGGTTTTACATCAGTTGTATCTAATTCATTTAACTGTTCTGCAAATGTAACAATTGCATCTAGTTGTTTTTGAAATTTTTCAGCTTCTTGATCAGTAATTGCAAGACGTGCTAAATGTGCTACGTGCTTTACATTCTCAACGGAAATTCTTGACACGGCTAGGCCACCTCCATAATATATCGTTCAATCTACAATACTATTGATGATACCAAATTTTCAGTACTTCAAGCAAGTCAACACACGGCACTTACTGCATTTTTACATAAAAAAAGAAAGGCAAATGCCTTTCTTTACGATTTACTCTTTATCTAACGGTTTATTTTTCGGAAATCTCTCGTTATCTTCTTCATTATCACGAATTGTTTTTTGTAATACAAAACAAGACATCGTTAAAAATAATGTTCCAATTAAATAATATCCTTTTACACTAAGCGTTTCATCTAACGTATAAATTCCAATTAGCATACCTGAAAGTGCACAAACAAATGAAGTCCATGCTAAAAACGTGAACGCTTGCGTATTACGTCTTCTCATTGTTCTCCCCCTCGTTAGCTGTACATCCATTATAGATAAGTATATTTACTATGATGGATTTTTATGTAAATTCTAGTTTTATATTTATAAATCTATCATAAAAGAATACTATTTTAAAGTTAGTTTTCTGTCTAATCTGAAAAAACAGTTAAAACTATTGACATTTATTTCAATTCTGCATAAAATAAAAACAAATATTACGAACCTCGAAATATACGGGAGTGGAAATAATTGTTGCAATACGAACATTTTTTAGACTTACTGCTAGATAACGCCAAGAAACTTTTTTATCCTGAAGAATGGGTAAGCCTAGATTTAACACTTTCTAAAACAGAAGTATTTTGTTTACTTTGGATGGAGCGAAATACAGATATTACAATGACAAAAATCGCTGACCTTCTTGATATACCGATGAGTACAACGACAGGTGTTGTAAATCGCCTCGTAAAAAAGGGATATATTGAAAGGTACCGTGATGAAAACGACCGACGCATTGTATTAATTCGTTTAACAGAAAACGGCGTAATGCTCGTTCAAGAAGTAAAACAAAATGCAGCCCATTACTTTAGCCTAGTGACAGAAGCATTATCAGAAGCAGAAAAAGCATTCTTACTACAAATCTTCCAAAAGATCATGAATCACATTGCTACGTCACAGCAAAAAACAGAAGAAAAGGTTTCTACACCTAAAATGAAAAACATTCCGATTGAATAAAACCCTAGTTGGGTTTTTATTCAACATTTTATTTCGGTACTCGTAATATTCGATACTCGAAACAAAAGGGATAGAATAATGAGAATTATTTTGTATACAGGTAAAGGCGGCGTAGGAAAAACTAGCATTTCAGCAGCAACAGCACTTCAAAGCGCAAAACAAGGATTAAAAACATTAGTAATGAGTACAGATCCTGCTCATAGTTTAGGAGATTCATTTGGTATAAAGCTATCTTCTGAGCCATTAGCAATTCGTGAAAATTTGTGGGCACAAGAAATTAATACGATTTATGAGATGGAAAAAGGCTGGGGGAAATTACAGAAATATATTACACTACTCTTCACTTCCAAAGCAGCTGATGATATTACAACAGAAGAATTAACAATGTTTCCTGGTATGGAAGATTTAATTAGCTTACTTCGCGTACTCGATTATTATAAACAAAACACATATGATGTTATCATCATTGATTGCGCTCCAACAGGAGAAACATTAGCAATGCTCAGCTTTCCAGATATGCTCGGCTGGTGGATGGAAAAACTCTTTCCTATTAAAAGAAAAGTTTTAAAAGTTGTTCGTCCTGTAGCTCAACCACTTCTTGGTGTCCCCCTTCCAACCGATGATATTATGGACGAATTAACGAATACACTTGAACAACTTGGAGAAATGAGAGATATTTTATCAAACCGAGACATAACAAGTATCCGCATCGTTGTAAATCCTGAAAAGATGGTCATTAAAGAAGCTCAGCGCAGCTTTACGTATTTAAACTTATACGATTATAACGTGGATGCCATTATGATTAATCGCGTCATCCCTAACACTGTCACCGATCCTTATTTTCAAGCATGGAAAGATACTCAAAAGAAATATAAAACATTGATTCAAGATAGTTTTCAGCCGCTTCCTATTTACGAAGCTCCTATGTTTGAACAAGAGGTTGTCGGTTTGTCTATGTTAGAGCGTGTAGGAGATGCTTTATTTAAATCAGATTCTTCTCCTACGGAAGTGAAATTTAACGGTCGCACTCAATATGTAAAAAAAGATGGCGATGAGTATATTTTCGTTCTCTCCATTCCCTTCTCAAACAAAAGTGAACTTTCATTAAATCAAAAAGGTGATGAACTTATCATTCGTTCAGGTTCTGTGAAACGGAACATCACATTACCAAAAACGTTAACACACCTTTCTATTCAAGGAGCAAAATTCGAAGATGATGTACTAAACATTCGATTTGGAGGTGTAGTGCATGCGTGAGGAACTACTAAGGAAGGTAATTCGTACAAAAATAAAAGTCGGTATGAATATATTAGAAGAGTTACCTGCCCCAATCCAGCAATCAGCTAAGCAAGCACTAAACATTTTGCAAGAGGAACTAGCTACTTATCCGAAAAAACAAGAGCATCATGAGGATAATTTAAAAAGTATCATAATTGAATAGCTATCCCTGTATAGAGGGCCTTTTTTAGGCTTTCTATATTTTATTGGAGTGATGTCAGTTGATGAAAAAACATTCAACTATTATACCCTGGATCATTCCTTTATTATTTTTCGTTCATAACCTTGAAGAATCTTTTCAAATGCCACAATATCTTGCTAATCAATTTTCAATTTATTTTATAACAAGCCGACAATTTTTCATTGCGATTTTCGTATTAACAATCTTTGTCTTACTTATCGTCTTTCTATATCAACTAAACTTCTTGTCTTCTATATACTGGATTATTTTTATACAGGGGGCGATATTCTTCAACTCTGTTCAACATATTATTTTGTTTTTCATTTATCGTTCATATAATCCTGGCGTAATATCAGCCGTTTTCATTATGATTTTTTCTATTTTCTTTTTTTCATTCGAAAAACACCTCATTCATAAAAAACAATTCGTAATTACACTCATTTTTAGCTTATTTGCTTACCCTTTTATAATTTGGATTACCTTACTATTCGCTAGCTACTTTCATTCATAAAAAAAGACCAGGAAAACTCCTGGTCCATCACTCTACTTAACAAACATTGGATTCTACGTTATACAGAATTGGAAGGTACAGAATTAGGGTTTTGTTTGTTAAGTAGATTATATGTTGAACGAGCTAACAGCGGAGGGGTTCCTACTGTTAATCGTTAAACCCGATAATTATTTTACGATTTTTTCAAGCTCCTCAAGTGAAAGATCTACTGAAATGGAACCATCATTTGTTTCTTTCTTAATTGCATCTGTTACTTCTTTTGAATGATATAGTTCAATTACTTTTTTCAGTGTTGAATCATCTTTATCTTTTGTACGAGCTGCGAAAATATTAATATATGGCTTCGCATTTTCATTCTTTGGATCTTCTAAGAAAATTGGATCCTTCGCTGGATCTAATCCAGCTTGACCAGCAACACCGTTATTAATAACTGAAGCTGCAACATCTTTTAATACACGAGGTGTTTGCTGTGCGATAACCGGTGTAATTTTTAACTTCTTCGGATTTTCAGCAATGCCACTTGGATCTCCGAATAAGCCAAAGTCTTTCTTAAGCTTTAATAATCCAGCTGCATCAAGAAGTTTTAATGCACGAGCTTGGTTCGTTGGATCATTTGGAATCGCAATTTCTGAACCATCTGGAATTTCATTTGCCTTCTTATATTTTTCAGAGTATAAGCCCATTGGTGCAATTTGCGTTGTACCGACAGCTGTAATATCTAACTTATGCTCTTTTTTAAATTGCTCTAAGAAAGCAACGTGCTGGAATGAGTTTAGTTCAATATCTCCATCAGCTAACGCTTTATTTGGCGTTGTGTAATCAGAGAACTCAACCAGTTTAATTTTAATTCCCTCTTTTTCAGCTTTTTTCTTTAAAATTTCCCAAGCGTCTCCATCTGTTCCGGTTACGCCAACGCGAACTACTTTCTCTTTTGCTCCTGCCCCCGTGTCTCCACTTGAGCAGCCGCTTAACGCTGAAATTCCTACAATCGCTGATAATGCAAATGCTAAAATTTTCTTCATTTTCTTTTCCCCTCTTCCTTTTTATGATCTACGTAAAAAGACTTTCGCAAAGTAGTTTCCTAAATTTTGAGCTATCTGTACGAGAATAATAAGTAAAACGACCGTTACGAACATAACTGATGTATCAAAACGTTGATAACCATATGTCATCGCTAAGTCACCAAGACCGCCACCACCGACAAGCCCAGCAACTGCAGAAAATTCAATTAAACCAACTGTCATAAACGTAACACCTAAAATCAATGGCGCTAACGCTTCTGGTACAAGAATTTCAAAAACAATTCTAAATGGTGAAGCACCCATCGCTTGAGCTGCTTCAATGACTCCCTTTGGAACTGAAACAAGATTTGTTTCAACCATTCTAGCAATACCAATTGACGCAACTAACGTCATTGGAAAGATTGCTGCTGCTGTTCCAATCGTCGTTCCGATAACACTTCTTGTTAGTGGGCTTAAAGCTACTAAGAAGATGATGAATGGAACCGGACGAATTGTATTAATAATGATATTAAGAATAGAAAAGACCCATTTATTTTCTAAAAAGTTTCCTTTCCTCGTTACATACAACAGTAAACCTAGGGGTATACCAAGAATTGTAGCAAATATAAGGGTTACGATTACCATTAAGAGGGTATCCCCCGTCGCATCTACTATGCGAGGCCAAAATATACTCCAATCAACTCGCATGAGCTTCTACCTCCTTCAGCTGCACTTGCAGTCTTAGATGTTGTAATGCTTTTTGAATTTCCTTCTGTTCACCTTGCAATTCTACAAGAAGATTTCCAAATAGCACATTTTGGAGTTCAATAATATTTCCGTACAGTACGTTTACATCGACGTTATAATTTTTCGCGATATATGATAGTACCGGCTGCCCTGTCTCTTCCCCAGTAAATGTTAAGCGATAAATCTGTCCACCATTTTGAATTTTCCCTAGAACACTTTCCGGTAAATGATCATTAATAATGGAGCGTACAAAGTTTTGAGTTGTCTTTGTTTTTGGTTGTGTGAAAACATCAAACAGTTTTCCTTCTTCAATAACCTTTCCCTTCTCCATTACAGCTACACGGTGACAAATTTCTTTCACAACATGCATTTCATGTGTAATAAGAAGAATTGTTACATTGTATTCTCGATTTACTTTCTTTAATAAGTTCAAAATTTCTGTCGTTGTTTCTGGATCTAAAGCTGATGTTGCCTCATCACATATAAGAATGTCTGGCGATGTTGCAAGTGCTCTTGCAATGCCAACACGCTGCTTTTGTCCGCCTGATAGTTGCTCTGGATAATAGTTTGCTTTATCTTCTAATCCTACAAACTTTAGCAGTTCATTTACTCTTTCTTTTATCTCATTTTTTGGTACTTTCGCTAACCTTAATGGATAAGCAATATTCCCAAACACTGTTCTTGAATTAAATAAATTAAAACTTTGAAAAATCATCCCGATTCTTTGTCTTAGCTTCCGTAATTCTTTCGTCGATAGTGATGTAATATCTTTATCATCTATTGAAATCGTTCCCGCCGTTGGTCTCTCTAACATATTTACTAGGCGTAATAACGTACTCTTTCCAGCGCCACTAAAACCGATAATGCCAAAAATTTCGCCCTTCTCAACTGATAATGTTACATCCTCCACCGCATGAACAGATTGCCCACCTGATTCATATACTTTACTTACGTTGTTAAAAGAAATCATTTTTTCCCCTCCTATATGCTGTAAAAACTTGAAGTAGAGCTTTCGAGGTAAAATAAAAAGTGCTCTCCTTCTTATCAACCATAAAGATAAGAAGGAGAGCACTTATATGTACTCGGTCACATCTTCTCATCTTCCAAGCCTTTTATAAGGCTTGCTGGAGTTAGCACGGTATTAAAAAACCCGTTGCTGAGGTATCGTAGGGCCAGTCCCTCCACCTCTCTGGATAAGAATGTATCGATTTAATTGTCGTTTAATTAATTCTCATTATAGAACTCAGAATAATAAGAGTCAATACATTTTTTAGAAAAATATTAATTATTTATCTATTAAAATTTTCAAATAAAAAATCACAATATAATATTGCTTTTTAAAGTTATGTAAAATTCTTCTCCTTCATATTTTTTTAAAAGGAGAATCACCTCTATAAATTGAATACCATTATTTGAATATGAAACCGGAGGAAGATAAATATATGAAAACAGCTCTTTTACTCGTTGATATTCAAAATGATTATTTTCAACACGGAAAGATGGAATTGCGTAATCCAATAGAAGCAAGCAAATATGCTCGTCAGCTGCTACAACTCTTTAGAACGAAAAACGAACCTATTTTTCATATCCAACATGTAGCAATAAAAGATGACGCTACTTTTTTCCTGCCCAATACAGAGGGTGTACATATTCATGAAAGCGTACGTCCACTTAGAGAAGAAACCGTTATACTCAAACATTATCCAAATAGTTTTCGCGAAACTGATCTTCTAGAACAATTACAACGTTTAGACATTGAGCACGTCGTCATATGCGGGATGATGACTCATATGTGTATTGATGCTACCGTAAGGGCTGCTTTTGATTTCGGCTTTCCATGTACCGTTATACATGATGCTTGTGCTACAAAAGATCTTTCTTTTAAGAATGCTACTATACCAGCCGTTTATATTCATAACACAATTTTGGCTAGTTTAAATGGAGTATATGCAACTGTAATGAGTACAGAGGAGTTTGTGGCTACAAAAAAACACTCCCTTCAGTGAGCAAAACCGAAAAGAGTGTTTCTTGTCAAACCATAGATTTTCTTTCAAATTGTATTATACAGGAAATCCTTAAAATGAATACTAAAAAATATGACTAATAAGTCAACTTTTCTCGTTGTTTTGTTTCTATTTACATGTTTATCCCGATATTAATAGGATTTAGCTAGTTCTAATTACCGAATGGTAATATACGGTAATTGAAACTAGTTTCTCCTATCAAAAACGTAACATATTATTTATCTGTTTGTTTTTGCTTCTTTTTCAAATACTCCGCACGCAATTTTTCAATTTGCTGCTTTTTATCAAATTTGGCAGGCGTCTGTTTTTCATGAAACTTTGCCACAGATACCTGACTTTTGTAATCCAATTGATATTTTCCCACTTTGTTCACCTACTTTTCTTGTCTTTAAAGAGAATCTATTCAACAAATATAATATACCTTATTTACTGAAGTAAACCTTATTACTTTATTAGTTTTTCTACTTATATCTATCTTAATCCACATATAGAAATTTTTTCAAAAAAAAAAAAAAAAG
>NZ_WIPE01000037.1:0-2524 GCF_009760835.1 Bacillus sp. EE-W1 | reverse complement strand
CTGATGAAATGATTAAAGCAGCAAAAGAGAAAGTAAATACACTTTCTGTAACGAGTCCTACTGATGGCGTAATTGATGATATCGTAAAAACTGCTGATGAAAAAACAGGTATGAGCGGCATTACACTTCGCCACGCTGGGCCATTTAAAGTAAAAGGTCAACTTTCTGAATATGAGCTTGCTAGTATGAAAGTCGGGCAAGAAGTAACTGTTTCCTCAAAAACTGTCGCTGGTAAGACTTGGACAGGAAAAGTAACAGAAATCGGTTCTACACCATTAAAGAGCATGGATGAAAACAAAACAGTTTCTAACTATCAATTCACTGTCACATTAGATAATAGTGAAGAATTACAAAACGGCTTCCACGTTTACGTAACAAGTAAATCTGGCGAAGCAACTGGTACGATTGTTCCGAAAAGCAGCATCGTGAAAAAAGGTGACAAAAATATTGTCTTCGTTGTAAAAGACGGTAAAGCGAAAGAACAAGCTGTTACTGTTGAATTCGAGACTGATAGCGAAGCAAAAGTTTCTGGAGTGAAAAAAGGAGAGCAAATTATCTCTAAACCTGAAAAAGACTTAAAAGATGGTATGGAGGTCGTCGCCCGATGATTAACTTAAAAGGCATCACGAAATCTTTCCAAAATGGTGCAGAATCCGTTCAAATATTACACGGCATTGACGTAACACTGAACCAGGGAGAATTCACTTCTATTATGGGACCATCTGGTTCTGGTAAATCAACATTAATGAACATTATCGGCTGCTTAGATAAACCAACGACAGGTGCGTATGAACTAGCTGGTCAAAATATTTCAAACATGTCTGAGACAGAACTTGCACGCGTTCGTAATAAAGAGATTGGATTCGTATTCCAAAACTTCATGTTATTACCGAGACTTACAGCACTTCAAAATGTAGAGCTACCTCTTATTTACGCTGGAGTCGATAAAAAAGAAAGACGCGAGCGCTCATTAGCCGCTTTAACAAAAGTAGGTTTAGCTGATCGTGCTACTCACCTACCGAACGAATTATCAGGTGGACAAAAACAGCGTGTCGCAGTCGCACGTGCAATCGTAAATAATCCAAAGTTCATTTTAGCCGATGAACCGACAGGAGCACTTGATACGAAAACAAGTACACAAATTATGGATCTCTTTTACGAATTAAACAAACAAGGCTCAACAATCATTATGATTACCCACGATCGTGAAATTGGGGAAGCAGCAGCACGCCAAATTGTAATTCGTGACGGAAACATCGTCCAAGATTGGAGAGGTTAATTTTGAACACGAGTGAAAATATACGCATGGCCCTTTCCTCTATCTTTGCCCATAAAATGCGTTCTATCTTAACGATGTTAGGTATTATTATCGGTATTAGTGCCATTATTACTATCATTTCAATGGGGGATGGCACTAATGCAAAGTTTAAAAAAGAGTTAGGCCAAGGAAAAGATAATGAAATAACGATTTACTACGACAACTCTGACTATGGAACAGATATTGCCAAAATTACAGCTGATATGCTAAAACGTCTTCAAACTGTTCCAGGCGTTAAGGATGTGTATCCAGATGTACGTATGAAAGTAAAAGCAGCTTCTGGTTCAAAAGATGTCTCTCTTGATTTAATAGGTGGAACAGGCGACTTCATGACAGATTCGAAAATAAAATTAGTTCACGGTCGCGAATTAAACGACAGCGAATTAAAACAAGCAATCCCTGCTGTTATATTAAATGAAGAAGCTTTCAATAAATTATTTAATGGTTGGGAATCAAACTTATACACTGATATAAAAGGAAAGCCGTATAAGGTAGTCGGTGTTTACGAAACGAAAAATGAATTCGGAATGCCTATGCCTGAAGGGTATACGTCACTTGAAAATGTCCCTGTCATTTCAGGAGTAACTGAGTATGACTCTGTAAAATTAACAATGACCTCTCCGACAGAACGTAAAAGTGTAGAAAAACAAGCCGTTTCCGTTTTAAACGAAATGAAAGCTCCTAAATTTGAAAATAAATTCAAAGCACAAGACTTAGGTGAATTTACGAAGCAATTAGATGAATCAATCGGTATGATGAAGATGGTATTCGGTGGTATTGCCGCTATTTCCTTACTTGTTGGTGGTATCGGTGTAATGAATATTATGCTTGTATCTGTAACAGAACGTACACGTGAGATTGGTATTCGTAAAGCACTTGGTGCAACGCGTGGTAAAGTATTAACACAATTCTTAATTGAATCTTGTATTTTAACAGGACTCGGTGGTTTCATCGGATTCATGCTCGGTATCTTCTTCGCTTGGATCGTCTCCATCTTTGCCGGATGGCCACTTGTTGTCTCAAAAGAACTTGGACTTCTTGCAGTAGGTATCTCCATGTTAATCGGTATTATATTCGGTCTACTACCAGCTAACAAAGCTGCAAAACTTGATCCAATTGAATGTTTACGATATGAATAAACAAAAACGTAGGAATTTACACTCCTACGTTTTTTTATTTATCCCGCTTTAATGGGCAGTAAGACCC
>NZ_WIPE01000110.1:0-3777 GCF_009760835.1 Bacillus sp. EE-W1 | reverse complement strand
ATCAATCGGAATTATCGCAGGTGCAACGAAGAGTATCGATGGCAAACAAGCAAACGTTGTATCTTCATTCGGATTAAAACTTGTATACGGTGCAACGTTAGTAAGTATATTATCAGCGATTATCGTTGGGGTTATGCTTTAATAAAAACAAACGAAGTCGTTTATCTCTCGCCTAGAGGGATGAACGACTTTTTTATTTTGGTATGATAAATAATATAGAGAGGGGGGATTAGGGTGAAAGAAGCGGATAATTTAAGGGAGTTTGATGAAATTATAGAGAATATTGATCAATTAACTGGAGAAGATGCTAGAACTTTTTTGAAATTCATACATGGGTATTTAAACATGGTAGAAGAAGGAAATGGGACTTTTACTAATAGTGACTTTGTTGAAAAGGTTTCAGGGCTTTATAAGAAGGATTTGGCGAGGGTTATTCAGCTTAGAGAAGAAATAAAAAAATCACCTTAATACATTCATTAAGGTGATTGAAATACTATTCAGCTGGAGGCGTAAATGTACGTTTCTCTAATTCAGCGTCTAGCATAAATAATGCGTTTGAATCGCTTGTAATACGTTTTAATTTTTGGATGATGCTATCGAATGAAGATTCTTCTTCTACTTGCTCATCGACGAACCATTTTAAGAATGTAATTGTTGCATGCTCACGCTCATCCCAAGCGATATCAGATAAGTTGTAAATACGCTTCGTTACTTCACGCTCGTGCTCAAGTGCTACTTCAAAAGCGTTCAGTACAGATTCATATACGTTATTTGGATTATCAAATCCAGTAATAATAGCGCGCTCACCGCGGTCATTAATGTAGTTGTAAAGCTTCATTGCGTGGAAACGTTCTTCTTCAGCTTGTACAAGGAAAAAGTTAGCGAATCCATCATAGCTCTCAGCTGTACAGTAAGCAGCCATTGCCATATAGGCGTGGGCAGAGTAAAATTCAAAGTTCATTTGATCGTTTAATGCGTCGTGCAATTTTTTAGATAACATAAAATCCCCCTTAATATTGTGACAAGAATATTATACCATAATTGATAATATTCTCATTTAGATACTTCGAACCTTTTCGAAAGCTTTGTGACGTGAGCCTCCATAATGTCTTGTAAATCTAAATCATATTTTTGTGAAAGAATAATAAGATTAGATAGTACATCACCAAGTTCTTCTTTTAACTCTTGTTTTAGTTCTTCTTCTGTTTTCACTTTTTCGTCAGGACGATCACGGCCAATTTCGATTGCACGAACAACGCGTGAAACTTCTCCAACTTCCTCTGTTAAGAAATTTAAGCGAATAAAGGAATTATACTGTGACCAGCTTCGTTTTTCGTAAAATTCCTCCACCCATCTTTGAAATGCGACGATATCCATTTCTTCCTCATCCCTTCAATATGTTGTACAATGTTCATTGTAACATAACAATATATAGTTTCGGGGTGTAGGAATGAGAAAGATTTGTGTGTTTGCAGGTTCCAACTTAGGGGAGAGATCTGAATTTAAAGAGCAGGCAATAGCGTTAGGGAAAATGTTTATTGAGAACGATTATGAGCTTGTATACGGTGGTTCTTGCGTTGGATTAATGGGAGAAGTGGCAAACGAAGTTCTTCGCTTAGGCGGACGTGTAACAGGTGTTATGCCGCGCGGTCTATTCCGAGGAGAAATTGTTCATACAGGGCTAACAGAATTAATTGAAGTAGAAACGATGCACGAGCGCAAAGCGAAAATGGCAGAGCTTGCGGATGCTTTTATTGCATTACCAGGCGGATACGGAACGTTTGAAGAGCTATTTGAAGTAGTATGTTGGTCACAAATTGGTATACATAATAAGCCGGTTGGTTTATTGAACATAAAAGGCTTTTATGGACCAATTTTGCAAATGGTTGAACGTGCAGCAGAAGAAGGATTTATGAATCCATCAAATAAAGAGTTGATCGTTTCAGCTGAGACGGCAGATAAACTAATTCATGCAATCCAAAATTATGAGCGTCCAGTTTTAGGAACGAAGTGGAAGCAGCTATCATAATACAATTTTATAGATATTTTTGGAAACACATGTTATTTTACTTTGAAATGGCATGTGTTTTTAATTTTGTTAAATATATTAATATTAATATATAATGTTTTTAGAAAAGGAGAAATAGATGGAGGAGTTTGTGTATTTACGTCCTGTTTTTAAAAGTATATTAGCAGCATCTATTCTTGTTATGCTAATTGTTTCAGCACAGAAGAAAGAGCTAATTAATGAATTTTCGCTTTGGTTTATTTCAATATTGTGTATTGGTGTTTCGGCGATAACACTCTTTATGATTGGCTTTATCGTTGATGAGTATAATCTAGCCGGAGATGTGCATAGTTCTAATATGTTTATTGCGATTGGTTGTATTAGCGGTTTGAATTTTATTATTTATTATAGACGGCAATAAAAAGAAGGCATTCCGTATTACTTTGGAATGCCTTTATCATTTTGATTACTTTGTTTTTTATACAGGTACCAGCCACCCCAGCCGCCACCAATTGCTACAACAACGAGGAAAGCATAGTCTTTAACCTCGACACGTATATTGAAAATATTAGCTATAAGTAAGAGAATCCCAACTGTTATTAACGCAAAAAATGCTCTAATTAAGTAGTCTTTCAACTGAACCACTCCCGCCATTTAAGTAGTAAATGATGAATATGGAAAAGCTTTTTTGGATCTATTTTACTAAAGGATGTTACCTATATTTTAACATAAAAGGGATTGTAATATATTGATAAAAGTAGAGGAGAGGGGTGCTAATATTGTCTTGTTTTGTCGGTAAGTCGATATATTGGAAAAATCGCTGATATATTTAATAGAATCGCCGATATAATGCAAAAATCGCGGATATAAATTTCATGTACTGATATGCGCGATTAACCCCATACAAAAAAGCGACTCTGAACGAGCCGCTTCCGCTTTTAGTGATATCCAGCTCCAGCGGCTAGAACAGTCGGTTGTTTCACTCCTTCATTCGAGGCAAAAAGCGCCTCGTAATCAGGAGTTCCAACACCCTCCTGTTCTGAACGAGCCGCTTCCGCTTTTAAATATATTATTGATTCAAGAACGCACGTAGCATCCAAGCGTGTTTTTCTAGTTCTGTGTAGATGCCTAGTAGTAGGTCAGATGTCATTTCGTCATCAGAGTTTTGAGCGATTTCCATGCCTTTTTTCAGTTCGACTAGCATCATTTCGTAGTCTTTCATGATTGATTCAACCATTCCTTCTGCAGTTTCGCCGTATGCTGCTTCTTGAATAGAAGATAGTTCTAAGTATTCTTTCATTGTTGCTACTGGTTTGCCGCCAATTGCTAAAATGCGTTCTGCAATTTCGTCGATGTGAGTAGCTGATTCTGTGTAAAGTTCTTCGAATTTCTCGTGTAATGTGAAGAATTGAGGTCCTTTTACGTACCAATGGAAGTTGTGTAATTTTGTGAATAAAACGCTCCAGTCTGCTACTTGTTTGTTTAATACTTCGATTACTTGTTTGTTCATTATGATCAATCTCCTTTTGAGTTGTTATGTTATATCAATTACTAATTTATAATTATTATAATCTAGTAATTCGTATAAATCAACCCTTTTGCTGGAATTAATTTGTACAAATTATGAACTGTTATAAATAAAAATCCCTATTACGGTGAAGTAATAGGGATTTTGTTTGATATATAGCTCTTGTTCTAAACGAGCCGCTTTTGCTTTAAATGATGTCCAGCTCCGGTGACTAGAACAGTCGGTCATTTCGCGCCTTCCT
>NZ_WIPE01000095.1:0-11106 GCF_009760835.1 Bacillus sp. EE-W1 | reverse complement strand
ACTGCCAGTAGATCCAGTATTCCCCGTAGGTCCATTGATGCCGGAAGGTCCGGTACCGCCAGAAGGTCCAGTACTGCCAGTGTTTCCAGTAGGCCCACTTTCTACTAATACGATATAATCTGGAGATACATTCGGAAATCCTTGAGGTGCATCTTTTTTTACAACATAGCCGCTGCTCGTATAAGTGACAACTTGTCCTTTTTTATAGGTGGGGGCGGCTGCTAGACTAAAGGCGGTAGTACTTTGGAAACCAGCTCCGGAAGGCCCGGCAGAGCCAGTAGGTCCAGTACTACCAGTGGGTCCGGTGTTCCCGGAAGGTCCAGTGATGCCGGCAGAGCCAGTGTTTCCAGTAGGTCCGGTGCTACCAGTGGGCCCGGTGTTTCCGTTAGAACTACTATTGCGTCTGCCGTCGCAACTAAAACAATTACGTGGGTACATGTATGTTCTCCTTTCTATATTTTGAAAAACTAGTTTTAAAAATAGAACCACTATATACATATTATGAATTCTATATTTTTGTGTGTTCAATCGTATTGTGTATAGATTTTAAAATAGAGAGGAGAGTTGAATCGTTATAGAGCCAACGTTTCTCTTGTGGGCCGAAAGTAACACCCAAGTCAAAATTAAGCTGCAAATAAATCTTAAAGTGATTCTTATTTTTTCATAGCAAAATAAGAAGCGGTTAGGAAACAAATAAAGCCTAAAATCCAACCAATAGAAGGAGAATAAGGAAGTATATGTTGTAATAGCATTCCGCTAGAAATAAAAAAGCTACCGAGTAGGCCTAAGAAGATGGGGTATCGCAGTAATTTGAACATGAGTGATACAACCTCCTTTATTACATATATTGTATATTAGTCTTAATTTTCTGTATATAAATTTAAGAGAAAATGGTGGTACAATGTATGAAGGATATGAGAAGAGAGGATGAAGATTAACATATGTACGTTACTGTAACAGAAGCAGCATATAAAAAGATTATGGATACGATTCCAAATGAAGCGAAATATATAAAGTTATTTTACGATAATGAAGGTTGCGGTTGTGTAATGAGCGGAATTATCGATTTAGTAGCTGTAGCAGAAAAAGATGAGCGCGATGTGGATATCGAATCTAGCGCAATGAATTTTATCGCAGATCGTACAAAGCTTGTATTTATGGATGATAAGTTAACAGTTGATTGGCATGAAGTTGGAGGAACTTTTCAGCTGAAGAGCCCAAGCCAATTTTATAATCCAAATATGAAGTTACACGTTCGAGTGTAAGAAAGAAAAGATGGTCCAAAATATTTTTGGACCATCTTTTTATTATATAAGGTACTATTATTGTCGTTTTTTGTTGATAAGTAGATATATATATAAATCGCCGATATAATTCGAGTTGCGCTGATATATTCGAAAAATCGCCGATATAATTTCATGTACCAAACAAAGCAAACCTCTCCATACAATACAAAGATTTTTTCACATAATGAAATGTACATGTGATTGAATTTTCTGTATAATCTTATTTGCGGAGGGGATATGCATGAGAAGATGGGGGATTGAGTTATTAATTTTAGCAGTCGTTATTATTTGGGGGATTAATTTTACGATTGCTAAATATGGACTTTTAGAATTTACAGCAATTGAGTTTACTGCACTTCGGATGATATCAGCGGCACCGCTTATGTTACTCCTTACATTTTTTATTGAAAAGTCGGTTTATATGGAGCGAAAGGATATACCTAGATTAATCATCGTTAGCGTTGTAGGTATTGTATTGTATCAAACGTTATTTATGGAAACTGTCAAATATACGTCCGCTACAAATGCCTCTTTACTCATTTCTATTTCACCTATTTTTACAACTGTATTTGCTATTTTTTTGAAACAAGAAAAGTTTTCTTCTCGAAAGCTCATCGGTTCTATAATTGCCTTTGGTGGTGCTGCATTAGTTTTAGTAGCAGGGCATTCGCTTGCTAGTTCTTTTTATGGTAACGGAATTGGACTTATTACATCAATATGCTGGGGGCTTTATCCTGTTTTAGCAGGTCCATTAATTAAAAAATATTCAGCACTACGTGTTACCGCATGGTCAGCATTAGTTGGCGCGATTCCGCTTTTATTGTTAAGTGGACCACATGTATTTATAATGCCATTTCACATTACACATGGAATGACACTATTCGCTTTACTATATTCCATTTTCTTTGTAACAGTATTTGGTTTAGTGATGTGGTATGTTGGTATTCAAAAAATTGGCGCGTCACATACGATGGTATATATGTATATAACGCCACTTGTAGCTGTTTTATTTGCAGCTATATGGGCAAATGAATATGTATCATTTCAACAAATAATCGGTGGAATTATTATTTTCTTCGGTCTATGGTTTGTGAAATCGGAGAAAGTAAAAATTCATTCTACTGCGGGGGAACCTATATCAAAATAGGAAAACAGATCATCTATGATCTGCTTTCCTATTTTTTTATTTTTGGTAAGAAGACGAGAAATAAGATAGCAGTAATAAGTGGAATTAAGTTTAAAAATGGAATACGGAAGAGTGTGATAAGAATAATACCTGGAAGAAGAACACCGAGGACAGCGTAGAAAATACTATGATTTTTCGTGTACCAATACAATGAAAGTCCAATAAGTGCAGGGATAATGAGGTGAATGAGAGCCATTAAAAAATAAATCATTAGACGCCCCCTTTATTTGTGTACTTATTACATCATATCCGTATGTTCATAGATTGATATCACTTTTTTCATAAATGGACGAAAAATGTTTGGAAAAACGTCACAAATTATGAGAATATGATGTTTGAAATCTTGTATAATATTATTTCCTGAAAACATTAAAAACAACATAAACATACTGTTTATGTTGTTTTTAATTTGAGTGAAATGAATTTTAAGTAGTATGAACTCGAAAGAAATGAGTTATACAGCTTTTGTTGGATAGATAAAAATTACTGAAGAGGAGAACAGCATGATTAGTATGTCATTAAGATCATTTAAAATTCAATCGTATTATTTACTAGGTTTTCTTTTGCTAGGATGGATGTTAACACCGTTTTCAGCTCATTTTCTAGGTGCTGGAATTGGACTTATCGTAAGTATGTATTGTGTTTGGCTTTTAGGGAGACGAATTGAGAAGCTTGGAGATAGTATCGTAAAGAAAACGAAAGCACCGACGCTCGGTATGTTTAATCGTTTTGCAGCTGCCATTTTGGGCGCTGTTATTATGTACGAAATTGAGCACCACATGGTTATGTGGGCATTTGCAGTAGGGATTCTGGGTGGTTATTTCTTAATCGTTGTGAATTTAGGCTACTATAGTATGAAAGATGAGGAAGAATTAACAAAGAGCTAAAAAGATAAAAAGCCTCTTTTTAGGTGGAATAGAGGATCCGGCGAGGGGTAGTTACAATAGGAAGCATAATTTTGCATAAAATACAGGTTGCTGCTTCCTATAAGCTAACATGAAATCACGTATTAGTATGACTCTTATGTTCTTTAAAAAAGGTGGATATAATACAACAAATTATTCCGGTAATTAGAATAATATATTTTATCGTTTCACTTGTATGCTCAAATAAATTAACGTTAAGCATCACAAGTCCTCAAAACATTTGGATCGCTCCGTAACTGAATAAAATTTTTCCTGTACGAGAAAAATTTTTCATAGGCCTCATCCTTTCCTTCATATGTAAATTTTATCATAAAAAAATAATAATGAATGAATATAAAATGAATTTTCTGTGATTTTACGAACTAAGTCATAGATGAAGAGATAAGATATAGAAAGAAGCTTACGTTTTTAACGTAAGCTTCTTTTTTATGTAAGTGTGTATAACCGTTAAGCCGCATTGGGTTTTGTCGGTGAGTACGCGGAACTTTACGGTTACACGACACTTATTCATATGAGTAAAAGGGGTATTCCAACAGAAAGTTTGTACTTAAGCGATTGGACCGCCTAAGTTAATAATATCTTCAGAAACGCTGTCGAACTTTTTGAAGTTCTCTTTGAATTCGCTCGCAAGCTCGATTGCTTTCGCTTTGTAAGCAGCTTTATCAGCCCAAGTTTGTTCAGGCATTAACACTTCGTCAGGTACACCTGGTACGTGAAGTGGAACTTCAAGACCGAAGATGTCATGTTTAGCTGTTTCAGTTTTCGCAAGTTCGCCGCTTAATGCTGCTTGAATCATTGCACGAGTGTAACCTAAGTTCATACGTTTACCAATGCCGTATTCGCCACCAGTCCAGCCAGTGTTTACTAAGAATACTTTCGCATCGTGTTTCTCGATTTTTTCACCAAGCATTTCAGCATAGCGAGATGCATCAAGTGGTAAGAATGGTGAACCGAAGCAGGTTGAGAATGTTGCTTGCGGAGATGTAACGCCGCGCTCTGTTCCTGCTAGTTTACTAGTGTAACCACTTAAGAAATGATACATAGCTTGTTCTTTTGATAACTTACTGATTGGAGGCAATACGCCAGATGCATCAGCAGTTAAGAAAATGATTGTATTTGGGTGTCCAGCAACACTTGGCAGTACGATATTGTCAATCGCATGCATAGGGTATGCAGCACGAGTATTTTCTGTTAAAGTAGTATCGTTATAGTCTGCGATACGCGTTTGGTTATTAATGATAACGTTTTCTAAAACAGATCCAAATTTGATTGCATCGAAAATTTGTGGTTCTTTCTCGTGAGAAAGGTTTACACATTTTGCGTAGCAACCGCCTTCAATATTGAATACACCGTTATCAGACCAACCATGCTCATCATCACCGATTAATTTACGGTGTGGATCAGCAGATAATGTTGTTTTACCTGTTCCAGATAAACCGAAGAATAGTGCTACGTCACCTTCTTCACCTACGTTTGCAGAGCAGTGCATAGAAAGAATATCTTGTTCAGGTAGTAAGAAGTTCATAATAGAGAAGATTGATTTTTTCATTTCTCCAGCGTATTCTGTACCACCAATTAGTACGATACGTTTTTCGAATGAAACCATAATGAATGCTTCAGAGTTTGTACCGTCAACAGCTGGATCAGCTTTGAAATTCGGTGCAGAAACAATTGTGAACTCTGATTCATGAGTTGTTAATTCTTCTTCAGTTGGACGAATGAATAATTGATGTACAAATAAATTGTGCCATGCATATTCGTTAATAACTTGAATTGGTAGGCGGTAATTGCGGTCAGCGCCTGCAAATCCATTGAAGATGAATAACTCTTCTTTTTCTTTTAAGTATTCTAAAACTTTAGTGTATAATTTATTAAAATGTTCTTCAGAAATCGGTTGATTCACTGCTCCCCAAGCAATTTTGTCAGCAACCGATGCTTCTTTCACAATAAATTTATCTTTAGGAGAACGTCCTGTATATTTTCCTGTTGAAGCAGAAACGGCACCAGTAGAAGTTAATTTCCCTTCATTTCGCATTAATACTTTTTCCACTAATTGCGGAACACTTAGTTGAATCTGTGCATTGCTTCCGTTCAATAATTCGTGTAAACCAATTTGGACATTCACAGTACTCATATTTATATACCATCCTTTTCATTTAATGAAATATTTCTCGTAATCCCCAACAAGAGTATAACACAATTATATAAATAATGTATACTATTTATTTCTTTTTGTTTGTGTGAATGTATTATTTCCTTATTAATATTTCATTCCAGGCGTATTGAGAAAAACTTTCAGGAAAATGTGAATATTAATTGACAAATGAATATCATTTCTTTAGTATAGGTTGGGACGGATACTCTCTTATCCCGAGCTGGCGGAGGGACAGGCCCGATGAAGCCCAGCAACCTCACTTGTAGTGGTAAATACAGGTGAATAGGTGCTAAAACCTGTGCGAGGCTAACGGTCTCGAACGATAAGAGCAAAGGGCAAAAAGCAGTATGCAAGTAGCAAATTAAACCTTTCCTCTATGTAAAGTAGGAAAGGTTTTTCTGTATGCTTGTGTGGGAGAATAAATGTATGTCGCAGTTTGTGGCAAATTAAGGATGAGTTCCGTACAATATATACAATTACTGTAGGGAGGTTTACCACATGACAAAAAAACGTCATCTGTTCACATCTGAGTCTGTAACTGAAGGACATCCAGATAAAATTTGTGACCAAATTTCTGATTCAATTTTAGATGCGATCTTATCAAAGGACGCAAATGCACGTGTAGCTTGTGAAACAACTGTAACAACTGGTTTAGTATTGGTAGCGGGGGAAATTACGACTTCTACTTACGTAGATATTCCAAAAATCGTTCGTGAAACAATTCAAGGCATTGGTTACACACGCGCAAAATACGGATTCGATGCAGAAACTTGTGCAGTTTTAACATCTATCGATGAGCAATCTGCTGACATCGCTATGGGTGTTGACCAAGCGCTAGAAGCACGCGAAGGTCTAATGACTGACGCTGAGATTGAGGCAATTGGTGCGGGAGACCAAGGTTTAATGTTTGGCTTCGCATGTAATGAAACACAAGAATTAATGCCACTTCCAATCTCGCTTGCTCACAAATTAGCTCGCCGTTTAACTGAAGTACGTAAAGATGACACATTATCATACTTACGTCCGGATGGAAAAACGCAAGTTACAGTTGAGTATGATGAAAATGGTAAACCTGTACGTGTAGATACAATCGTAATTTCTACACAGCATCATCCAGATGTTACATGGGAAGAAATCGATCGCGATTTAAAAGAGCATGTAATTAAAGCTGTAGTTCCAGCAGAATTAATGGATGGAGAAACGAAATTCTTCATTAACCCAACTGGCCGCTTCGTAATTGGTGGACCACAAGGTGATGCTGGTTTAACAGGACGTAAAATCATCGTTGATACTTATGGTGGATACGCTCGCCACGGTGGCGGTGCATTCTCTGGTAAAGATGCAACGAAAGTTGACCGTTCTGCAGCATATGCAGCTCGTTATGTTGCGAAAAACATCGTAGCAGCTGGTCTTGCTGACAAAGCAGAAGTACAACTTGCATACGCAATTGGTGTAGCACAACCAGTATCAATTTCAGTTGATACATTCGGGACTGGTAAAGTATCTGAAGACGTACTAGTAGAACTAGTTCGTAACAACTTCGATCTTCGCCCAGCTGGTATTATTAAAATGCTAGACTTACGTCGCCCAATTTATAAACAAACAGCAGCTTACGGCCACTTCGGACGTACTGATGTAGACCTAACATGGGAACGTACAGACAAAGCTGCAGCTTTAAAAGAGCAAGCTGGTCTATAATATATGAAAAAAAGCTTTGCGCCGTGAGCGCAAAGCTTTTTTTATTTTGTTTTACTTCCAATTTGAATACATGAGCTACAATACACTTCGCCGTCTAGCTCAATATACTTTTTCATATTCGTCATACTATTTGCTGGAAAGGGCATATGAATCCATGCTTTTTCATACGTTTGTATTTCTTTTTTACATGATTTACAAAGGATTGGTTTCTTCTGGAACATATGTAATCAACCTTTCATTTGACGTGCTTTACCCGCGCAAAAGGCACTGCATAGTAAAAATAGTGTCGCGAATATAATGCTTACTAATGTAGCGTATGGAATTGCGCCTTTTAGAGAAAAGCCGACAGTAATGGAAGCGACGAATAAGAGGATGAATGTTGTTGTTAGTTTTTTATAAAGTTCCATAGTGAGTGAACCCCCAAATTATTTTGTAATTTAAAATGAAATCTACTATGTGGAAAATATAAGAGGATTTAAAGAGTAGCTAATGATGTGTAGTCTAGGAGTATAAGAAAGTATATTTTCCTTTTTGTGGTTGTATATACTTATATTGTATCATGGTGTATTAGCGGCTTCATACATAATTGTGTAAAGATAGGTATGATAAAATGAAGAAAAGACTTTAGGAAAGGGAAGATATAAAATGAGCGTAACCGAACATAAAAAACAAGCACCGAAAGAAGTGCGTTGCAAAATCGTAACGATTTCCGATACACGTACGGAAGAGACAGATAAGAGCGGACAACTATTACATGAATTGTTAAAAGAAGCGGGACATAAAGTAACTTCTTATGAAATTGTAAAAGATGATAAAGAAAGTATTCAGCAAGCGGTGTTAGCTGGTTATCATAAGGAAGATGTAGATGTTGTATTAACAAATGGCGGTACTGGTATTACGAAACGCGATGTCACAATTGAAGCAGTATCAGCGTTATTACATAAAGAAATTGTCGGATTTGGTGAGCTGTTCCGTATGATTAGTTATTTAGAAGATATCGGAAGCAGCGCAATGTTAAGTAGAGCGATTGGTGGTACAATTGGGCGCAAAGTAGTTTTCTCGATGCCAGGATCGAGCGGAGCAGTTCGCCTTGCGATGAATAAATTAATTTTACCGGAATTAGGTCATATTACATTTGAGCTGCATCGCCAATGAGTAAGTATGCTGGAATTGTATTAGCAGGCGGTATGTCGAGTCGATTCGGTGAGCCGAAAGCGTTAGCAATTTGGAAGGGAACTACTTTTGTTGAGCATATTGTGAAAGTGATGGGAACTACTTTGCAAGACATTGTAGTAATTAGCCATACTGATATAAAAGAGCGAGTAGAGCAACTCGTACAAGTTCCTGTTATAGAAGATATTCCGCATTATAAAGGAAATGGACCGCTTGCCGGCATTGTATCAGGTATGGAATATATAGAAGCAGATTGGTACGCTATTATGCCTTGCGATGCACCAAACGTTTCGCCAGAGTGGCTTACCATTTTACTAGAGCAAACGAGTAATGAATATGATGCGGTTGTACCTATTATTAATGGAAGAAAACAACCGTTACTTGCAGCGTATCATAACCGTGTGAAAGAAAAGATGTATGCTTTGCTTCAGGAAGAAAAAAGAAGTGTGGGCCAGCTTTTATCACAATGTAATGTAAAGTATGTTGCTGGAGAAGATGTACAAGCGCATGCGGATTGGTTTATAAATGTGAATACGAAAGAAGAATATGTGCAGGCTCAAAAAAACCTTTCAAATGAATGAAAGGTTTTTTAGTATACAGAAATTGGGGAACAATTACTGTATAAAGGTATGTGAGTAAGTTGATTTTAAGGGGAATTCTTAAAATCAATATACAGTTAAAATACTGTATAACCATATATTAATTTTTATGGGTTTTTATTACAAGTCTGTTTAGTTATGTTTATTTTTGATATAATGAATATAGAAATAAAACAATGTTTAACCTTATGTATCATTTATGAAACTAAAATTTATAACTGTGTAATAAACTCCCTTCGTCTAGTTGAAGGGAGCTCTTCTGTTTAAGCGAGTAATTCTGATGCGGTGTTCTGAAGGACGGTTTCGTATTGGTCAAGTAACCCACGGAAAATCTCATCCCAGCTTTTTGTTTTGGCATAAGATGAAGCCGCTATGCTCATTTGCATAAGTTGCTCTTCATTTCGCAATAAAGAATGGATGGATGATAGAAATGAATCCGCATGTTTGGGCGGGCAAAGAACTCCTGTCTGTCCATCCGTAATAATATTTTTAACCCCGCCACTATTTGCACCGATGACAGGTGTACCGCATGCAAGTGATTCGAGTACGACATTTCCGAACGTTTCAGTAGCGGATGGAAATACCATGATGTTAGAACAAGCATATGCTTCAGCTAAATCCTTACCTTGTAAATATCCAGTAAAAGTGACATTTGTATTCGGAACAGCTTCACGTAAATTTATTGCTAGAGGACCGTCTCCTGCAATGAGCCAATGAATATCGTTTCGAGTATGCGCTGTTTTCGCAATAAGGTGTTGTAACGTATCAATATCTTTTTCAGGGGCAAGCCGTCCAACATAGGAAAGGACATACTTCGCTGTAATATTATATTTTTTTCGGAATAGGTCTGTATTGTAAGATGGATGAAAGAGTGTGCAATCTACACCACGTCCCCATATGGAGAGGGAATGAAAGCCTTTATTTTTTAGTTGGTGTAACGTTTCAAAGGAAGGAACGAAATTTTTTTGCATATGGCTATGAAACCATTTTAAATAGTTCCAAAGCATGTTAGAGAGAAATTCGATTTTGTAATAGCGTAAATAAGCATCGAAATCAGTATGATAAGAACCGACAACTGGGATGTTTAACTTTTTTGCATAATACAATCCACAAAGTCCCATGTTGAAAGGTGTAGCAATGTGAATAATGTCAGGTTTAAAGGAAAGAAGTTCTCGTTTAATGCGCGGAGTAGGAAAAGAAAAGCGGCATTCTGGATATAATATTGTTAACGGGATACTTCTCATCTTGTTCACATTAGCTACGAAATTATCTTCAGCTGTATGCTGAGGGGCGAAAACAGAATAGGCGATCTTTTCTTTCTGAAAGTAACGTGTTAATCGTTCTAATGTTTTCGCAACTCCGTTAACTTGTGGCGTAAAAGTATCGGTAAAAATGGCGACTCTCATCATATCACTCCTTTATGTGAAAAGTGGGATGAATTGATAAAAAGAGATGATGCCAGAGCAAGTGCCGAGGCACATACCGACGAATACATCAGACGGATAGTGAAGCCCTAAATAAATGCGAGAAATGCCAACGCATAATGCTAACGGTAATAGAAAAGCAAATATGCTTGGATTATAGCAAATAAATGGAATAAGGACAGAGAAAACGGCTGTTGTATGACCAGACGGGAAAGAGTGGTCTTTTAATGGATGGACTGGATATTTCGCATCCTGAATTGTTAAATAAGGGCGTTTTCGCGGATACCATCTTTTTAACATTTGTACAGGAATATGGCTAATTGCTAAAGAAATAGCAGTTGCGATTGCAGCTTGATGCAAAGTCCCTTTTGCAAAAATTAAAAAGAAAAGTGTGAGTGCGATTGAGAAAGTAGCACCACCGATATGAGTAATATTGCTGAAAAAGATATTTAATGTTTTTTGATCAAAGTATCGGTTAATTCCTTTGAAAATGTAACATTCTATTTTATACAGTCCACTGACCTTCATGAAAATTCTCCTCCCTTGTTTACATATATATGGAGATATTAGCTTTTATTTTAATAAGATTTTATTGAGGGAGTAATAATGTTTTGTAAAGAAAAAGTTAGTTTTTATCCCGCTTTAATGGGCAGTAAGAC
>NZ_WIPE01000083.1:0-7001 GCF_009760835.1 Bacillus sp. EE-W1 | reverse complement strand
AAGCTCACAGCAATTGCTGTGAGCTTTTATTCGTATTCAGGATAGTATGCTTTTACTACGGTATTTACCTTTTCAGTTTTCTTAACGTGTAAAAATCTTGCGTACAATTCTTTTCCCGTTTCAAATGGTGTATCGTCTAATTCAAACACATGCAATACTTTTCGAAACGTACACGTCACTTGCTCATCGTACATATTATCGTACGATTCTTCAGAGAGTATAGCTATCTTTTCACCTAATTCGTGAGCTTCCTCTATACTGTTTGCCTTAACAAGAATAATACTTTCTTCAAAAAGTGTATCGTGATTCTCTTCATAATGCTCATCCACTTTAGTAGGGTCAGGCTCACCAGAATGAACAGATTCAAACAATAATTTTACAGCGTACATATTATGCTGCATGTTTCACCTTATAAATAATACTTGCGACAAGAGAAGCAGGTATTGTAAATACGTTACTTTGATAATGATAATGTATTTGGGATTCTTCATAAGACATGTTGTCATATAGTTCATTTTGTGACACGTTCAGTTTTTTCTGTTTTGTCTTTAATATCTTAATATAGTTATACTGTATTGGGACGAGAATGATGAAATAGGCTAATACGATTAGTGAAATCCAAATCATTATGAACACTCCCTTATAAAGAATATTTGTATATGATAATTATATCAATTAATAGAAAAAATAACCATTTTTAATTGGGGCTAATTTTCTTCTAGAAATGCGAACAGTTCCTCTTGGTTGCTCAAATTGCGATCAATACATGTTTGTGCAATACATTTTAACCCTTGTAATAATGCTTCTATGTGCAAAGTATCGTACTGAATTGTATTTCCCTCTATCATCGTTTCGCTTTTTTCTAAGTTAATTGATATTTTTAGTACAGCTTTATTGCTTTGTAGATTTACAACTTCGATATAAAAAAACTGTTTGTCTAAGTCAATCGTAACATAATCGAATCGTTCGACTAATTCTAAATCCCCTACAGTAGTATATTCCAAATGAACCACTCCTCATTGTGTAAGTGTATGCTGTAATGCTTTCGCTACAGTTGGGGTTATTCCTTGTTATATGTCACATAAGTGCAAATTTAACTATTATAGGGCAATGTCATGTATAATAGAAAGAAAAGGCTTGTGAGGGGGGAGAAGAGATGATCGTTCTTTGGATAATTACGCTTTGTATGACTGCTATTTTTGCATATATGACGTTAAAACAAAATGGCTTAAAGCGATTAGTTCCAGGAAGTATTCTTGCAGGAATTGCCCTTATCACGTATGTAATTTCTATTTTTATTGAAAGTGTATCAGTGGACATGAGCACAAGTTTAATGTTTATGGGTATTACACTATTTGCAGGTAGTATTATGGTACTTATGGTTGCAGGTATTATTTTATTTATTCATATGAATTCGGAAACGTTATAGCATATAGAAAAGGCATGTCCCGAGGGGCATGCCTTTTTATCCGTTCAATTATGCTCTATCTTTAGAAGAGTTTTGTTGTTTTAATAAGTCGCGAATTTCGCTAAGAAGAACTTCTTCTTTTGTTGGTTCTGGAATTTCTTCTGTCTTTTCTTCTTCTTCTCTTTTAGATGTTAGTTTGTTGAACACTTTAACGAACATAAAGATAGAAGCTGCAATAATTAAGAAATCAAAAATAGTTTGGATGAAGTTACCATACATAACAGCAGATTTACCATATCCAAAATGTAAATCTGTAAAGTTAACGCCACCTAATACCATACCAAGTAATGGTGTGATAATATCTTTTACTAAAGAACTAACGATTTTACCAAATGCAGCACCGATTACAACCCCGACAGCTAAATCGATTACATTCCCTTTGAATGCGAATTTTTTAAACTCGTTCCACATGTGTTAATCCCATCCTTTCCACGATTCAATATGAAATTTATAATTCCTATCAACATATTCTATAGAAATTTGCGAGAGAAATAAAGAGGAAATGGGAATGAAAGTAAATTCTGAAAAATGTATCCGTTTTAATTTTTGTTTACATTCTCCAGTAGAGATTGTAGCAGTTGCTGCGTTTTTAATCCTTCTAATCCATCTACAACAGGCTTTGTATCTCCTTGTACACATTCAATAAAATGATGAACAGCATCTTCAAAACCACGTTGTTTTAACGTCGTATCCCATGATGGTGAACCAATTTGAGAAACTGCATTTTCCTGCTCAACTTCAAATGTGTTCATATTTTTTACGCGAATGATTTTACCTGTCGTTACAAGTTCAATTTGTTCTAAATTTGTACCGGCGTGGCGATGCATTGCGGTAGAAAGTAACAGTCCACTTGGCGTTGTATATGTGTGATGTCCGTAAAGAAGTTCATTCTTTTCATTTATTTGCATCATATTATGAACGACGTTAAGATCATCATTAGCTAACCAGCGAGCAGTATCTACAATATGTAAGTAATCATCTAACATAGTGAAGTCGTACGTATATGGCCCCACTTTATTTGTGCGGTGTTTTTCAATTCGAACCCATGAAATATTATGAGCTTGCTCTTTTGCAGTAACATACATAGGAACGAATCGGCGATTAAATCCGACCATTAACTTTCGGTTATGCTTTTCGCTCAACTCGACTAGTTGCTCAGCTTGTTCCACTGTAGCTGCTAGCGGCTTATCAACATAAACGTCAATTCCTTTTTTCAAAAGTTCAGAAACGATTTCATAATGTGTAGCAGTTGAACTATGAACGAAGATTGCATCGCATTCCGAAGCTAACGTTTCAATAGAATGAAAGTCTTGAATACGGTATTGCTGGCAAACTTGTTTCCTTTTCTCTGCGTTAGGTGTAAAAGCCCCTACAAAATTCCAATCTGTTTCTTTTGTAAGTGTTGGAAGATAGGCTTTTTGTGCGATACTTCCAAGTCCAATCATCCCAATTTTAGGTTTGTTCATGCTTATTCCCCCCTATTAATATTGATGTAACGGCTTAAATGTAGCATAGGATGGGAGAGGGAGGCAAAAATTAGCTTTTTACTTACGTCCTTCTAACAAAATCTTCTCTATCTCTTCAAAGGTATGAGCGCGAGCATGCTCTAACGGGGTAACACCATCGTTGTCTGGAATATTTACATCAGCACCGTGTAGCGCTGTCTCCATGCTTGTCATCTCCTTTTTAACTTCTTGTTCTTGTGAGCAACCTTGTAAAAAAATTACGCAACATAACATGCTTAATGTTTTTTTGAATATGGAATTTCCACCTCCTCATTTCAACTGTAAAAGAAGAACATTAAATTTTTATAAACTGACGCTAAAATTACTATAAAATCGCTTGAGTATTTGAACATATATTTTTATGCTTATGAATAACATGGTTTGTTAAAGTGAGGATGTAACATATGTCTATTAAAACAAGATTTTTATTCTCTTATATCGCTGTTATTCTCGTTTCCATCACGCTCATATTAGTCGCGGGATTTTTAATTGTTTTTTCTATAACAGGAGACTTGGAATCAGTGAAAAATTTCTATAAAAGTTCCTATATTCAAAAACCGCTTACGCCAGAAGAAGAGAATACGTATATTGAATTGAAATTAGCGGCAAAGAAAAATCAATCACAACTATTAGATGAATCGTTCGTTTCATCACTTGAAAAAGAAGGGGTGAAAATAGTTGTAAGAAAGGGAGAAACCATTTCTTATGCTACAAAAATATTTGAAGGTGTATCTTTAAAAGAAGCCATTCCGAAATTTGAATCAGCAAATATTAATAGTCGTGGTACAACAGAACTAGGCGATACATTTTATCGATATGTAAAATTTGATTTTTATTTTCCCGGAGATGAAGAAGGGAGTATATTTGTACTAAAAAGGCAAAGTTCATTTGTAGATCTTACACAAAAATTATTTCCAATTTTATTCGTAGCACTTTTACTGTTAGCGATATTACTCATTGGATTAGTAAGTTATTTCGTCTCAAGAAGTGTGATAAAACCAATTTTTGTGTTGAAAGATGCGACTGGGAGAATTAAAGAAGGGAATTTAGATTTTCAAATTCCAGTTACATCCCATGATGAAATCGGGCAATTAAATCAAGGATTTGAAGAAATGAGGAAGAAGTTAAAAGAATCGATTGAAGTGCAAACACAGTATGAAGAAAATCGAAAAGAGCTTATTTCAAACATATCTCATGATTTAAAAACACCAATTACTTCTATTATCGGATATGTGGAAGGTATAAAAGATGGGGTAGCAAATACGCCAGAAAAAATGGATAAGTATTTAACGACCATTCATACGAAGGCAAAACATATGGATACACTTATTGATGAGCTCTTTTTGTTTTCGAAGCTTGATTTGAATCGAGTTCCCTTTCAGTTTGAAACGATAGAGTTAAACGTGTTTAAGCAGGAATTATTAGAAGAGATGCAGATGGATTTAAGTGAGGAAGGTATAGAAGTTTACTTACAATTACATTCATCACCACTATATGTAACGGCTGATTGCGAAAAGATAAATAGAGTGATATCAAATTTAATTCATAATAGTGTGAAATACATGGATAAAGAAGAGAAGAAAATTACTGTAACAGTATTGAGTGATAACAATAAAGTTATTGTGAAAGTGATGGACAATGGGGCAGGTATAGAAGCTGATACGCTGCCGTATATATTTGAGCGGTTTTATCGTGCAGAGCAATCGCGAAATTCTAGCACAGGTGGAAGTGGGCTTGGCTTAGCGATAGCGAAGCAAATTGTTGAAGAACATGGCGGAGAAATTTGGGCGGAAAGTAATCTTAGGGAAGGTACAAGTATTTTCTTCTCATTGAAAAAAGTACAGGAATGTGGTGAGTAGAATGAAGAGGATTTTACTAGTAGAAGATGAAATAAGTATTGCAGAATTACAGCGAGATTATTTAGAAATTAGTGATTTTCAAGTCGATGTAGAACATTCAGGAGAAGTAGGTCTACAAATGGCTCTTCAGGAAGATTATGATTTAATTATTTTAGATATTATGCTTCCGAAAATGAATGGTTTTGAAATTTGTAAACAAATACGTGCTATAAAAGATATTCCGATTTTACTTGTTTCAGCAAAGAAGGAAGATATAGATAAAATTCGCGGACTCGGTTTAGGAGCGGATGATTATATAACGAAACCTTTTAGCCCGAGTGAATTAGTCGCAAGGGTAAAAGCTCATATTTCTCGTTATGAAAGATTATCAGGAAATGTGAGTAAGCAACGTGATACGTTATACATTCACGGAATTTCTATTGATCAGCGAGCGAGAAAAGTTTTTATAAACAATGAAGAAATTGCGTTTACAACGAAAGAATTTGATTTATTAACATTCTTTGTAACGCATCCAAACCAAGTATTAAATAAAGAACAGTTATTTGAACGTATTTGGGGACTAGACTCAGCTGGCGATTTAGCCACTGTCGTTGTTCACATTAGAAAGCTACGTGAAAAAATTGAAAGAGATCCTGCTCACCCGCAATATATTGAAACAGTATGGGGAGCTGGTTATCGCTTTAACGTGTAATATACCTGCCGAGTAATTGGCAGGTTTTTTATGTTATTCGAACGAAAAAGGGAATAATAGGTAATTTGTGTTAAAATATAAAGAGAGATAAAACATAGGAGAGCATGAGAGGGCGTGCTACATTTTGAGAGATACATTAAAAGATAATAAATCAAACAAGGCTTTAAAGATTGGAACCAATATCATACTTATCTTATTAATTATCGGTGCAATACAAATGTTTTATGATGGAGATTCTACGAATGATCATTTCGGTGGGCTATTTATGATGGTCTTTTTTGGAATTAAAATAATTTCTAGTTTTATGATAAGTTTAAAAGAAGGAGATAAAAAGGCAGTATTACTTGATGTAGGTTTAATAATTTTTTTGTTCTTCTTGTTGTTTCTAGTGTGAAATATTTCTTTTGAAAAAGCTCATAGTCTTATAGAGACTGTGAGATTTCCTTAATAATAGCGGTACTAGTGCAACGATTTATAAAATGTTTGAGTAATAGAAGTAAACCGACTGGATTCTTCTAAAAAAGGATAATGGTTACTCTCCTCAAATATCACAAAGATAGAATTACGTATGCCATCATGCATCTCAATAGAATACTGAATTGGGCACTGTACATCATGTCTTCCGCATATAATAAGTGTCTTTGTTTGGATGGAAGGTAAATGCTCTCTTAAATCAAATGAAGGATATTCATTGGCGAAAGCATTCATCCGGCTAGCGGACATTGTTTTTTGGATTGGTTTACTAAAATAAGAGTTGTAGTTTTCTGGTTTATACAATGATAATTTTGTTCTCTTAGTAGATAGTTCTTTTCTTTCTGCATTTGAAAGGTGAGGGGTTTTTAAGTTTTCGATGAGCTTTTGCATATAATGAAACTGTGGATGTGTCGGGTGATAAATACAAAATGGTGTTTCGGTATAGTTACTTGCTGCAGCTCCGGCCAAGGCTAATGATTGTAAGGAATTTGGATATGTAATTGCATATAAAAGTCCAAGCATACCACCTGTTGAATGACCGGCGAAATGCCATATTGGAAGGTGCAATGCTTCTCGTATTGCTTCTAAGTCGTGAACTGTTTCAATCATACTTAATTCTTTTTCTGAATTGGCTTTTGCTGAGTTACCAGCGTTTCGTAAATTAATGAGGAATACACGATGCGTAGCAGTGAAAACATTCGCAAAGTAATCACCAGTTTCATTAAATTGTGAATAGTGATGTGTAATGCAAAGCGGTTCGCCATTTCCTTTTGTAAAGATTTCAAATGTGCCACGTTTCGTGTTGATTATTTGTTGTGTCCACATAATATCACGACCTTTTCTCATAAAAGTTGGACCACTTAATTATGAAATAAAATATATCAGCGATTTTCGAAATATATCGGCGGTTATTAAAATATATCAGCGAATCTCAAGATATATCGGCGATTCTTGAAATATATCAGCGATTATCAAAATATATCGACTTACCGACAGAAACCGAC
>NZ_WIPE01000144.1:0-1188 GCF_009760835.1 Bacillus sp. EE-W1 | reverse complement strand
TAGATTTCTTGCGAAATATGTACCTAGAGCAGTATTTCGATTTAAATGTGATACGATAGTGATATATTCGTTTTGCTAGTAAAAGGGGATGAGTGTCGATGAAAAACCACATAAAAGTAAATGGAAAAATCCTTCAAACAAATAAAAAATGGTCACATCTCAAGCAAAGACAAAGACAACATATTTCTAATTGGTTACGTAGAGAATATACACAGTTTGTAAAAACACATTATAGAAAACCTAGAAAGTATGAACATGATGAGATTCTTCATGAAGTGATGAATCAAATACAGGAACGTGAAATTTGGATTCCTAATGGTGAAGTAAAAAGATATTATCTAAGTAAAATAGGAAAATGGTTTAGAAAAATAGAAAGTGAATGGGAAGCACAAATATCCAACAGTGAAGAGCAGCAGGTATTAGAAGAAAAGTAAATCCAAACAAACCAGGGGGCGTATTTCATGTTTAATTTACAAGAAGATATGTATGAACAATTGAAAGAGAAAAAAGGGGAAGTTACTGTATTTTTAAAGAATGGCGTTCCAGTGCGTGGGCAGATCCTTGCAACAGATAAATTTTCCGTCCTAATGATGATTCATGGTAAACAACAATTAATCTACAAACAAGCAATCTCTACACTTACTATATAAAAATGATTGTATGCTATAAAAGGAGAGGGATATATTGATTTTTTTATTTCGATTTGACATAAAAGATGATGGAATGGATTTTATCTTAAACGAAAAAATAGCAGAAGATATGATTCCTTACTATGATGAAATGCTTAGACCGCTTGTCGCTTCTTTAAGTCAAACATTAAACTTTTATCGAGCTTTTAGTAAACGCCCTACCATTCTATCTTGTCGAATTTTAGATAATAATGAACTGGAAATTATGTTGAGTAAAGGGTTGGGACAGTATATAGATCCATACACTAAAAACCAAATTATTTTCGAAAATGGAAAATTAATAGCAGATATCTTAATGGAAGTTATGAACCATCAAACTATATACCGTTAAATTATATTATAAGGGGCCATCATATATTTAAGGAGGATTAAAATGGGAAAGAACAATCTAGGAATGAATCAGATAACGCTGGAACAATTATTACCAAATACAGATCAATTGCTAAAAATAGATGAATTAGTTAACAGCTTTAAAACACCAATGCCCGTGTTCGATTCT
>NZ_WIPE01000042.1:0-18906 GCF_009760835.1 Bacillus sp. EE-W1 | reverse complement strand
TACCTTCTGTTCTTTCAACAGTTTTTGCGTCTCCTTTAGGAGTTGCTGGCACTGCATCTTTAGGTAAATCAAAGTTTTGTGAGAAAGACGTTGTTCCATCTGCACTTTGTGTAATTACTTGATTTGAACTATTTTCATTTGACTTTAAATTGTCCATTTTCGCATCATCTGCACCTACTGCACCTCCCGCTACCAATCCTGTACTTAAAAGTGCTCCTGCTAATAATGTTTTAATCATTTTTCATTACCTCCTGTTTATTTGTAATATTCATCAAAAAAGTATCTAGAGTTAATGTTTTAGTCATTATCTTTATCTACTTGCTTTTTGATTACATTTAGCATAAGACAAGAATCTATAGTTGATATGGACTGTATCTGGAGATTATGTAAAGAAAAATAGATGATCAATTGTATATCCTAATGAATGCTTAGACAAGATTGAAACTTTATATGAGTTTGAACAATTGAGTTCCCCTTTGTTTTTGGGTGTGAGGTTTTTAGCTGGAGTGGAGTGAGGGACTAACCTTTTCTAATTTGAAAGCAAACTTTTTATTATTAGTTTACATTCAAAACACTGTAAATAAAGATGTTAAAAATCCGTGAACAAAACACCACATCTCACTGATGTCCACCCCATCAGAAGTATGGAAGGGAATTAAATATAATCCTCCCCTGTCTTTATGCATTGAGATAGAAAAAATTATAAATATAGACTTAAATATTTTTTTGAAAGGATATTATTTAACAAACATAAAAAAGAGCTACAGCTGTATGAGAACCTTAGCTCTTTTTTATGTTTATTGTTTATTGTATAAATTATTTAACGTTACAAGCCATACCAGTTATCATATTACCAACTGAAATACCACCAGGTTCCCCCGATGCTCTCCCTCTAAAACAAATGACAAGCCACCTCATGCCCCTTCTCAATCTCAACCATCTTCGGTACTTCCTGCGCGCATTTTTCAGTGGCGAATTTGCAGCGCGTTCTGAATTTGCAGCCGGATGGTGAGTTTAGCGGGCTTGGTACTTCGCCTTGCAGGATGATCTGTTCTTTGCCTGTGCTTGTTGGATCTGGTCCTGGCATGGATGAGAGTAGTGCTTGTGTGTATGGATGTGCCGGTTTTGTGTATAGGTCTTCGCTGTCGGCAATTTCTACTATGTTTCCTAGGTACATGACTCCGATTCTGTCTGATATGTGCCGTACCATTGATAGGTCATGTGCGATGAATAAGTATGTGACACCTGTTTCTTCTTGGATGTCTTGCAGCATGTTTACGACTTGTGCTTGGACTGAGACATCTGGTGCTGAGATTGGTTCGTCACATAGGATGAAATCTGGTTTTACAGATAGTGCTCGCGATGCTGATGCGCTGTCTTTGTCCTCCGCTAAATTCGTGCGGGTAGCGATATAAGTGTTCTTCTTTTAGGCCTACCTTTTTTAGCAGGTCTAAGATGATTTCTTTTTGTTCTTCTTTTTCATAAGTGCCGTGAATGTTCATTGGTTCGCTAATAATTTGGAATACATTCATTGCTGGGTTTAATGATGCGTATGGATCTTGGAAAATGATTTGCATTCGTTTTCTATATTCTTTTAGTTCACTTTCCTTTAAACTTGCGATGTCTTTTCCGTCGAATAGGATGTTCCCTGAAGTGACATCGTGTAAACGAATGATGCTTCTTCCTGTCGTTGATTTTCCGCAGCCCAATTCGCCTACTAATCCGAATGTTTCACCTTTTTTAATTGTGAAGCTTAAGTCATCGACTGCTTTTAATTGCTCTGTTTTTCTGCCGGATAGTCCCTTTTTAATAGGAAAATATTTTTTTAAGTTCCGAACTTCAATTAAGTTTTCTTCATGCATGTGAATCACCTACCGCCCTTTCGTTTAACCAACACATGGAACGTCTTTCGTTTCCGATTTTAAAATATGGCGGACGTTCTTTTTCACAAATGTCCATCGCATGCGGGCAACACTCTGCGAATGGGCAACCTTGTGGCGGGTTTAATAAGTTAGGCGTTACACCTTGAATTGGCGCGAGTCTTTCTTTTACGCCGTTTGATATTTTCGGCAAGGAGTTTAATAGCCCTTTCGTATATGGATAATTCGGTGATTGGAAAATATCAAATACAGGTCCTTCTTACATGATTCTTTCTTGTGAATTGTTTCTATATTTTATATTAATAGAGTTTGTTATTCAAAGTTAAGACCATAACACTCAAAATAGGAAAACAAAAATGAAAAAAGCTACTTTGATACCAAGTAGTCAGTGTGTCCTATCAGAAAGGTGTTGTAACCTACAAAGAAATTAATTTATATGCTGATCAACTTGTCTTCAAACTGAAAGATGAAAAAATCGAAACATACTTCTCATTAAAATCTTGTATGCATAATAAATGGATAAAAGTTAGAAACTCCATGGGATAAGCCTTCTGCTTGTCCGCAACCGTACCACGCCCACCCACAAAAAAAGACCACCAAAAGGCAGTCTCTCAAAACTCAATCCTATTCCCAACCCCATTCTCCACCGCTCTCTCATACAAATACTTCGCAACAATAATATCTACCACTGCCAAACCAACCGATTTGAAAACAGTAATCTCTTCATCATTCTCTCTACCAGTTCTTTCACCGCTTATAATTTGACCAAGTTCAGCGTGGATGTCGTTTGCTTTGAATAAACCTTCTCGCACTGGAACTTGAAGGTCCCCCGTTTCTTCTAATGCTGCTTCTTTTGATTCGACTACTACTTTGTTTGCGCCCGCGATGGCGTGGGATGGTAGTTCTTGCATGCTTGGCCTGAATGAGCCGACGGCGTTTACGTGGACGCCTTTTTGTAGTTTTTCTGAGAAGACTGGTGTGGATGCGTTCGTAGTTGTGACGATGATGTCTGCTTCGCTTATTGCTTCATTTGCATTTGTGTGAACATAAGTAGGTTTACTAAATCTCTCTTGTATATATTGCGAGAATGCATTCGCTTTTTCTTCTGTTCGATTGTATAAAATGACCTTTTCAATATCTCTCACCGCAAATACTGCTTCGGCAATCCCCTTCGCCTGTTCTCCTGTCCCGATAATGCATAAAGTTTTTGCGTTATGACGAGCTAAATGTTTTGTCGCTACTCCTGATAGAGCCCCTGTTCGAATCATCGTTAAGTAGGATCCTTCTAAAAGTGCGAGCGGTTCTCCCGTTTGAAAGTCTGATAGCATAACAATCCCGTTTATCGTTTTCTTTCCTATCTTTTTGTTCTCGGGGACTACTGTTACTACTTTTAAACCAAGTGCCTCAAGTCCTTCCGCTACTGAAGGCATAATTAATGCCGTATTTTTCTCGTTCGCAAATGGTAATGAGCCGCGAATTGGTGTGGTCGTTCTTTCTGCGGAAAATTCTTTTAAAGCAAGCGCCGCGTATTCAATGACTTCGTTCATATTTACTAAGTTTCGTTGTTCGTTCGCGCTTATGACTAGCATATCTTTCCACCTCCTCCTCTTATCCTAACAAAAATCCCCGATTCAAATCATCTCTCGGGTCTATAACGAACTGATGAAATCCTGTAATAAATGCATACCCCGTTACTTTCGGAACGACAGCTTCATATGTATGTACCGCTGTTACCGACAACACTTCCCCCTCGAATTTCCCGTCAGTAATGCATTCATGGACGAAAATTTCTCCCTTTTGTAAAGCATCTTTTTCAAAAAGAGTTGCGATTCTTGCGGAAGTTCCTGTGCCGCAAGGAGAACGGTCTACTTGCCCATCAGCGAAGATTGTTACATTTCGTAAAGTTGCGCCTTCCCCTTTCGGTTCATCTGAGAAAATAACGCCGTATATTCCTTTTAACCCTTCTTCAAGTGGATGTTTTACTTCCATTTTGCTCTCGATGTAGTGCTTAATTTTACTGCCCCACGCTTGAATAGCAGCTAAGTCTTTGAAATCAACCTTCAAACCAAGTTCTTTACTATCTACTACCGCGTAGAATGCTCCACCAAACGCGATATCTACTTGAAATTCATAGTCATCTATTTTAATAGGGACGTCTTTTTTGTATACAAATGAAGGAACATTTTCAAATGATACGGACTCTACTTCGCTCCCGTTATATGTTGCGTACGCAATCACTTCCCCGGCAGGGCTATCAATAATGAACTTTTGTTTCTCACCTGTCACTTCAAACATACCAGTTTCAATTCCGACTGTAATAATAGCGATAATGCCGTGCCCACACATCGTACTCCAGCCTTCATTGTGCATAAATAATACACCAAAATCAGCGTGAGCACTTGCAGGTGGAGTAATGATGCAACCGTACATACCGTGATGTCCTCTCGGTTCATACATAAGAACCTCGCGAAGATGATCCAAATGCTCCATACAGTACGCGCGTCTTTCTAGCTGCGTTTCTCCTTTTATTTCTGGCACACCGCCTGTAATAATTCGAAGCGGTTCCCCAGCTACGTGAGCATCAATTGTCGTGTACACTTTACTAACCTTCATTTCTATCTCTCCCCTATATGTTGATACTCTTTTTATTGCAAATATCATGCCAACGCATAGGGTATAAATTTGTATACATTGTGTAAAAAAACATACACTACTGTCTATTTTTTTATACAGTAGACAGTGAGTGATTATTAAACAAAAAAGCCATAACGTCACTACTTGAGCAAAGTTATGGTTCCTTTTTAAATTATTTTGAGGGGTTTGAGCCAAAACCAAATTTATATTTCGCTCGGCAGTTTTTCCCACTCACTTAAATGCATAACATCTTGTTTTACGTTTTTCTTTTCAGGAAGTAAGCATAGAAACTCTAAAGAATTACCGTCCGGATCATAAAAATAAAGATTGGCAGTAGGTGTCCACGTCTGAACCATAGGCTCAGACGGTTCAAGTCCGAAAGCAGCTCTTGGTTTTATTCCTTTATTAAGAAGCCATTCTCTTGCATGAATGATTTCTTCATAGTTTACCTTAAATGCAAAGTGACTTGTATGGAATGCTTCTTCTGATACCTCCCAAATGCCTAGCATTTGTTCCTTCTTATTATCTTTATCAAACCAAAAGAATGCGACACGGCGTTCTTCAATTGTGCGAGCATGAAATAATCCAAGTTTAGTATAAAACTCTTTTGCTACTTCTAAATTTCTTGTTTTAACATGTGTTTCATATAAAGTACCTGGAAACAAAGCATATCCCCCCTTTATATTTTTAGAAATTCTTACTATAAAGCCTATTTTAATAAACTAGAAATAGAAGTAATATCATATTCCCTTTACATGTTTTTTCAATTTTGTAGCCCTAATACTGAATAAAAAAGAAAATTCTCTCACCCCGCCACATATACTGTTTAAAAGCAAAAAGGAAGTGATCCAATGTATTATGGAACAAAAGGCTGGTACGTAGCTGAATTAAAAAAATTAGGCGTGCGCTATCTTGAAGGACGAAAACTAGAAAGTTACCGCGGACACGTCTTACGTAATTTACTAATCGAACAACAAGAAAAATTAAAAGAACAGTAATATACTAATGTAGCGGTATCGACGATTCGACACGGAATATCGACTTACCGACAAATTCCGCCAAATCACTCCTCCATTCCACCAACCAATCACACATCAATACAAACTAAAAAAAGGTCACCCAACGGGTGACCTTCCTTTCTTATTCACAAACAAGAATTTGTCTAGTAAATGATCCTTTTCTTGTAATACAGCGATCTGCAATTTCAAATCCTGCTTCATGAATCATGTCGTCCATTGTTTCCATCGTGACAACGACTACCTTTTTAGCAATGCGGCGCGCACTTGAAAGAATGGAGAACTGGTCTTCTGGTGTTGCATGCGTAAATAAGTCGTACGGCATATCGATAATTGCAACGTCGTAGTTCTCAGTAATTTCCTCAATTGGACCTATTGTTACTGTCCCTTCAAATCCGAAATGTGCGATGTTTTTTCTCGTTCCAAGAACTACAAGTGGATTTATATCTCTACCAACGATGTTAATTCCCATAGAAAGTGCTTCTACTACTACTGTTCCAATACCGCAGCACGGGTCAATTGCTCGTACTCCATCTGGATTTGGTACAGCGATATTTGCAACTGATCTCGCAACACGTGTGCTAAGAGATGTCGAATAACTATGCGGTTTTTTTATGTGATGATACCAAACCGGCTCACTTTCTACATAGTGTCCGAAGTACCAGCGTCCTCCAAGAGGAACAATCCCGAATACACGCTCTGGATTACGAACATCTGCTTCTCCTTCAATATGCATACCGAGGTCGCGTTCAATGAGACGTCTTTCCCCATATTCAATTTTATTTTCTTTGCCAAGATCATTGATTTTAACGAAGATAACTTTAAATGATGCCCCCGCCAAATCAATTTGTTCTACTTGTTTTAAAATACTTTCTAAGTCGTCTCCTTCATACATAACCTCAACGCGCTCTTTAATAAATGCACTTCTACTCGGCTCAATTTTGACATTACTTTTCAAAATATTAACGTGAGACTCCATTCCAAAGAACGAGCGCATTTCCAAATAACATAAAGCACGCTCCTCCTCACGAAATGCATACGTATATATACATGCAGGTGTTGTACTATGATTACTCAATCTATTATCATCCTTTATCGTTTAAAATTATTATGATTACAATTATTCGAATATCTTTTTTACGTAAAATTAAATGATATCACATGCCGGAAATAAAGAGAAAGGTTAATAAATAAAAGAGACTGCCTATTGGCAATCTCTTTTTATTTATTAACGGAAAGAAGATACTTTCTTACCCTTTGCTTCGTAATAATCTAAAATACCTTGATAAATCGCTTCCGCTGCAGCTTGTCTCTGTTTTGGTGTAGCGATTTTATCTGCATCACTTTTATTATCTACAAATGCTAATTCTGTTAATACAGCTGGCATTGTATTTTCTCTAGTTACGTATAAGTCTTGATGTTTTATACCACGATCTTTTGTTCCAAGTGCTGCGACAAGACGGTCTTGAATTTTTTGTGCTAATAACTTACTGTCTTCTACATGCGGATTTGTTACTTTTGCTCTTGCTGACTGATAATATAATGTTTCTGTACCTTGTCCATTTTTATATTGAGAGCCATTAGCATGGATACTTACAAAAATATCTCCATTATGTTCCTGTGCAAACTCTACTCGCTTTTTCAATGAATCTGTTGAGTCTACTCCTGGGCGTGTATTATCTGTACGAGTGAACATCACAGTAAATGGTGCTCTTTGCTCAAATATTTTCTGTAATCGTAATGATACATCTAATACAGTTTCACTTTCTTTCTCATAATAACCAGGATTACCTGAGTCAATTCCACCATGACCTGGATCAATAATAATCGCTTTACCTTCTAAGAAGTTCTCTTGTTTTACTGGGTTTAATTGATTTTTATCAACCCACTGGAATCCAGCGCCTACGCGAATACGAATCCAGCTGCCGCTCTCTTCCATAATCGTTACTGTTTGTGCATTATATGTACCTAGCACTTGAGAACTATGTGAAGCTTTTTCATAAGCAGTAAATCCTTCATTAATTGTTTCTGTTTTTTCTTGTAAAGGTGTCCACTTCTCACCTTTACTTGTTACAATTTTCAACCAGCCGTCTGCTCTTTGCTCTTTCACTTCTACCATTTGTGGCTTATGCTGAACGTCAGTAATACCAGATGATAATGATGCTTGATGATATGTAATAAAGTTTCTGTTCATATACATTCTTTTTGATGTATTTGTTTTATTTTTATCAGCCATCGCAATGAACTGAGCTGCTTCTGCACGAGTTACAGTTCCTTCAGGATTCCAGCCATTTCCCGTACCATTAGAAATCTCTAAGGCTACTAAAATATTAGCTTGTTTCTTACCCCAATGAGGTTCCAAATCTTTAAACTGTGTTGGAAGTTCTCCAATAATTTTCTTATCTAATGAGTACGCTTGTACTAACATAGATGCCATAGATGCACGGTTCATTTTATTGAATGGATTAAATTTACCAGTACCATCTCCATTAATTACACCTGCTTTTTCCACTGCAGCAATGTACGGTGCTGCCCAATGGCTTTGTGCGTCTTTAAAAGATGGTTTTGCTTTTGGATCAATCGGTAAACCAAGAACGACTGCTATGATTTTTGCAGCTGATCCTCTATCTACTGCTTCAGATGGAGAAAACGTTCCATCTGGCTTTCCATCAAGCGCTTTTTTTTCTACTAAATAATTAACTGATTCTTGCGCCCATGTAGGAACATCCGAAAACTTCTTCGCTGCTGCGAAACTACTTACTGGAGACGATAATAAACTTGCGGCTAAAATACCTGCCGCGACTGCACGATACTTCATAAAAAATAATACTCCTCTCGACAATCACTTTTTAATAACGCGTAATCTTAATATATAAATTTCAATAAATCCGAACAAAAAAAATTAATGCGCCTCTATCATTTTATAATACTCGAATTATGTAGTAAACCTACTTTCTTAATATTGTAAAATAAAATATAATTAATTTACTTTTTGTTAAATAAAGTCGATTTCTCTGCAAACAAAAAATAGGCCACTAAAGGTAGCCTATTTCTTTTCTTATTCTGCAATCATCTCTGATAATACATATGCATAAACAAGTGCTTCTGTATGAGCAATCGAACTTTCATGTGTACGCTCAAACGCATGAGAAGAATCAATACCCGCTCCAATTAATGCATGTTTCACATCAAATCCAGCGCGAATCGCAGCTGATGCATCCGATCCATAGTACGGATAAATATCTACTTTATATTCAATATGATTCGTTGTCGCAAGCTCTACTAAATGTTTACGCAGTGCATAATGATACGGACCACTAGAGTCTTTTGCACAAATAGATACAGTATACTCGTCAGATGCTTGTCCATCACCTAGCGCTCCCATATCAACTGCTAAATATTCAACCGTTTCTTCTGGAATGTTAGAGTTACCGCCGTATCCAATCTCTTCATTATTAGAAATTAAGAAATGAGTTGTATATGGTAATGTTATGTTTTCATCTTGTAATCTCTTAATTAATTTTAATAGAATCGCAACACTTACTTTGTCATCTAAATGACGTGATTTTATGTATCCACTCTCTGTAATTTGAACGCGCGGGTCAAATGAAACGAAGTCTCCTACTTCAATTCCTAATTCGCGCACTTCATCAGCTGAAAATACACGCTCATCAATACGAACTTCAATATTTTTCTCATCGCGTTTCGCTTCACCTGCATCTTTATATACATGCACAGATGTTTGATGCATTAAAATCGTTCCTGTATACGTCTTACCGCTTGATGTTTCAATTTCGCAATATTCTCCTTCTACAGAGTTCCAGCGAAATCCGCCAATCATAGAAAGACTCAGACGACCGTCAGGCTTAATTTCTTTCACCATCGCACCTAACGTATCAACGTGTGCCGTTAATAAACGGTGCTGTGCATCATTTTTCCCTTTTACCGTTAAAATGAGAGCGCCTTTATTGTTACGCTTCTTTTCTACATTCCACTCACTTACATAGTTTTCAATAAAACGAATGATTTTCTCTGTATTTCCAGATGGACTTGGAATAGAGACCAGCTCCTTAATAAGTTCCATCGTTTCTTTCGCATGATGTGCCATTGTCGTTCCCTCCTCATTTTCTCTATTATTTAGTATACCGAATTTACTATAAATCCTCTACTCATATAGCTTAATTTTCTAAATTGCGGTAAAATTCTTTTTAGTATACAAAAGGAGTTATAAAATATGAATATATCAAAAAAATATATACACATTGCACTCATTTGGTTTTTAGCATCATTATTTTGTTTACAAGTTTCTTATGCAGTTCACACTACTACTTCTATTACAATTGGCTGGGTATTAACAGTTAGCTTCTTCATTATTAGTTTAATTGCAACAAAAAAGCATAGCGTTACTCACTAACGCTATGCTTTCCCTACGAAACTATTCTTCTGAAACATCCAACAAATAAATGCCTCTTTCAAATCCACCGCGCTCTATTTCTTTTTTCTTACGAAGACGTTCTACATCTTCAATTGTTGCACCTTCTGCACGCGCTAATGAAATGATCACTTCCAGTGCATCCGCAAGAGAATCTAGCGCATGTTCACGCTCTTTCATAGAAGCAAATTCACGAATTTCTTCCGTTCCAATTTTCGCTAAAGCTTGTATGTATGCTTGTCCTGTTAATTTTTGTGCTGTATATGTTTTTCCAGACCTTAAAATCTTCTCTGGAACACGATCTCTTACTAACTTGTTATATGCTGACATCATTCATCCTCCTATGTTTAATAACATCCGAGCTCTGCTTTATAGAAAAACCATTTTTTCTTCACGCACGCACTAAGCATATCAATTCCTGATCCATGTGCCCTTACGTGAGGAAAGAAATAGTGCTCTGATTCTTCTTCCTTACCATATAGAGTTTGGTACGCAGCTGGAATTGCTTCTTTTTTCACATCTTTTTCTTTCGTCACTTCGGCAGAAAACGCAACGCTTGGATGTCCTTCAAAAAACAACGCAGTTCGCACAGCCATAGATTGTGTACTATGCAAAGCATAATATGCTATTACAATCATGCCGATAACACCAATAATTTTCTTCATATATTACTCCTTAAAAAAAAGTGCTAACACAATTATACTAAAATGTGTTAGCACTTTCTCCCCTTTACCTTAAATTAACCGGCAGTAAAACTACTATTAATTCAAATTTCACTTTATTCCCCTTTAAATGCAGGCAAACGTTTTTCTAAAAATGCAGCAATGCCTTCTTTATGATCCGCTGTTTGTCTCATCGCATATTGGCCGCGTTTTTCAAGCTGCAATGTTTGTTCTAAATTAGAGCGGTTTACTTCACATAAAATTTGCTTCGTTTGAACCATCGCTTTGATCGGCTTTTGTGACCATTCACTAATTTTTTGCTTCACAGCCGTTTGGAAATCCTCACTGATTACTTCATCAATTAAACCGATATCAAGCGCTTCTGTTGCTGATAATTTCTTTCCTTCCCAAATAATTTGCTTCGTCATATTTTCACCGACACGCTTTTGAAGGAAGAAATGGCCGCCACCATCTGGAATTAAAGCGATTCCAATAAAGTTCATCGCAATAATGGATGATATATCTGCCATCACATAGTCAGCTGTTAACGCAATACTTAACCCAAGACCAGCAGTTGGTCCATGAATCGCACTAATAACAAGCTTCGGCATCGTATATAAAGTCACAACAACTTCAGAAATGGTATTCATAATGCCATCAAACTTGCTTTCATCATTACTTGAAAGCATCGATTTAATATCTCCACCCGCAGAAAAACCACGACCACTTCCGCATAACACAACAATGTGTGCAGAACTCTCCGCTACTTCTTTCAATTTTTGTAATAACTCTTTTAATGTTGGCTCATCTAATGCATTTAACACCTCTGGGCGATTGACCATAACCGTTGCAACGTGCCCTTCATATTTCACAACGACAGATTCTGTTTTACTTGTTACTTCCATTATATATACCCCTCTTTTCTACATAAAGATTATACTTATATAATTATAGAAAGGTGGTGAAAAACCCTTCTTTTTTCTCAATTTTCTGTCTAATAATCTCGTAATTTGTATATGACCTTGTATAAAACAAACAATTCCGTTGAAAAATATAGAAATTAAAGTCGGTTTATCACCTCTCTTCATCTATTTACCATTACAATGAAATGGTGTATTCTTAAGTCTGATATAAAAATTAAATATAGAAATTCATTCTCCTTCCTATTTATATAGAGGTTCTGAAATAAAGGAATGAAGAAATGGAGGAACATATGGTTACTAAGTTCAAACAGACGGATAACTACTTCCCGCATTTCCTACTGCTATTCATTGTGTTTCAACCAATTTTAGATTTGTTAACGTCTTTTTCAATCTATGTATTACACATGAGCGCAACAGTCGGAATCGTAGTCCGTTTCGCCTTTATGCTTCTTGCATTAGGTTATCTACTTCTTCATCATAAACAACAAGGCGCGAAAAAGTATATTCTTTATTTATGTCTATTTGGCATTGTACTCGCAATTGGCCTTGTGAATAATTTAATGGTCAAATCTCCAGTTTCATTTGGAGAAGAAGTGAAATTTATTTTGAAAAGTGTATATCCAATAGTACTACTGTTTGGATATATTATCGCACTAAAAGAATTAAAAAATAACGACTACGCGTTTCATAAAATCATTACGTATTTCTTATATGCAACGTTAATTTTAAGTATTTCAATCATCGCGGCTATGGCAACTGGTACAGATTTCCCAAGCTATCCGAACTCAAAGATCGGTTCAAGAGGATGGTTCTTTGCTGGAAATGATTTAAGTTCCATTTTTGCAATTATGTTCCCAATCGTTGTCTTATACTCAGTTCATAAAACAACTTCTTTCTCAAAAGCGTATTACTGGATTCCAACTGTAGTTGCAATGTATGCAAGCATTATGATCGGAACGAAAGTAGGCTATGGTGCCATCGTTATTACACTTGGTATCGCCCTTTTCTTCTTATTCATTGAATATATGATACATCGTAAAAAAGAAGGAAAAGGATTCACATATCTTGTAAATACAGTTGTTGCTGCTGTCGTATTAGGAGGGTTACTCGTACTTACACCGCAAACTCCTATCGCAAAAAACATGACCATCCATTTACAAATATATGAATACAAAAAATCAGTACAAGAAGAACAAGACCGAAAAGAAGGAAAAGTAGTTACAGAAGAAGAACATGAGCAAGGCGAACTAACAGACTCTGAAATGAAAAGTTTAATTTACAGTGATCGCGACAAGTTTTTAAAAGTATATAAACAATACTATAAAGAAGCACCACTATCTCAAAAACTATTTGGAATGGGGTACGCTGGTAACTATACAACGAAAATGAAGTTAGTCGAAATGGATTTCCACGACCTATTCTTCGCATTCGGAATTGTTGGCTTCCTTATGTACTTACTGCCACTTCTTTATTTCGGTATAAAAATATTCATTCGCATCATCACAAACTTCAAGAAACTATTTAGCGTAAAACATATGCTACTAGCTAGCACACTCGTCTTATCGCTCGGTATCGGCTTTATGTCTGGACACGTATTAACAGCACCAGCCGTTAGCATTTTCTTTGTTGTGATACTCGCTTACTTAATTGTTGATTTAGAAATAGAATAGAAAAGAAGCAGCATCCAGATGGATGCTGCTTCTTTTCTATTCCAACCCTTTACCGCCTCTAGCATTCAAAGTGCTAATTCTTTCTGCTCCAGTAATCATTGGTTTTGCTCGCTTTATTAAATTTTGTGTAGACTCTAACGTTAAAGATGCTTTATGTGCTTCTTCATTACTCCATACTTCAAAAACATATACAGCATTTGGCTCGTCATCAGAAGTACTTACAATATATACCTCACAACTATGAAGTGCTTTCATCGATTCCGCAGCCTCTAGCAAAATATTCGTTAATTCTTCCCGATTACGTTCTTCCACAATAAACTTACCATACAATCCGAATTTACTCATTCTTCTCCCCCTAATTATGCCACTTCTCTTATCTCAAAATTAATAATTTCCATAAAAAAACACTTAATGGCACACCTTTCTTATGTATGAAATGAGAAACTACTTATATAGAATAATTATTTTAATCAAATTATTAACATGATAAAATATTAAAGGCACTATTATATAAAAGAATATATAATAGATATGTCGGTTTTTTTTTGCACGAAATGTATTTCGAAAAAAGTGAGGAGAGTCCTTTGGTATTTAGTAGTTCGATTTTCTTATTTATCTTTTTACCTCTCGTATTATTTCTCTATTTTATAGTGCGTGCCGAGCTACGTAATTTCGTATTACTTGCATTTAGTTTAATTTTCTATGCATGGGGCGAACCGCGTTTCGTTCTTTTAATGCTCTTTTCCATCGTATTAAACTACTGCTTTGGCCTACTTGTGCATCATTATGATAAACGAAAAAATATGAAAGTCACATTTTTAGTTATGGCTGTGGTCGGAAATATTTTATTACTTTCTTATTTTAAATATATTTCATTTTTCACAGACATTTTAAACAAATCATTGCATTTATCTATTCATGTGGAACCTATTCCACTACCAATCGGAATTTCATTTTATACATTCCAAGCGATGTCCTATGTCATCGATATATACCGTAAAGATGGGGATGTTCAAAAAAATCCACTTAATTTAGCGCTATATATATCTATTTTCCCTCAGCTTATTGCCGGACCAATTGTTCGTTACAATATCGTCGCTGAGCAAATTAAAACGCGCATCCATTCTTTTGAACGATTCACAGAAGGTATTCAAATTTTCGTTCTCGGACTAGCAAAAAAAATATTAATCGCCAACCAAGTAGGATTTGTCGCCGATAAAATATTTGCCTTACCACCATCTGAAATAAGTGTTGGAACGGCATGGATTGGTATTATCGCCTACACTCTCCAAATTTATTTCGATTTCTCAGGGTACTCTGATATGGCAATCGGACTTGGAAAAATGTTCGGATTTGATTTCCCGAAAAACTTCAACTACCCATACATCTCTAAATCTATTTCAGAGTTTTGGAGAAGATGGCATATTACACTCGGTTCTTGGTTCCGCGATTACATATATATCCCGCTCGGCGGAAACCGTGTTTCAAGACTAGCGAATTATCGTAACCTCTTCATCGTATGGGGATTAACTGGTTTATGGCACGGGGCGAGCTGGACATTTATCGCCTGGGGCTTATATTATGGCTTTATTATTTCAATTGAAAAAGCTGGATTCGAAAAAATATTAAACAAACTATGGAAACCGCTGCAACATGCATACGTATTACTAATCGTTATGATCGGTTGGGTCTTCTTCCGAGCTGACAACTTCGCTTACTCGTTCCAATATTTAAAAGCGATGTTCGGCATAGGAGGACAATCTTTCATCGATGACAATACAATGTTATACGTACATGAATACATTATCGTATTTCTCATTGCCTTTATCGCAGCGACTCCAATTTTAAAACGAATGAAAAACATACTAGAACTTGCGCCAAAAACGTATATGTTCACGACGCAATTTGTACGTCCTATATTATTACTAACATTATTTATGATTTCGGTTATGTACTTGATTAACTCAACATATAATCCATTTATTTATTTCAGGTTTTAACTGATGTAGGAAGGAAAAGTTATTATGAAAAAATTGGGGAACCTCATCCTGTTTATCGGTTTTCTCACCATTATCTTTTCATTTGGCATATTATCGTTACTCAAAACAGACCGAGACATTTCACCAGTTGAAAATCGGCCGCTCGCTCAAAAACCAGCACTTACGAAAGAAGCTCTCCTAACTGGTAGCTTCTTTAAAGATTTTGAAACATACACAAATGATCAATTAATCGGACGAGATGAGCTTATTAAAAACTATACGATTGCCCAAATTAATATGGGCAAGTCTCTCATTAACGACATTATTTTAACTGATGATAAATGGCTCCTAAAAAACCCGGCGTGGACGACAAAATATAACGAAATTGACCAATCCATGCCTGCTATAAACGACTTATCTCAGTTTTTAAAAGAACAAAACGTCGAGTTTTACTTTGCTTTACCACCGTCAAAAACGAATGCATTATCATTTAAATTACCTTCTCATATTCACACTTATGCACAGGACAATTTAAATTACTTTCTAACAAAACTTCCAGCTGACGTAAAGCCAATAAAACTTATGGAACACTATAAACAGAACTATACGAACGAAGAAATACAGGACATGTATTTCAAAACAGATCATCATTGGAATATGGACGGTGCCTTCTTAGGCTACCAATATATAATGAACACAATCGGGCAACAGTCTTCTATATATAAAGGAAAAGAAATAAAAAAAGAAGACTACACTCGTACATGTGCGCAAAATAAACATTTAGTCGGAAGCTTCAACAACCAACTATACCAACTCATCGATGCAACTGGGGAAAAATTGTGCTACTACACACCGAAAGGCGGTTTCAACTTCACAAGCGTTACCGCAAAAGATGTGAAAGGTACTGTTCATCAAAACTTAGATGACATATACGGCGTAGAAAAACAAAAAGATACAACATCATACGCAGGATATTACACGGACGACTATCCAGAAATCGTCACCGAAAATAACAATGCACCAAATGAAGTACGCGCCTTAGTCCTAAAAGACTCATTCGCAAACGCAATCGTGCCACACTTAGCACAAAGCTTCAAACACACATCTATCCTCGACCTGCGTCACTATCACGAAAAAGATGTATATCAATACATTAAAGACAACAATATTAACATGGTATTGTTCGTGTATAGTGATTCGAATTTGAGTGGGGATATGTTTAAGTTTAAGAAATAGAAAGAAGGCTCTTGTAAATGTACAAGAGCCTTCTTTCTATTAAAAAATCAGTGGGGATGAATCCCCACTGATTTTTCACTTCATCTATAATTGAATTATAGATTTGGGTTGTTAAGAACGTTAACGTGTACAGCTTGGGAACCGATTTCGCTTGTAATAACATTTTTATCTGTTAATACTTTGAATACTAATGTACCTTTGTCAGTGTACTTAGTAGTTAAAGTATCGTAAAGGTCTGCCTTGAAGTTTGGAAGTGTAGAATCACTTGTTTGAGATACTGTTACATCTCCAAGTTTTACATCGCCAGCGTTAAATACAGCATCGCCGTTTCTATCTAAGTAAAGTTTACCTTGCTCGTCACCAGATTTTACAACACGTACTTTATGTTGTGTTTCTTTCGTTAAGTTAATACCTTTTACGATATCATCAAGGTTACTCTTCTCAAGCTCTAATACAGTACCGATGTTGATTTTCTTCTCAACGAAGTTTTCTGTTTGAACTGGTTTGAAGTTTACAGATTTAATAGCGATTGTTTCTTGAACGATTTCAACTGTCGCTTTACCAGCAGTTGCACCATTTTTCGTTAAGTGGATATCAACTTTACCTGGTGCTTTACCTGTTACAACAACTTTATTTCCAACAATTTTAGCATCAGCTATATCTTTGTTTTTAGACTCAACTACATAACCCTCTAAGTTTTCAGGATCAGAGTATACGCGATCTGAAGTGTACTTAGATAATTGATACTCAACTTTGTTAGAAACATTTAGGTCAAGTTTCGTATCAGGTGATTGGCCGTATTGACCTACTTTAGATACAAGTTCAAAGTTTTTAAATGCAACGTTACCTTCTGTTACATTCACATATAATGAACCTAAAGTAGCTCCATTAGCATTTTGGAAGTGAACTGTACCTTCGCCTACTTCGTTACCTGTAACCGATACAGTTTTTGTACCGATTGAGCCAGCATCCGTTGTTACTACATCTAATCCACCTTCTGCAACTACACCTGTTTTTGGAAGAACTTCTTTAATTGCAGCTGAGTTAGCACCAAATGGATCACCATATTGGTCAGTTGTTACGAATGTAACAGGTAATGTTTTATTTTGAACAACTTTTAATTTGTCTGGGTTAGCTTTTACTGATACTAATTTACGAGAATCAGTCGTTACTTTAAATTTAACATCTTTCGTTACGTCACCTACTTTAATAGTAAGTGTAGCTTCACCAGCAGCCTCAGCAGTAATATAGTTGTTTACTACAGAGATAATACCGTGGTTTGAAGATTTGATGCTAATTGATCCTGGATCAACTACTTTATCTTCTCCAGCAATTGTAGCAACTAACTTACTAAGAGATGCTTTTTCACCAACAACTAAAGTTTGGCTATTTAAAGCAAAGTCTTTACCAGCAAGCTTGCTGCCATAGTTTACAGCACCATCATTATCAGCATCTACCGCAAATACAACATTTTTAATTGCAGAAGCTGGTGTATCAAGGTTTTTCACTGTAATAATACCAGTGTTAGAAACTGTTAAACCACCGCGTTTTGTAACTTGTACTTCTACTTTGTAGTCACCTTGCTTAATGCCAACAGCTAGTTTACCTGTAGTAGAAGTAGCTTCTCCACCTTCAAAGATGTTTGCTGATGTACCATCTAAGTTATTTGCTACAAATTTGACGTCATGATCTGCTAAGTTTAAGTACTCAACATCAGCGTTACCTTTTTCATCGTTTAATTTGAAAGCAACTGTTTGACCAGCACGATCATCGTCAAATGTAAGTTTTTCTACTGCTAATTTTTTCACTTCGTATACGAATTTCGTTACGAATGATTGATTTTTCACTTTTACAGTAAGATTTTTATTTGGAGCTACTTTACCACCAAGTGTTACAACTGCAGAAGTACCGTCAGCACTTGCTTCAATCGCAACAGCTTTGTCTCCATCAAGAGTTACATCTTCAGCAGCAAGCTTATCTAAACCAGTACCTGTTAATGTTAATTTCGTTGGTTCAGAAATTTTCACATCAGTTACATATGCTTGTGCATTATCTTTTTTGCCATATTTTTTATCTGCTACTGCGATAAATTTAGCTGCTTCTGCACGAGATACAGATTTATTTGGCTCCCATTTATTTCCGCCTGTTCCTTCAGAAAGTCCAAGATTGATTAGGATGTTTGCTTTTTCTTCACCCCAATGATCTAATAAATCTTCAAATTTTGTAACTAACTCGCCGTTAACTTTATCTTTTAAGTTATAAGCACCTACTATCATAGAAGCGAAAGAAGCACGGTCAATCTTTTTATCTGGAGAGAAGTTTTCTTTACCATCACCTCTAACAACACCCGCTTTTTCAACAGCTGCAATGTATTTAGAAGCCCAATGATTTTTAGCATCTTTGAAAGATGGTTGTGCACCCTCTTCAACTTTTAAACCTAAAGTAATTGCCATAATTTTCGCAGCAGAAGCACG
>NZ_WIPE01000125.1:0-82302 GCF_009760835.1 Bacillus sp. EE-W1 | reverse complement strand
TTACCCCGCATTAACGGGCAGTAAGACCCCACCCAAAAATTCAACGAAGGTAAAGAAGTTAGGTGCGGAATCAACTGCACGTAAATGCCCGATTAAAGTTTCACTTTATAAGGAGGAAATAGACGATGATGGGAAAGAAAATTTTAGTAGTTGATGATGAAAAGCCGATTGCGGATATTTTGAAGTTCAACCTAGAAAAAGAAGGTTTTGAAATTGTAATGGCGCATGATGGTGATGAAGCGATTGAAAAAGCGAATGAAGAGCAGCCAGATATGGTTTTATTAGATATTATGCTACCAGGTAAGGATGGCTTAGAGGTTTGCCGTGAAATACGTAAAAGCTCAGAAATGCCGATTATTATGCTTACAGCAAAGGACTCTGAAATTGATAAAGTATTAGGGCTTGAGCTTGGAGCAGATGATTATGTAACGAAGCCATTTAGTACGAGGGAACTACTTGCTCGTGTGAAGGCGAATTTACGTCGCCATCAACAAGGTGGTGCTGCAGAAAAAGAAGAAAATACGGAAATGGTTATTGGACCAATCGTTATCAATTCAAATGCGTATAGTGTAACGAAACGTGAGGAAAATATTGAACTTACACATCGTGAGTTTGAGCTACTACATTATTTAGCCAAACATTTAGGACAAGTTATGACTCGTGAGCATTTATTGCAAACAGTTTGGGGTTATGACTACTTTGGAGATGTACGTACAGTGGATGTAACAGTGCGTCGTTTACGTGAAAAAATTGAAGATAATCCAAGTCATCCTACTTTAATTGTAACTAGACGTGGAGTAGGATATTACTTGCGTGACCCAGAGCAGGAATAGTATATGAAGAAAGTTGGTTTTTTTCAATCTATTCATTTAAAATTTGTACTCATATATATGCTATTAATATTGATAGCTATGCAAGTTATTGGGGTATATTTTGTAAGAGAGTTAGAAAAGAGTCTTGTACAAGGCTTTAGAGATTCTTTAACGCAGCAAACGAACTTATTATCATATAACTTGAAACAAGAGTTTAAAAAAAGTTATACAAAGGCAGAAACAGAATCAACAGATGAAACGATTAAAACTTCAATTCGAAAATTTGCCTCTGATCGAAAGAAAGATATCCAAGAGGTAAGTGTATTTGATTCGCATAGAAAGTTACTCGCTATTTCAGATGAGTCAAAGCAAAACAAGGTAAATAGAACATCAACTGATATAGCTGTTCAACGGGTATTGGTACAAAAAAAGCCAGAAGTGAAAATTGAGAAGGATGGTCGTACAGGCCATCGTGTACAAGTTATGCTTACTCCTATTCTAGATGATAACGGCAAGGATGCACTTGGTGTTATTTACATTGTTGCATCTATGGAAGATGTTTATAAACAGATGAAGGATATTAATCAAATTTTTGCGACTGGAACCGTTATTGCATTACTCGTAACAGCTGTACTTGGAATTTTGTTAGCTCAAACGATTACGAGACCAATCTCAGATATGCGAAGACAAGCGATTGAAATGGCAAAAGGAAACTATTCAAGAAAAGTAAAAGTGCATAGCCATGATGAAATAGGACAATTAGCATTATCTTTCAATAATTTATCAAAAAAATTACAACAAGCTCGTTCTTCAACGGAAAGTGAAAGACGTAAATTATCATCTGTTTTATCACATATGACAGATGGAGTAATTGCTACTGACCGAAAAGGAGACATTATTTTATTAAATGATCCTGCGGAAAAGATGCTAAATGTTTCGCGTGAAACGGCGCTCGATCAATCTGTTTTAGAAGTATTAGGGATACAAGAAGAATTTACGCTCGATCATTTATACGAAGAGCCTGATTCCGTTTTATTAGATTTTAGTACGAGAAATGAGCCATATATTTTACGTGCTAGTTTCTCTGTTATTCAAAAAGAGACAGGGAAAGCAAATGGTTTAATTGCCGTATTATATGATGTAACTGAGCAGGAGCGTATAGAGAGGGAACGCCGTGAGTTTGTGGCAAACGTTTCCCATGAATTAAGAACGCCATTAACAACGATGCGCAGTTACTTAGAGGCACTTACGGACGGCGCGTGGCAAGATCCGAATATTGCACCGCAATTTTTAACAGTTACACAAGAAGAAACAGAAAGAATGATTAGACTTGTAAATGCGTTATTGCAACTTTCTAAACTCGATAGTACAGAACATCGTTTAATGAAAGAATGGGTCGACTTTACTGACTTCTTTAATAATATTATTGATCGTTTTGAAATGTCTAAAGAGCAAAACGTAAGTTTCAAACGATCTTTCTCTAAGAAATCCCGATTTATTGATATGGATACGGATAAAATTACGCAAGTTTTGTATAACATTATTTCGAATGCATTAAAATATTCACCAGAAGGTGGAACAGTAACATATCGCTTACGTGATCGTGGGGAATTATTAGAGGTTAGTGTAAGTGACCAAGGAATGGGTATTCCCAAAGAAAACGTCGATAAAATCTTTGAACGTTTTTACCGCGTAGATAAAGCACGTTCAAGACAAATGGGTGGTACAGGACTTGGATTAGCAATTGCAAAAGAAATGATTGAGGCACATGGTGGCTCGATTTGGGCGAAGAGTGAGGAAGGAAAAGGGACAACTATTTACTTCACATTGCCAATGGCAGCAGATGAAGAGGACGATTGGGAATGAGTATGGAAAATGTTAAAACGATAGTTTTAATTAATTTAGTTGTAATTAGCCTATTTCTTACTTTTAACTTATGGACGTATGTGCCAGATTCCACGTCTATGCAAAATGCAAAATTTGTGCAGGGGAATGAAGGAATTACTCAAACTAAAATCGCTGATGTTGTCCGCCCTACTTCTATCATCGTGCATAAAGATAAAAATCATTATGGGAGCAAAAGAGAGGGAGATATAGAATCAATCTATAAACCTTTGGAAGCAGGGGAATTACATGATTTCAAAGAGATATCGATTGCTAAGGCTGATTTCCTTTCTTATGTGCATGGTGAAGGGAAAATTGAACTTGTTTTTCCTACCAACATCCCGTTTGATGCAGTTAAATCTATGTTTAATATGAAAGAAAAAAGTATAAATAAGCCTAAATATTTTAATCGAATTATTCTTGATCCTTCTAGAAGTAGGGATCAAGAAATTAAAATTAATTTTGTTTCTGATGGTGATAACTCTAGAATATATGAAGCAAAATTAAGTGGTGTGTATTTAAAAGATATTGTAAATGTACAAAATCAATTTATAGTATCGGCAAAACCTTATTTTGACTATCAAATTAATGATATGAAAAAGCTATTTTTACCAGATGGAACGACAGAATTAAGTAATATAACATATATTTCATCTAATTTAGCGGTTGATACATTTAAGAATGCTCTTTTTAGTGACCCACGTTATTTAAGCCCTATTACCGAGAAATCGAAAGAAACATTTACGGATGGTATTAGGTCCATGGAGATTGAAAACGATCATCATATGCTAAAGTATAAAAATTCTTCTGTTTCAAGTGAGAAAACGACAGATAATTTAATGCTTTTACAAAAAAGCTTTGATTTTGTAAATGGTCACAGTGGGAGTTTGGATTCATATCGTTTGGATTATATGAATAAAGGACAGACGGTATTCCGTTTACATGAAGATGGATATTCCGTATTCAATACAGATGGATTAGCTGAATTGAGACAAGTATGGGGATCAGAAGAAGTAATGGAATATGAAAGACCGTTGTTGTCTTTAAATACGAAAGGTATAGAACAGAAGGTTACTCTTCCATCAGGTCATGTTGTAATAGCATCTTTAGAAAATAATGCCGCGGTAGATAAAAGATTCATTAAAGACATTGGTATTGGATACAAATTATCACTAGATGGGCAAGTAGCTCGACTACAGCCAATTTGGTATGTAAAGTTTGTTGAAGATGAAGCGGGTAAACAAAAAATATATGAGTGGAGTGAGGGAGGACTAAATGGATTGGGATCGGATTAAAACCATATTTATTGTGACCTTTTTTGTTTTGGACCTCTTTCTCATTTTTCAATTCATTCAAAAGCAAGATAGTAATCAATTGGAGCTTATTGCAGAAACAAAGATAGATCAAGAATTAAAAGCAAATAAAATTACTATGGGTAATTTCCCTAAAGAACCGAAAAAAGAATCATTTATTAGGGCGGAAAACAAGGCGTTTAAAGAAGAAGATGTACAGTCTTTAAAGAATCAAACGGCGCATATACAAAATATGTACAGGATAGAAAGTAAGCTAAAAGAGCCCTTTTTAAATACAAAATCATTATCCAAAGATAAGTATAGTGATTTTTTGAAGAACTATGTATTGGATGGACAAAAGTATGAGTTTGGGGCGATGAAAGACTCTAAAATTTACTTCTTCCAAAAATATAAAGATAAGCCTATTTTCTATAACGATCAGGCAATGATTGTTGTGGAATTAAATGAAAAAAATGAACTCGTGTCGTACACGCAGACGATGCTAACTGATTTAAAAGAAATGGGCGAAAGTGAAAAAACGAAACAGCAAGAAATTATTACTGCTCAAACAGCTTTAGAAAATCTGTATTTAAAAAATAAAGTTCATGGGAATACACATGTAAAAGAAGCACAAATTGGTTATGCCACCCTTACCGCATCTACTTCTAATAACCAAGTACTCGCTCCAACATGGAATTTAAAAACGGAGCAGAAGCAGGACTTCTTTGTAAATGCAATCGAAGGACAAGTTATGGAATTAGGGGAAAGGGAAAATCAAGTGGTTGATGAACATACTGGAGTGAGAAAGAATGGGGTTGCATTTTAGCGTACTTGCAAGTGGAAGTACAGGGAATATGCTATATGTAGGAACAGATGAAAAAAAATTACTCGTCGATGCAGGTTTAAGTGGTAAAGCAACAGAGGCTTTATTTAAACAGGCAGAACTAAATATAAATGATGTATCAGGTATTCTTGTAACACATGAACATAGTGACCATATTAAAGGGTTAGGTGTATTGGCACGTAAATATGATTTACCTGTTTATGCAAATGAGAAAACATGGAATGCAATGGAACATTTAATAGGAAATATCCCAACTGAGCAAAAGTTTATTTTCTCAGTTGGGGATGTGAAAACATTCGGTGATATTGAGGTCGAGTCATTTGGGGTTTCTCATGATGCGGCAGAGCCGATGTTCTATGCTTTTCATAACAATAATAGAAAGTTAGCCCTTATTACAGATACGGGATACGTGAGTGACCGTATGAAAGGTGTTATTAAGGGTGCTAATGCTTTCGTGTTTGAAAGTAATCATGACGTGGAAATGCTTCGTATGGGACGTTATCCATGGAGTATTAAGCGACGTATTTTAAGTGATGTGGGTCACGTTTGTAATGAGGACGCTGCATTAGCGATGGCGGATGTAATTACAGATGAGACAAAACATATTTATTTAGCTCATTTAAGTTTAGATAATAACATGAAAGAGCTCGCACGTATGTCAGTATCACAAGTATTAGAGGAAAAAGGATTTGGAGTGGGAGAAGCCTTTGAAATTCACGATACAGATCCGAAAATGCCTACAAAAATTCAATACGTATAATTCTTCATTTTAGTAAACAATAAAGGTGAATATAGTTGTTTTCAGGAAGATGGGTGAACAAATATGTCCTTTATTGATGAAGAAAATTATCGTATGAAACGTGCAAGAAAAAAGAAGCATAAAGGTATTGTTATTTCTAGTATAGCAGGAACAATTGTAGGAGCTTCGTTATTTGCATTTGGAGCTCCTTTATTTGCGAATGATGCGGGCGCGCTTCCGCAAGCTGAAGCAAGTGGAAGTAATATGGCCGAAGCTCAAGGAATTAAACAGATTAGCTTTGTTGATGCTGTTGATCGTGCGTCTGAAGCTGTTGTTGGCGTTATTAATATTCAACGAGATAATTTTTCAGAGGCAGATTCAGAAGCTGGTACAGGATCGGGTGTAATTTATAAAAAAGCAGATGGCCAAGCTTATATTGTAACGAATAATCATGTTGTTGCTGGAGCAAATCGTATTGAAGTAAGCTTAAGTGATGGTAAGAAGGTTCCGGGAAAAGTATTAGGAACGGATGTAGTCACAGATTTGGCTGTACTAGAAATAGATGCAAAGCATGTGAAAAAAATAATTGAGATTGGCGATTCTAATACTGTTCGTAGAGGAGAACCGGTCATTGCGATTGGAAACCCACTCGGGCTGCAATTTTCAGGAACCGTTACACAAGGCATTATTTCAGCTAAGGAACGTATTGTTCCTGTAGATTTGGATCAAGATGGACATTACGATTGGCAAGTAGAAGTATTGCAAACAGACGCAGCAATTAATCCAGGTAATAGTGGTGGTGCGCTTGTAAATGCGGCAGGTCAATTAATTGGCATTAACTCAATGAAAATTGCAGCAAAAGAAGTAGAAGGAATTGGACTAGCTATTCCAGTTACTAGAGCTGTTCCAATTATGAATGAATTAGAGAAGTATGGAAAAGTAAGGAGACCGTATGTTGGAATTGAACTTAGATCGTTAAATGAGATTCCAAATTACCATTGGTCAAAAACATTGCATTTACCAAGCAATGTAACAGAGGGAGTTTGCATTTTAGATGTGAAAAGTCCTTCGCCAGGTGTAGATGCTGGTTTACGAGAACACGATGTGATTGTAGCAGTAGATGGAAAACCGGTTCGCGATATTATTGGATTCCGTACGGCCTTATATGATAAAAAAATTAATGATAAAATGACTCTTACGTTTTATCGTGGTACAAAACGAGCAACAACAACGGTTAAACTAGGCATTCAAAAGTATTAAAAACAGGAGGGCCTACCTCCTGTTTTCTATTGTAGAAAAGTGAGGTGAAGAATATGAATTTACCTTGTTGTTTAGAACATGTTGAATTAGCTTTAGATATTATTGTGGATGAGTGTGAAGTTGCACCGGTTATCAACAATGTGGATAACTCAGAAAAAGAGAAAAAAACATGTGAATTTTGTCAAAACGAGGCGACATATGTTGTATCGAACACAGATTCTCACACAATATGTGGGTAACAATTGTGGATATGTGGATAAGTTATGTGGATAACATGTTTGTAAGGTGGGGAATGAGTGTGAATATCTCGATTATTTCAATTGGGAAATTAAAAGAAAAATATTTAAAACAAGGTATAGCAGAATACTTAAAACGATTATCTGCATACGCAAAAGTAGAAGTAATTGAATTGCCAGATGAAAAGGCGCCAGAAAATTTAAGTGAAGCAGAAATGTTAATTGTAAAAGAAAAAGAAGGTATACGTATACTGGATAAAATTTCTGACGATACACATGTCATTGCGTTAGCAATAGAAGGAAAACAAAAATCATCAGAAGAATTTGCAGTAAGCTTAGATCGTCTTGCTACATATGGAAAGAGTAAAGTTGCATTTGTAATAGGTGGATCACTTGGACTAAGTTCAGAAGTAATGAAGCGTTCAAACGAATCTCTTTCTTTTTCAAAGATGACATTACCACACCAATTAATGCGATTAGTATTGCTTGAGCAAGTGTATAGAGCGTTTCGTATTAATCGTGGGGAACCGTATCATAAATAAAATTACTTTTTGTATATAAAAAGAGTAAAAAAGACCATTGGGCAAAAACCACCGATGGTCTTTTAAATATTAATAGGTAGTACGAAGGTTTCCTAAAATAAGTATGTTTCTATTTATAAAAAAGTGTGTTGTAATATGAAGAGGAAAAAGTATAAGTAGTCATAGAAGTGAGGAATTAAAGGTGAAGAAGTTTAAAAAGTTTTACTTGGAGATTACGAGTGTATGTAATCTTGCGTGCAGCTTTTGTCCGCCGACGGAAAGGCAGAAGCAATTCATTTCTGTGGAGGATTTTGCTAAAAGATTAGACCAAATTAAACCTCACACAGACTACATTTATTTGCACGTGAAGGGTGAGCCATTGCTCCATCCAAAAATAGATCAACTGTTAGATTTGAGCCATGAAAAAGGGTTTAAAGTTAATATTACAACGAACGGAACGTTAATTAATAAGAGAAGGCATAGACTGTTAAATAAGCCTGCTTTAAGACAAATGAATTTTTCACTGCACAGTTTTGATGGGCATCCAGGTTCGCAAGATAAAGAAGGTTATGTAAGGAGTATACTTTCCTTCATTAGAGAGGCGACAAGTCAATCGGATTTAATTGTTTCACTACGGTTATGGAATTTAACTCAGGATAATAAAACAAATGCTGAAATCCAGAAAAATAGAGATTTATTATCCATCATTGAAAATGAGTTTGGTCTCTCTTATCAAATCGAAGAGAAGCTTACACCAGGAAAAGGTATAAAAATTGCAGAACGCGTCTTTATTAATCAAGACTATGAATTCCAGTGGCCAGCATTACATGAAGAAGAGGATGATGGAAAAGGATTCTGTCATGGTCTTCGAAATCAAGCGGGTATTTTAGCGAACGGAACGGTTATTCCTTGCTGTTTAGATGGTGAAGGGATTATTAACCTTGGGAATATTAATAATGACTCATTTTCTAATATTATAGAAGGTGAAAGAGCAACAAACATTGTCGATGGATTTTCGAAAAGAGTTGCAGTCGAAGAGCTATGCAGGAAATGTGGATACCGTAAAAGATTTGGAAAATAAATATGAAAAAAGCCCTCATAAAGTGAGGGCTTTTTTTTATTCTTGATAAGAACGTTCCAATTCATCAATTAAGGAACCGACGTAAGAAACAGCCCTGCGGATTGCATCTGGTTTTGACATATCTACTCCGGCATGCTTCATTAATTCAAGTGGTTTCATCGTACCACCAGCGCGAAGTACATCTAACCAGCGATCAACGGCAGGTTGCCCTTCCTCTTTAATCATTTGGGCTACCGCAGTAGATGCAGTGAGGCCTGCGGAATAGGTGTAAGAATATAAGCCCATATAATAATGAGGTTGGCGCATCCAAGTTAAGCCAGCACCTTCGTCAATTTCTACAGAATTTCCCCAGAATGTCGAAAGTACATTTGTTTTTATTTCAGTTAAAGTTGTAGCTGTAAGTGCTTCTCCTTCTTCTGCTAGGGTATATACTCTTCTTTGATATTCTCCCTCAAGTAAGTGAGTAACAAAGTTATGATAATATGTGCCAAGTAGTTGCAGAATCACCCATCTGCGCATTCTCTTGTCGTCAGTAGTCGCTAATAAATGCTGGGCTAATAGTAATTCATTCATTGTAGATGGTGCTTCAACAAAGTACATAGATGGACGTACATTCATAATACGCTGGTTTTTATTTGCTAAATAAAAATGACCAGCATGGCCAAATTCATGTGCTAATGTGAAGCATCCACGCATCGTATTTTGCCATGTAATTAAAATGTATGGATGAGAACCATATGGGCTTGAACAAAATGCTCCGGTGGATTTGCCTACGTTATCTGCAAGATCAACCCATCTTTCTTTGAATCCTTTTTCGATAATGGAACTATATTCATCGCCTAATACCTTTAAAGAATCTTGAATTAATTTACCAGCCTCCTTGTATGTGATGGTTGGATTAAATTCGGTATCTAAAGGTGCATGTAAGTCGCAGAACAGCATTTGATCGAGTCCTAATACTTTCTTTTTTAAATCTGCAAAACGGCGCATATGAGGCGCTAATTCTTTATAAATAATATCAAGTTGATTGTTATACATTTCAAGTGGAACTTTTTGAGGTTCTAAAAGCATATGAGTAACAGATTCAAATTTGCGTAAACGAGAGAGTGTTACTTGTTTTTTTACTTCAGTAGCATATGTTGTTGCCACTGTATTCTTATATCGTTTTAAGGTGGAAACAAATGATGAGTATGCTTTTCTACGTATGTCTACGCTTGGAGAGAACTCATATTTGCTTTCAAATAATGAAAATGATACAGGGAGTTCGTTTCCTTTTTCGTCTTGTATGGAGGTAAAATCCATATCGGCTAATTTAGTCATACCGTAAATTTTGTATGGAGAACTATGTACTTCGCCAAGTGCAGCAAGAGCTTCTTCTGTTTCAGGAGAGAGCGTGTGCGGCCTTTTTTGTAGGATGTCTAGTAATGATTTACGGAAAGGTTCGAGTTTTGTTTCTTCAGCTAAATATTTTTCAATTGTTCCTTCGTCGAATGAGAGGATTTCATTATGGATAAAGGACAGTGCAGTATGTACTTTCGTCCATAAAGCAGCAATTTTGGAAGAGTTCGCTTGAATAATTGGATTTGTACGATCAGTGGATTCTTTTAAATTTGCATATGAGTATAGTTTTGTTAACTCCATTAAAAGATCTTCTTCTAAAAGTAGGCAATGTAATAAGGTAGTGGGGCTAGTGTGTAATTGTCCTTTAAACGCATCAAGTTTTTTTATATCGTTTGTTAATACACGTAATGCAGTTTCCCACTCTTTATCAGATTCGTATAAATCAGAGAGGTCCCATGTTAGTTCAGTAGGGACTTCTGTGCGAATATGGCGTTTCTCAATTACATTTTTCATTTGTTATATCCCCCTTATTATAAGTATCTAAAAACATGATACTAGAAAATTCAGTAAAATGAAAATAATTTACATTTCTATGTATGAAAAAGAAGGACAAGCATAAAAATGCTTGTCCTTCGAGTTAAATTTAAAATTAATATACTTTATCACCGTTGAAAATAGAGTTTTTCACGACTACATAATCTACAGTACGAATTGAGTCTAATTTTGTTCCGCCAGCGTAAGAGATAGAAGATTGAAGATCTTGTTCCATTTCGATTAAAGTATCTTCTAAAGAACCTTTATGCTCAACGAACATTTTCTTACCTTCAACGTTTTTCTTCTCACCTTTTTGGAATTCAGAAGCTGAACCGAAGTACTCTTTATAAAGTTTGCCGTCTTTTTCGATTGTTTCCCCTGGAGACTCTTCATGACCAGCGAATAGAGAACCGATCATAACCATAGTCGCCCCAAATCGAATAGATTTAGCTACGTCGCCGTGTGTACGAATACCACCGTCAGCGATAATTGGCTTACTTGCAGCTTTTGCACACCAGCGAAGTGCAGCTAGTTGCCAACCGCCAGTTCCAAAACCTGTTTTAATTTTAGTAATACAAACTTTACCAGGTCCAATACCAACTTTTGTTGCGTCAGCACCAGCGTTTTCTAATTCTCTTACCGCTTCTGGAGTCCCAACGTTTCCAGCGATAACGAAGCTTTCTGGTAAATGCTTCTTAATATGTTGAATCATGTTGATTACAGCATTAGAATGTCCGTGTGCAATATCAATCGTGATGTATTCAGGTGTAAGTTGCTCAGCAGCTAATTGTTGTACGAATTCATACTCGTCCTCTTTTACACCAACGCTAATAGAAGCGATTAATCCACGTGATTGCATATCTCTAATGAATGAGATACGTTTCTCTGGTTGGAAACGATGCATGATATAGAAGTAATTGTTTTCAGCTAAATAAGTTGCGATTCTTTCATCAATAATCGTTTGCATATTTGCAGGTACGACAGGTAATTTAAATTTATGTTTACCTAAAGTGACAGTTGTATCACATTCAGAGCGGCTGTTTACAATACATTTTGCAGGAATTAATTGAATATCTTCATAGTCGAATACGTTTTCCATCATTTACACCCCTAAAATACGAATATTTTATTCATTTTGTTTAAAAATGTTCGTCCAAAAGATAATTTACATTATTTTCACTCATAAGTCAAAGGTTTTCATGTTTATATTTAAAAATTAAGGTTTAGCTACGTATGTTGTAAGTTCATGTAATTAAAATGTGTTTAAACATAGTATTATTTGATGTAAAATTATGTTTGGGAAATAAAAGTTAAAGAGGTAAATTTAGGAGGGGTGCTAATGAAGCGCTTAGTATATATGGATTGGTTGCGTGTATTAGCAACGATCGCAGTGGTTACAATTCACGTTTCTGCTGGTTATGTTTCTATGTTAGATGCAAATAACGTATCACGCTGGATGGCTGGTAACTTGTTTGAATCGATTTCACGTGCGAGTGTTCCGATTTTTGTAATGATTAGTGGAGCGTTATTGTTAAAGGGTACAAAAGATATTTCAGTCGGGGAATTTTTACAGAAGCGTGCAAGTAAAGTAATTATACCTTTTGTAGCTTGGAGCGCTATATTTTATGCATATGGAGCATATGCAGGATATTTCCCGGCATCTTTAAAGCAAGGGATAAAGCACTTTTTAACGGATACTATTGGGGGACATTTATGGTTCTTATACATGATTGTAGGGATATATTTAATTACACCTCTACTGAAAATCTTTGTGAAGAACGCTAAAAAAAGAGAGATAGAATACTTTTTAATTTTATGGCTATATGCGTCTGTTGTAGTCAATTTAGTGAAATATTATTATCCTATCAACTTTAACATTGAATTATTTTACGTTACAAATTATGTAGGGTATTTCTTACTTGGTTATTATTTATCCAATTACGATATTTCGAAAAAATGGAGGAATATTTCTTACATTGGAGGACTTGTAGGATTTATTAGTACATTCTTTATTACATATTACTATACAGTAAAAGCAAATGGACAGTTAGAGCAGTTTTGGTATGGATATTTTGCGCCAGGTGTTGTACTGATGGCGATCGGATTATTTATATTTTTCAAATATGCATTCCAAAAGTCAGAAAGAGAATTACCATTGTTATTCCGTTTTATAAATCAAGCAAGCCTTGGAATCTATATTCTTCACTTCTTCTTATTAAATAACTTGTTGTACATGGTTTTCCCTAAGGTAAATGAGCGTGTACATGCAATATTGGCAATACCTATTAATGTAACGATTACAATTGTTCTTAGTCTGGTAATTACGTTAGTATTGCAAAGAATACCAGTTGTGAAAAAATTAGTTCCGTAAAAATGAATACAGTATAGATAGGGCAGACTTATTATTAAGGCTGCCTTTTCCTATTTTAAAATTATACTTAGATAAATTTAGGTTGAAACGAATTGAAAACAGTGGATTAATATAGTATCTTACTATAGTCTAAAGTGAGGTATGAAGAACATAATAGGTTAAATATAAAATCAAATGAGGTTAATATATGAGTAAAAAAAGCTTTAGTAATTATGCATTAAGTAAAGAAGTAAGACGAGCACTTACTGGTTTAGGATATGAGCATCCGACAGAAGTGCAAGGAGAGGTTATTCCAGTTGCATTGCAAAAGAAGGATCTTGTTGTAAAGTCGCAAACGGGAAGTGGAAAAACGGCTTCGTTCGGAATACCACTTTGTGAAATGGTAGAGTGGGAAGAGAATAAACCACAAGCATTAGTTTTAACACCAACGAGGGAACTTGCTGTTCAAGTGAAAGAAGATATTACGAATATAGGGCGATTCAAAAGAATTAAAGCTGCTGCAATTTATGGTAAATCTCCATTTGCACGTCAAAAATTAGAGTTAAAGCAAAAGACGCATATTGTAGTGGGGACCCCAGGACGTGTGTTGGATCATATTGAAAAAGGGACCCTTCCTTTAGATCGATTGAAATATTTAGTGATTGATGAAGCAGATGAAATGCTAAATATGGGCTTTATCGATCAAGTAGAGGCAATTATTGATGAATTACCTACAAAAAGAATGACAATGCTATTTTCAGCAACCCTACCGGAAGATATTGAAAAGTTATCCCGTACATATATGAATGCACCAACTCATATTGAAATTAAAGCAGCTGGGATTACAACAGATAAAATTGAACATACCCTTTTTGAAGTAAGGGAAGAAGAGAAGCTTTCACTTCTTAAGGATGTAACTATGATTGAAAATCCAGACAGTTGCATTATTTTTTGTCGTACACAAGAAAACGTAGACCATGTATATAGACAGCTAAAACGAGTTAATTATCCTTGTGACAAAATACACGGTGGTATGGTGCAGGAAGATCGTTTTGAAGTTATGGATGATTTTAGAAAAGGAAAGTTCCGTTATTTAGTAGCAACTGATGTAGCTGCGAGAGGAATTGATATTGATAATATTACACATGTTATTAATTACGATATTCCATTAGAAAAAGAAAGCTATGTACACCGTACTGGAAGGACGGGACGAGCTGGTAATAATGGAAAAGCTATTACATTTATAACGCCTTATGAAAATAGATTTTTAGAAGAGATTGAGGAATATATCGGATTTGAAATTCCAAAGGAACTGGCACCTTCAAAAGAAGAAGTTATAAAAGAGAAAGCAGTATTTGAAGAAAAAATATATGCTAAACCAATTATAAAGAAAGATAAAAATGCAGACCTAAACAAAGGAATTATGAAATTGTACTTTAATGGCGGAAAGAAAAAGAAAATTAGGGCGGTAGATTTCGTTGGTACAATTGCTAAAATTCAAGGTGTTTCTGCTGATGATATAGGTATTATTACAATACAAGATAATGTTTCGTATGTTGAAATATTAAACGGAAAAGGACCACTTGTTTTAAAGGTTATGAGAAATACAACGATAAAAGGTAAACAATTAAAAGTTCATGAGGCAATTAAGTAAACAAAAAAACTATCCACTATAATAGGTGGATAGTTTTTTTATTTAAGATTCTTTTAAATCATCAATCAACTTCTCAGCTAAGCGCCTATACATATTACTCATCGACACAAATGATGTTAGTAATAAAAATTTCTCTAGATTCGGATCTTCTAAGGAAGAAATTTCACTTACTTCTGAAACAAGATTATTTACGTCTTGTGTAAAGCTTTCGACGTTTTTTTCGGTAAGAGAAAGATAATCTTTATATAATGTATTTAATTCGAATGAATCATCGTTTAATAAGGATTCATTTATATTTTCTAAGGAGCTTTTTATGTCATTAATGGAAAGGGCTCCTTTTAATTGATAAATTAAGCTGATTAAAATCATATGCTCTTTTGAGTATTTTTTATTTTTGATTGGAATAAACAGTTTCCCTTTTGCGTAATTGTTAATCATTGTTTTTGTTAATACTTTTTCATCATCGGTTCTTGTTGTATCCGAATAAGTATTTTCAAATAATTGGACAACCTGGTCTACATACAAGTCGACATTTGGAATATCCTCAAGCGTAATGTTTTTTTCTAAATATAATGTTTCAAGCAGTTTATTTATATTTTCCACGTAGAACCCCTCACTTTTATAACTTAGTGGAGCATAATGTTTAGTTTATCTCTAAATATGGTATTACGAAACAAATGAATTGTAAATGTTGACCTCTAATAATAATACGTATATAATTACATGTAGTTATTGAAACTACATGTAATTATATGAGGGGTGTATATATGAATGCTTATGTAAGAGAACCAGTTAATGCTTTTACCCACTTGGGAGGAGCTGTATTATCATTTATTGCATTATTAGCTATGCTTGTAAAAGTTTCTATTAAGATGCCATCTTTTGCGGCAATTACAGCTGTTATTTTGTTTGGTATCGGAATGATGGTTCTGTATACAGCATCAGCTGTATATCATAGTGTTGTAGCCAGTGAACGTGTTATTTATTTCTTTCGGAAGCTTGATCACTCTATGATTTTTATATTGATTGCAGGTACATATGCACCATTTTGTTTAATTACATTACATTCCGCAAACGGTTTATTATTATTTTGTTTAGTTTATGCAACTGCCATTTGTGGTATTGTTTTTAAAATGTTTTGGTTTAGTTGCCCGAGATGGTTATCAACAGCAATTTATATTACAATGGGCTGGTTAATTGTTCTGTTCTTTGCACCGTTAGCTGCTAACTTAAGTGCAGGAGGTATCGTGCTTCTAGTGCTTGGAGGCATTCTTTATACAATCGGTGGATTTATTTATGGAACAAAGCCAAAATGGTTAGAGTTTAAACATATGGGGCATCATGAAATTTTTCACGTGTTCGTGTTATTGGGAAGCCTTGCCCACTTTTTAAGTGTATATTGCTACGTAATTTAACAAGATGAAATTTCCGAGTGATTTTTATTTTTTCTTGATTAATAAATAAAGATATAGACACATATGTATGTTAAAGAGTTGCATAACGTAAAGGTTATGCGGCTCTTTTTTATATAAATAATAATTCGAAATAAATATTCTAAATTATCAGTCTTTTGTGGTAGGATAGATTTGTATTGAGGTTATAAAATTTTATAATTAATAATAAGTGGGGGACTATATATATGGCGATACTTATAACAGGTGGAGCAGGATATATTGGTAGTCATACGTGTATAGAATTATTAAATAATAATTATAAAATTATAGTCGTAGATAATCTTTCAAATAGTTCAATCGAGTCCTTAAATCGAGTAAAAGAAATAACAGGAAAACAATTTGAATTTTATAAAGAAAGTGTTTTAAATCGTGAAAAAATGAATGAGATTTTTTTGGAAAATAATATTGAAGCGGTTATACATTTTGCTGGATTTAAAGCAGTTGGGGAATCGACTACAATTCCTCTAACATATTATTATAATAATATAATAAGTACAATCGTACTATGTGATGTGATGCAGAAACATCATGTTAAAAAGTTTATTTTTAGTTCATCTGCAACTGTATATGGAATTCCAAAAACGTCACCAATTACAGAAGAATTTCCACTAAGTGTGACAAATCCATATGGGCAAACAAAATTAATGATTGAGCAAATTATGCGTGATGTGGCAAAAGCTGATGATGAATGGAGTATTGCGTTACTTCGTTATTTCAATCCCTTCGGAGCACATAAAAGTGGTCGTATTGGAGAAGATCCAAATGGGATTCCGAATAATTTAATGCCATATGTAACGCAGGTGGCGGTAGGTAAATTAAAGGAACTAAATATATTCGGAAACGACTATCCAACAAAAGACGGGACAGGTGTCCGTGATTATATTCACGTTGTTGACCTTGCAAAAGGACATGTAAAGGCACTTGAGAAAGTACTTGAGACGAAAGGAATAGAGGCATATAATCTTGGCACAGGTAAAGGGTATAGTGTGTTAGAGATGATAAAGGCTTTTGAGGAGGTTTCAGGTAAAAAAATACCTTATAAAGTGATAGGGCGTCGTCCTGGTGATGTAGCAGTATGTTTTGCTGATGTATCTAAAGCGAAACGAGAATTAGGATGGGAAGCAGAATATGGGTTAGAAGAGATGTGTGTAGATTCTTGGAGATGGCAGGTAAATAATAAAAACGGCTATCAAATGATTTAAGGTAGTTAGTAAAGCATTCTCTTATTAATTTGTAGGATATTTTATGTATATAATAAATTGTTTTCTTTATTATGTTGCTTGAGGTCAGTAATATGTTCAATTTAGGAAAGAGAATGTAATAAAATATTACTGACCATAGCATTTGAATAGCAACCGGTTCTATTGAAAAGTATTCCAATACTTGTATCATTGTTAAAGTGCGTTTATAATCAAATAATCTTGTTAGCTTTTTGCTTGAATTACGTATTATTGAAAGCGTTTTTATTGCGTGATATATTTTGATTGACATCATTACTGTATAAAATGTATGAAAAGGGTTTTTCTATTGTTTTTTAAGGTAGGAAGTCTGACTTATTTTCGAAAAAACTTCGTATGTAGTTGTAAGTAAGAAGGAGAATAAGGAATAATATAATTTTTACAAGACGGGGAGGGTACAGTGTGAAAATGTAAGGTTTTCACATGAGGATATATGGGGTACGTAGGATTATTACTTTCGGGTGCAGCTTTATTTTTAAATAGTCTTGTTATATTAGGGAAAGCAGAGATGAAAAGTGCGGGTGTTTTTAATTTATTTGTGGGTGCACTACAAATTATTATTCCGTTCTATTTGATCATGATTTCTGACCAAAGTAATTGGACAGTGTATTCATATGCAGCTACTTTCTTATTTGGATTAACCTATTTATATGTAGGTGTTACCTTTATAAAAGGAATGGATAGTAGCGGTTTAGGTTGGTTTTGTATTTGGGTAGCAATTATTGCTTTATTCTATATGGTTGTTTCATTTGTTCAATTTCACGATGTTGTTAATGCATTAACGTGGTTTATGTGGGCATTACTTTGGTATTTATTCTTTGTATTAAATACACAAAAGAAGAATATCAATCAATATCTTGGAAGAATTGCCTTCGTACAATCATGGGTAACATTGACGTTGCCTTCACTCTTTTATTTTATGGGAGTATGGGGAGAGGGATTCGTATATGAACTATGGGTTTATGTATCCGTAATTTCTATTTTATACTTCTGTTATTGTATTTATAAATATCGAGTACGTTAATATATTTTCTGTAGAAAAGCATGGAATCGTTAAACGAATTCCATGCTTTTTCTATATTAGCATTTATAATAGAGAGGTAGTATTTTACAATTTATCAAAATGGGGATGATGAATTTGAAAAAAGTATTGGTGCTAGGGGGAACAAGATTTTTTGGTAAACATTTAGTAGAAGCACTTTTGCAAGCTGGACACGATGTAACAATTGCGACGAGAGGCATTACTGAAGATTCTTTTGGAAGTGTAGTAAACAGATTGATTGTAGATAGAGAAGACGAAAAACAACTAGCTGAGCGTCTAAAAGATAAAAGTTATGATATCGTATACGATAATTTATGCTATAGCTCGAATGCGGCGAAGATAGTATGTGGAGTGTTACGAGGAAAAACGAAGAAATACATTATGACATCTTCAATGGCTGTTTACGAGCCAGCACTAGGCTTATTAGAAGAGAACTTTAATCCGTACGAGTATGCCATTACGTATGGAGATAGGAAGGATTTTACTTATGGTGAAGGCAAGCGACTAGCTGAAGCTGCTGTATTTCAACAAGCAACATTCCCAGTTGTTGCAGTACGTTTTCCAGTTGTTATTGGAGAAAACGATTATACGAAAAGGTTACAATTTTACGTTGAACATATTGTGAAGCAAGAACCTGTCGCCGTGAATGATCTAGATGGAGAGTTATCATTTATACATGAAAAAGAAGCAGGAGAATTTTTAGCTTGGTGCGGGATGAAGGACATAGAAGGGCCAATTAATGCTTGTAGCAACGGGGTAGTTTCTACTCGAGAAGTTATTCATTTCATAGAAGAAAATACGGGAATAAAAGCACTCGTTCAAGAAGTAGGAGATAATGTAGCACCTTATAATGAAGTGATTAATTGTACATTACATAATGGAAAAGCTAGTGAATTAGGATTCCCGTTCCGAGAATTGAAAATAGAAATAGAACAAGTATTACGTTATTACATACATGCAATGAAATAATCATAAATCCCCCGGTGGCAATCCGGGGGATTCTGGAGGATTTCGACAATACTAATTGTACATTACCAAACTTACCTTATACGCACGACTAATGTTTTTGTGATCGCATTGCTTGTAAATACTTTTCATTTACCTGGTCCCAGTTCACTGTATGCCACCAGTTGGTAACAAATTCTGGACGCCGATTTTGATACTTTAAATAATAGGCATGTTCCCATACATCGATGACGAGTAATGGAATTTTACCTTCTTGCAAAGGTGTATCTTGATTGGGTGTACTCATAACGGAAAGTTCCTCACCGTCCAGAACAAGCCATCCATAGCCACTTCCAAAACGACTAATAGCTGCTTTGGAAAGTTGATCTTTTAAGTTGTCAAAGGTATTGAAATAATAATCAATTACTTTTGCAACGTCTCCATTAGGCTCACTGCCACCTCGCGGGCTCATTACTTCCCAAAAAAGACTATGACAATAGTGACCACCACCGTTATTTCTGACAGCTGTAACAATTTCTTTTGGTAAAGTTTCTAAATTACATAGTAACTCTTCTAAAGATTTATTATGTAATTCCGTATAGTTTTCTAAAGCGGCATTCAAGTTATTTACGTATGTCGCATGGTGCTTTCCGTGATGAATGGAAAGCGTGTTGCTATCGATATATGGCTCTAGTTCATCATAGTCATATGAAAGCTTTGGCAATTGAAATGAAGACATAACATTCCCTCCTTTCTCATTAAAAAGTTGGTCTAGGTAAAAATAATTTACCTGAGTCAAAAATACACCTATTTTTTATACAAGTCAATAGTAATCTCTTTAATTTTCTGAAAAATATTACAATAAAAGTAACACTTCGACTTTCATTTGTGACTCTTATTCTTTTTGCTTATACTGTAAAGTAGTAACGTTTTGTTGAAATAGAAGGAGATCGTTTATGAGTAAAACGAAACAATTAATAGAGGAAGCGAGTCATTTTATTACGGTTTGCTATAAAGAGCTTAATAAAGAACTCTTCATAGAAGAGAGAATAAAAGAAATTCAAGTTGAGATAGAGAAGACGGGGACGTATGAGCATACATTTGAAGAACTTGTTCATGGATCACGAATGGCATGGCGCAATAGTAATCGATGTATCGGAAGACTATTTTGGAGTAAGATGCACATATTAGATGCACGTGAAGTAAATGATGAGGAAGGTGTATACAACGCATTAATTCATCATATTAAATATGCAACGAACGATGGGAAAGTTAAACCGACAATTACAATTTTTAAGCAATATCAAGGTGAAGAAAATAATATACGAATTTATAATCACCAATTGATTCGGTATGCAGGGTATAAAACAGAAATGGGAGTGATTGGTGACTCTCATTCCACTGCGTTTACGGATTTTTGCCAGGAACTTGGCTGGCGAGGAGAAGGTACGAATTTCGATGTATTGCCACTTGTTTTTTCTGTCGATGGAAAAGAACCTGTATATAAAGAAATTCCAAAAAAAGAAGTGAAAGAGGTACCAATTGAACATCCAGAGTACCCAATCTCATCTTTAGGAGCAAAATGGTATGGGGTTCCAATGATTTCAGATATGCGCTTAGAAATTGGCGGTATTTCCTATACAGCCGCTCCGTTCAATGGATGGTATATGGGGACGGAGATTGGGGCTCGTAACTTAGCGGATCATGATCGTTATAATTTACTGCCGGCTGTTGCGGAGATGATGAAGCTCGATACATCGAGAAACGGTACGTTATGGAAAGACAAGGCGCTAATTGAATTAAACGTGGCTGTTTTACATTCTTTTAAAAAACAAGGAGTTAGTATTGTGGATCACCATACAGCTGCGCAACAATTTCAACAATTTGAGAAGCAGGAAGCGGCATGTGGACGGGTTGTAACAGGTAATTGGGTATGGCTCATTCCACCGTTGTCGCCAGCTACCACTCATATTTATCATAAACCGTATCCAAATGAAATTTTGAAGCCAAATTTCTTTCATAAATAATAGCTAGTATAGTTTTTTTATGCAAATTATAATTTTTTTTAATTACTGTTACGTAGCAAATGGAAGCCTTTACTCTCGGTTATTTTTGGAAGGAGCTTTTTGAACCAAGGAGTTCCTTATGTTATAATCAAATTTCTGTTTCGAAGACCTTATAGAAATATAAGGTCTTTTGTTTTGCTTTTTTATGTAATAGGAATAGAAAATTTCTTTTAAATAAGGGATTTAGCATATTTTTAGGGACAACATAAGTGTGTAGAAAATTGATGAATTATTATGCTTATATAATCATTGTGTTTTGGATGTAAACAATAAAACATAATAAAGTTGTTTTTTTAGATTGCTGAGGAAGGAGGAAGTGTAAATGAGAATGAAGAGTCGAAAAACGGATTGGCCTGTATTTCTTATTAGTGGTGGCTCACTTTTATTATTTGTAATTGCAGTTATTTTAAATAAAAGTTACGTAGAGGGAGTCATTAATAGCAGTTTTGCAGCTTCAATTAAATATTTTGGTGCCTTTTGGCAAGTTTTATTAATTGGTACATTTGTTGTTGCAATGTGTATGGCATTTTCGAAATATGGGAGAGTTAAACTTGGGGGGCTAGAAAAACCTGAGATTAGTACGACAAAATGGCTCGCTATTATTATGTCTACATTACTTGCTGGAGGTGGCGTTTTTTGGGCAGCCGCAGAGCCGATGTACCATTTGATGACGGTGCCACCAATACATGAAGGTATAACTGCTGGGACGCAAGAAGCGGTAATGCCTGCTTTAGCACAAAGTTATATGCACTGGGGTTTCCTGGCTTGGACGATTTTAGGTACAATTAGTGCGGTAGTTATGATGTACGGGCATTATCATAAAGATATGCCGTTAAAACCTCGAACGCTTTTATATCCTATCTTTGGGGAGAGATTGCGAAAGAGTTGGCTTGGAACAATGATCGATGTATTTGCCATTATTGCGGTAGCTGCAGGGACGATTGGTCCAATCGGATTTTTAGGACTACAAGCAAGTTATGGGTTACAAGCATTGTTTAACATTCCTGATGTGTTTACTACTCAATTAGCTATTATTGTTTGTGTAGTAGCTGTTTCTACTATATCTGCGGTAACGGGAATTGATAAAGGGATTCAAATTATAAGTAATTTAAATGTTAGGTTAGCAGTTCTATTAATGCTATTTGTATTACTATTTGGACCAGGTGGATTTATTATCGATTCATTTGTGTCTTCGTTTGGATTTTATATAAATGAATTTATTCCAATGAGCACATATCGTGGTGATACAGCTTGGTTAGGATCGTGGACAATCTTTTTCTGGGGATGGTTTATTGGATATGGACCGATGATGGCAATTTTAGTGAGCCGAATTTCAAGAGGAAGAACAATCCGAGAAATCATCGTTGCAATTGGAATTATTGCGCCTATTATTACAACATTTTGGTTTACTATACTAGGGGGATCAGGTGTGTTTTATGAGTTAATGAATCCTGGTTCTATCTCGGTGGCATTAAGTGAATCTGGCATGCCAGCGGCTATGATTGCAATTACAGAGCAACTGCCACTATCTAATATTATTGGACCTGCATTTCTTTTATTAACAATTTTATTTGTAGTGACAACAGGAGATTCAATGGCTTATTCAATTTCAATGGCAGTGACTGGAGATGGAGATCCTAGAATTAGTTTGCGAGTTTTTTGGTCGCTTATTATGGGCGCAGTTGCGGCGATTCTTTTATATATGGGTGAGGGAAGTATTAACGCCTTACAATCCTTCATTGTAGTGACGGCTGTTCCTGTATCTATTCTGTTATTCCCGATGCTATGGCTAGCGCCTAAAGTCGCAGGGGAATTAGCGTTAAAACAAGGTATTGTAAAAGAAGAAGATAAAACTAGCTTCTTGTTCCAAAAAGCTAGTAAATCAAAATAAATAATTGTATTTATATAAGAAGAGGAAGCATTTCATTTGAGATGCTTCCTCTTTGCTATTTATTTAACTACTGTTCATACTCTGTACATTTTCAATCTATTCTAATACTTTATCTTTCGTCTCTGGGACACATAATAGCATTGTAACTAAACCGATTGGATAGATAATGAAGATGAGAGATAATGCTCCCATTAAATTACCACCTGCAGCAAGTAAGCCGATAATAACAGGCCCAAATCCAGCTAAACCACGTCCTGTACCGAAAATAAAGTTTTCTGCTGTAGAGCGAGCTTCAGCAGGATAGTTTTCGGCTAAAACTGCCCCGAATCCTCCCATCATGCCATTGGCAAAGAATCCAAGCAATGCACTTCCCCATAACAATAATGTTGAGTCTGTGAATAAGAAGAAGTAAATGAGACAGTATATAGTACCACCGACATAATAGATTGTAAAAGTTTTACGGCGACCAATTTTATCAGCTAGAATACCAAAAGTTGCAATTCCAATTAGCATGCCAATTGTAGAGATGAACATCCAACCGCTCGCTTTTGCTAATGTGTAGTTATATTTATTCGCTAAAATAGTTGGCATCCATGTGAAAATTCCATAATATCCGAAGTTCTGGATGAATGACATAATAATAAGACCGATTGTTGTTATCGTTACTTTTTTATTGGCAAATAACTTTCGAAGTGGGAACTTTTTCATTTGCTTTAGTTGTTCTGCCTCGGTAGTTGTTAAATTACCTTCAGCTTCTTTTTGTAACAATTCTTTTTTGTATCGTTGTTTTTGTTCCCATATTTTCGGTTCACTTAAACTTTTGCGGACGTAAACAGCTAATAAAGCGGGAATGAGTCCAAATAAGAAAACAGCTCTCCATCCGAAATGCGGGACGATAAATGCTGGAAGGAGTGAAGCGACTAGTACGCCAAATTGCCATCCAAGTGCAACAACGGATGTCGCCTTAGCGCGCATTTCTTTAGACCATGTTTCAGTTACGATGGCCATTCCAATCCCGAATTCACCACCAACTCCCATTCCAACTAAAAAGCGAAGAATTAATAATTGCCAATAATCTGTTGCGAAATAAATAAGTGCTGTTGCGAGTGAAAATAGTAAGATTGTGAAGGCCATCGTACGGATACGCCCAAATAAATCAGCAATAAATCCAAATAAATAAGACCCGATTAGCATTCCTATTGTGGTAGCTAATGTCAAGTTTCCACCTTCAACAGGGCTCAAATGAAATTCTTTTAAAATGTAGACCAGTACGAAAGATAAGAGCAACATATCTAAACCTTCTGCTGCATATCCTAGCGCAGAACCAAACAATGTTTTATATCTTTTCTCCTTCGTTTCCTCTGTTGTTGATTGTACATCAGTAGTAACGTTCATCATTACTCCTCCCTATTTTCTCCTACAGTCGCTACGGAAGAATAACAAAAGGCCTTCTCACCTGATATGATGAGAAGGCCAAAAAAGCATACGTATCTCTAAAAAAGACCATACGTATAGTATATTCCGACTTCCTTCTCAACCTCACGGGGTTGGGTTAAAGGACTGTATTATATTACTTTATTTTTAGCACTCTTCTATTAGGTTGTCAAATAAAGAGGGGATAGTTATGTGTAAAATATTTCAAAAGATATTGCATTCTTCTTGACGCCCACTTCATTATTTTCCCATAATAAAACTAACTCATATAAAAAGGAATGAATCACAGATGCTAAATTTAGTACTTATGATGATTGAACGTGTCGGACTTATTGTTATTTTAGGATTTTTACTTTCTCATATTAGAACGTTCAGGCGCCTTCTTCATAGACAAGATGGGTATGTAGATAAGCTTAAGCTTATTTGTATTTTTTCAGTGTTTACAATTGTCAGCAATTACACGGGAATTGAAATTGCGGGGAATACAATTATGAATGAAAATTGGCTACAAGGTGTTTCGTCATCTAGTACAATTGCGAATACACGTATTATGGGTGTTGGAATTAGTGGATTGCTTGGTGGTCCTATCGTCGGAATTGGAGTAGGATCGATTGCTGGTATTCACCGTTATATGCTTGGCGGGACGACAGCGCTAAGTTGTGCAATCTCTTCAATTTTAGCAGGTGTTATAACTGGGTATATTGGACACATTTTCAAAAAATATAATCGTGCAATTACGCCTAAATTTTCAGCGATTTTAAGCGTGTTTATTGTTTCTTTAGAAATGATTATGATCCTATTAGTCGTAGAGGATGGAACTAGTATCGTGAAAACAATTGCGATACCAATGATCCTTGTAAATAGTTTCGGAAGTTTTATTTTACTTTCAATGATACAAGCTATTTTGCGTCAGGAAGAAAACGCGAAAGCTCTGCAAACGCATAAAGTATTACGAATTGCTGATAAGACATTACCATATTTTCGCAGGGGATTAACAGAAGAGTCTTGTAAACATGTGGCACAAATTATTCACCGTTTTACGGGAACGGATGCGGTATCCTTAACAGATACAGAGAAAATATTAGCTCACGTTGGATTGGCATCAGATCATCATATTCCTTCACACAGTTTAATAACAGGTTTATCGAAAGAGGTTTTACATACAGGGAAAATAATGAAAGCGAAATCACGTGAGGTTATTAATTGCCAACATGAAGGCTGTCCTTTGCAAGCAGCTATTGTTATTCCATTAACTTCACATGAAAATACGATAGGGACATTAAAACTGTATTTCAAGAACCCTAACCAGTTAAGTCGTGTTGAAGAGGAACTTGCAGAAGGATTAGCAAAAATATTTTCCACGCAGCTTGAGTTAGGTGAAGCAGAGTTACAAAGTAAGTTATTGCAAGATGCCGAAATAAAAGCGTTACAAGCACAAATCAATCCGCATTTTTTATTTAATGCGATTAATACCGTATCAGCTTTATGCCGAACAGATGTAGAAAAGGCAAGGAAGTTATTATTGCAGCTTAGCGTGTATTTCCGTTGTAATTTGCAAGGGGCACGTCAGTTGTTGATTCCACTAGAACAAGAATTAAACCATGTACAGGCATACCTATCACTAGAACAAGCAAGATTCCCAAATAAGTATGAAGTAAAGATGTATATTGAGGAAGAGTTAAAGACAACATTAGTACCACCATTTGTTCTTCAACTGTTGGTTGAAAATGCGTTGCGACATGGTTTTCCGAAGAAACAGCCAGTATGCGAAGTAGAAGTGCATGTTTTTGAAAAAGGGGGCATGGTTCACTTCGAAGTAAAAGATAATGGACAAGGAATTGAGGAAGAACGCTTAGAACAATTAGGAAAAATGGTAGTGTCGTCAAAGAAGGGGACTGGAACAGCTTTATATAATATTAATGAACGACTTATCGGGTTATTTGGGAAAGAGACAATGCTTCAAATTGAAAGTGAATTAAATGAGGGGACAGAGATTACTTTTGTTATTCCTAAAAAAATAGGGGAGGAAGAACGGAGTGTTAAAAGTATTAGTAGTTGACGATGAAATGTTAGCACGTGATGAATTGAAGTATTTATTAGAGCAAACGAAAGAAGTAGAGATAATTGGTGAGGCGGATTGTGTAGAGGATGCATTAGAGGAATTAATGAAAAACAAACCAGATATTGTTTTCCTAGACATTCAGCTATCTGATGATAACGGATTTGAAATCGCAAATATATTAAAGAAGATGAAAAATCCCCCTGCAATTGTGTTTGCTACTGCCTATGATCAATATGCGCTGCAAGCATTTGAAGTAGACGCGTTAGACTACATTTTAAAACCATTTGATGAAGAACGTATCGTACAGACATTAAAGAAATATAAAAAGCAAAAACAAATAAAATTAGAAACAAATCAAGAGGTAAAGAGTGTAGACGTAACGACCGAGATGCATAAATTAGCATTACCAATTGAGGAATCGATTGTACTTGTGAATATTGAAGATATTATATATGTAGGACTTGTGGATGGAAAAGTGACAGTAAAAACAATGAGAGAAACGTATGTAACACACGATACACTTGTAATTTTGGAAAAGAAGTTGCCACAAGCAAGTTTTATGCGTGTCCATCGCAGTTTTATTGCAAATATTAATCATATTACGGAAATACAACCATGGTTCAATTCTACATATAATTTAATTATGAAAGAAGGATCAAAAGTACCTGTTAGCCGTACATATGCAAAAGAACTCAAAAAGCTACTTCGTATTTAAGAAGTAGCTTTTTGCATTTCATCTGCCTATTTTTGTAACTAATTTTGTATATTTGACGTTCCGCTATGCAAACGCTTACAGCCTTGTTTTTATCTTATACAATAAAGGTACCAAATCGAAAGAGGTGGCCAAAATGAGTACGAAAAAAGTATATAGTTTCTTATCACAAGCATTCATATTTTCAGCTATTATGTTAGTTTCTAATATTATTGCAACGCATTTACCAATTCCGATGCCTTCATCGGTGATCGGATTAGTTATTTTATTTAGCCTATTATGTTTAAAAGTTATTAAATTGGAACAAGTTGAATCACTCGGAACGGCTTTAACAGGTATTATCGGATTCCTTTTCGTTCCATCAGGTATTTCGGTTATTAATTCTCTCGGTGTAATGGGACAATATTTTGTACAAATTTTAACTGTAATTGTTGTCGCAACAATTATTTTACTCGCTGTAACAGGATTATTTGCACAATTTATTTTAGGAAAAGACGATAAAGAAATAGAAGATACGAAAGAATTGAAAGTAGTAAATAAAGGACGCAAGCACGGAAAAGTTGCGTAACCAATTTAGTATATATTGCTAGGAGGGAATGAACATGGCAAGCACAATGACTCCATATTTCGGAATCGTCGTTTCATTAATCGCATACGGAATCGGAACATTATTATTTAAGCATTCAAAAGGATTCTTCTTATTCACACCATTATTCGTAGCGATGGTATTAGGGATTGTCTTTCTAAAAGTAGGTAACTTTACTTTTGAAGAATATAATACTGGCGGAAAAATGATTAGCTTCTTCTTAGAACCAGCAACAATCGCGTTTGCAATTCCATTATATAAACAAGTGGATAAGTTAAAAAAATATTGGTGGCAAATTTTATCGGCTATCGTGGTTGGATCTATTTGCTCAGTAATTGTCGTGTTTATTGTTGCAAAAGCAATTGGTTTAGATACAGCAGTAATGAATTCAATGTTACCACAAGCAGCAACAACAGCAATTGCATTACCAATCTCTGAAAGTATTGGTGGTATACCAGCAATTACATCGTTTGCAGTTATTTTTAATGCAGTTATTGTATACGCATTAGGAGCATTATTCTTAAAAACATTTAGAGTAAAACATCCAATTGCAAAAGGTTTAGCACTTGGAACAGCAGGTCACGCATTAGGAGTGGCAGTAGGAATTGAAATGGGTGAAGTAGAGGCAGCTATGGCAAGTATTGCTGTAACAGTAGTTGGGGTTGTAACTGTAGTTGTCATACCGATGTTTATGCCATTCATTGGATAGTAAAACTTACTTAAAAAAACGAGAAAAGCAAGCTATTTGTAGGACAGATTTCTACTGATAGCTTGCTTTTTATGTTACAGTAGTGGTAAGACCTATGTTAATAAAATGTAAGTTTCCTTAAATCTTCATTAATACTGTGTAGAATACGTTTTGAATTAGGTCATTGTATTGTAAAATAAGAAGTAAGCTACTATAGGATCTGCTAAGAGAGACCTATAATAAGCTTATAAAAATCTTTATATGAATGAATAATTAAAGGTAGAGAAGAGAGAAAAAATCTACTTATTAACGTTTTACTTTATAGGACAGGAGAGAGTACTCGTCGATTATGCAAATAAAAAACCTGTTTCAAAGCAAAGGATTTCAGAGGTTTCTCGTATTAGTAATACTTGCTCTCGTGTTATACGGGCTGCAAAGTATGTTGAATTTAATTTTAATTACGTTTATTCTCACATATTTAATGGATCGATTCCAAAAGTTTATTTCTCGCAAATTAGATCATTTCATGCCCATTAACCGAAAAATTATTATAGCGTTTCTATATGTAATGTTAATTGGTGGAATTGCTATTACGCTATTTAAATATTTACCAGTATTAACGATACAAATTTCACAATTGATTTATCAATTTAACGTATTTTTAAGAAACCCACCGGATAGTGAATTAATTAAGTATGCAGTTAATGCTGTCAATCATATGGAACTTTCGAAATATGTAGGACAAGGCGTTGACATTTTGTATAAATCGATTACGAATGTTGGGAAATTTGGCCTTCAAGTGTTACTTTCTTTAATTTTAAGTTTATTTTTCTTATTGGAGAAAGCTCGGATCGTTGCTTTTACTGCAAAATTTAAAGAAAGCCGACTTGCAATTTTCTATACTGAAATTGAGTACTTCGGTAAGAAATTTGCACGTTCATTCGGAAAAGTAATCGAAGCACAATTTTTAATTGCAGTTGTTAACTGTGTTTTATCCGTTATTGCACTATGGATATTAGGATTCCCGCAATTATTAGGTTTAGCGTTAATGATCTTCTTACTCGGTTTAATTCCGGTAGCTGGGGTTATCATTTCGTTATTCCCGCTTTGTATGATTGCTTACAATATTGGCGGTATTATGTACGTTGTTTATATTTTAATTATCGTAACAGTAATTCATGCGCTTGAAAGTTACGTGTTAAACCCGAAGTTCATGTCGCAAAAAACAAACTTACCGATTTTCTATACATTTATGGTATTAATCTTCTCAGAACACTTCTTAGGTGTATGGGGATTAATTATCGGTATTCCAATCTTCATTTTCTTATTAGATGTCTTAGATGTGACAAGTGATGAAATAGAGAATGAAGCCAGAAAAAATAAGGTGAAGTAAAGAAAAAGCATCGATGTTCGATGCTTTTTCTTTTATAACATGATGTTTTTTATGCCATACTGTAAGCAGAAGATAGAATAGGGGTGAAATAATGGCTGTAAATGAAAAGGTAGATTTAGCTACATTTGCTGGAGGGTGCTTCTGGTGTATGGTTTCGCCATTTGAAGAGATGGAAGGAATTATAAAGGTTGTTTCTGGTTATACAGGTGGTTATAAAGAGAGTCCAACATATAAAGAAGTATGTTCAGAAACGACGGGACATTATGAGGCAGTACAAATTACATTTGATGCAAATAAAATGCCGTATGAAGAGTTATTAAATATATATTGGAGACAAATTGATCCGACTGATATAGGAGGACAATTTCACGATCGTGGACAGTCTTACGAAACAGTAATTTTTTATCACAATGAAGAACAACATAAAAAAGCAGAGGCTTCAAAAGAAGAGCTTGCAAAGAGTGGACGCTTTTCAAAACCAATTGCTACAAAAATATTACCAGCAGCTACGTTTTATCCAGCTGAAGACTATCACCAAGGATATCATAAGAAAAATACATTCCGCTATGAGTTATACCGTAAAGGATCGGGACGAGATGCTTTTATTAAACAACATTGGCCAAAAGATAATACTCATTTAAAAGAAAAACTCAATGAGATGCAGTTTTATGTAACACAGGAAAATGGAACTGAGCCACCCTTTCAAAATGAATATTGGAATCATAAAGAAGAAGGACTTTATGTAGATATCGTCTCAGGTGAACCGCTATTTACTTCTTTAGATAAATTTGATAGCGGGTGTGGATGGCCTAGCTTTACGAAGCCAGTTATGTCAGCAAGTGTGAAAGAAAAAATGGATGTCAGTCATAATATGACGCGTACGGAAGTGAGAAGCAAAGAGGGAGATTCACATCTAGGCCATGTATTCCCGGATGGCCCAGGACCAAATGGTCTTCGTTACTGTATTAATTCCGCAGCCCTTCGATTTATCCGAAAAGAGGAATTAGAGAAAGAAGGATATGGTGATTTTCTAATCGTATTTGGGAATAAAAAATAACCTCGCTAACTGCGAGGTTATTTTTTATTATTTTGCTTTTTTCTTTTTGAACTTGCTTAATACTTCATAAACGATTGGAACAATAAGAAGTGTTAATAACGTTGAACTTGTTAATCCACCAATTACTGTTACACCAAGTCCTTTAGAAATTAAGCCGCTACCTTCAAATCCTAATGCAAGTGGGATAAGAGCACCGATTGTTGCAATTGCAGTCATTAAAATAGGGCGAAGGCGTGTAGCACCAGCCTCTAATAAAGCTTCACGTGTTGATAGACCTTCATTTTCTTTATGAATAACACGGTCGATAAGCACGATTGCGTTTGTTACAACGATACCGATTAACATAAGTGCACCAATCATTGCAGAGACACTTAACGTTTCACCAGAGATTAATAAGGCAACAAGAGCTCCGATAATTGTGAATGGTAGCGAGAATAAAATTGCGAATGGTGCAAGGGCACCGCCAAATGTAACGACAAGAACGAAGTATACAATGGCAATCGCAGCTAACATCGCTAAGCCAAGTTGCTTGAATGATTCTTCAATATCTTTTGTAACACCGCCCATAGAAACATCTACACCGGAAGGAAGATCCATTTTATCTACTTCTTTTTGAACAGCGGCAGATGCTTTTGAAACGTCATCAGATGTTAGTTTTGCACTTACTTCTGCATAAACACGGCCATCGCGATGTTTCACTGTATTCGAAGTTTCCCCTTCTTTTACAGTCATAACATCTTTCACAGCCACTTCAGTACCAAGTGGCGTTGTAATTTTACGATTTGTTAAGTCATCGATTGTTGCATAATTTTGTTTTTCAGCTTCGACATATACGTTGACATCTTTACCGTCTTTTTTAATTGTTGTCAGAACAGGTCGATCATGTTGATTAGAAAGTCCCATTCCGATTTGTGCAGCTGTTAGACCCATTTTACTTAGTTTTTCCTGATCTGCGACTAAAGTGTACTCTGCATACGTTTTTGCAATACTAGAGTCAATATCCTTTAAGTCTTTATTTTTCTTCATGATATTTTGAATATCTTTGACAATAGGTTTAATGTCTTCCGAGCTATCTCCGTAAACGTATAGTTTAATTTCGTTACTACCGCCACTCGCTCCGAAGTCTTGGTTTTTCCATTCGCCTTTTCCAGACATCTTCTGTAAATCTTTAACGACTTGCTCTTTTTCTTTTTCGAAGTTTTTCGTGTCGTTATCATATTGCACGAAGAACATTGCTTGATTTGATTGACCAGGACTCATTGGGTTTTCGCCACCTAATGAGAATTGAATTGTTTTGACGTCTTTATTATCTTGGAAGTGCTTCTCAGCTTTCGTTGCAATTTTTTCAACATCTTCTAACGTTTGACCTGGTTCAGGGTTGTACGTTGTAATGATCATTTTTTCTTCTTCAGATGGTAAGAAACTTACACCGATAATTGGCACAAGTGCAAGACTACCAACTAATAGAAGGACAGCAATGCTTGATGTGATGATTTTATGATTTAAAGCCCATGCAAGTATGCGTTTATACCCGTTTGCTAATTTACTTGGTTTTTCTTCATGATGTACTTCTTTTTCCCTCATGCTCTCTTTTTTAAATAAAGAGTGAGCTAACATCGGCACGATTGTAACTGCTACTAGTAACGATGCTAATAAAGCGAAGACGATAGTTAAGGCAAATGGTAAGAACATTTCACCAATCATACCTTTTACTAGTCCAAGCGGTAAGAATACAGCAATTGTTACAATGGTAGAAGACATAATTGGGATAAACATTTCCTTCGTAGCTTCACGAATTAAATCTTTTCCGCGCAGTTTCTCTTCTGATAACGACATTCGTCGGTAAATATTTTCAATAACAACAATGGAGTCATCAACAACGCGTCCAATAGCGACTGTCATTGCTCCAAGTGTCATAATATTAAGCGTAATATCCATTTGTTTTATGACTAATACAGCAATTAATAAAGAAAGTGGTATGGAAACGACAGAGATTAATGTTGTTCGGATATTTCGTAGGAACAGCATAATAATAACAATCGCAAATATAGCACCAAAAATAGCTTTGCTCAGCATCGTTTCTACTGATTTCTCAATCGGTGCACCTTGGTCGAATGTTGAAATAATCTCTAAGTCTTTATATTTTTTCTCAAGGTCTTTTACTTTATCTTTCACTGCATTTACAACATCAACAGTATTCGCGTCAGCAGCTTTCACAATTTGAATTCCAATTGCTTCTTTTCCATTTGTTCGAGAAATAGATTCTGCTTTTCCGACTTCTTTAATGTCAGCAATTTCATCTAATGTAACTGTCGGAATCCCGTTCATAGCCGCTGGATTCATTTGCGGTGTTTGTGTACCAGCTCCAGCGTTTTGACTACCTTGACCGCTCGGTGATGAAGGTATAGCTGGGATCTTTAATTCTTTTAATGCTTTCATTGTTGTAATATTTCCATCTACAACAACTGATTTTTCTGTGTCTTTAAATGTATATAAGCCAAGTGGTAAAGATACGTCCGATCCTTTAATTACATTTTTTACAGTATCTTCACTTAAACCTAATTCTTTCATCTTATCTTTCTTGAAGACAAGTTGTACTTCATCTACTTGTTGACCTGAAATTTGAACAGATGCGACCCCATCAAGTCCTTTTAATCCGGGAACAACATTTTTTTCTACATTTTCAGTTAAGGCAGCTAAAGATTCATTTTTACTTGCTACGCTTAACGAAATAACTGGAAAGGCATTGAAGTTTACACGTGAAACTTTCGGGTCTTTTACACCTTCTGGGAGTTTCACATTTGTGAGAGCTTCTTTAATTTCTGTTTCAGCCTTTTCCATATTTTTATCAAAATCATATTCTACCTGAATAGAAGATGCGTTTTGAAAAGATGATGAACTAACAACGTTTACACCACTTAAGTTTTGTAGTTGCTCTTCCATCGGTTTTGAAACTTTGTCAGCTACTTCTTCTGGTGTAGCACCAGGATAAACCGTAGTTACTGTTACAACAGGTGTTGTAATATCAGGAATTGTTTCCAGCTTCATATTCAGCCCAGAATAAATACCTGCAATGGTAACAATAATGGTTAGTAGCCAAACTGCGAACTTATTTTTTAACGAGAAATTAATAATTTTGTTCATGTTTGCGCTCCCTTTGTATTGTATTGACCAACTGGTCAGTCTAATACATAATATAACTGACTGATTGGTCAGTCGTCAATGAAAAGGGATGGTATAATAAATTCATAATAAGATGCGAGATTAAATTTAGGAGAGACATGATATGAAAGAAAAAGAGCGCTTAATTATAGAGATGGCTATGAAGTTATTTGCGACTAAGGGTGTAAATGCGACATCAGTACAGGAAATTGTGACAGCTTGTGGCATATCTAAGGGAGCTTTCTATTTATACTTTAAATCGAAAGATGAGCTTTTATTAGCAACACTTCGATATTACTATGACAAGATTCAAAATAAAATGCTGGATATTGAAAATGAATCGTTATTGCCGCGTGAAAAATTTGCAAAGCAATTGCGTTGTCAGTTTAACGATATACAAAAGCATAAAGAATTTATTATTATGCATGCGAGGGAAAATGCTATACCTTTTAATAAAGAAGTAGAAGAGTTTATGATGAGGATGAAGTTAGAGTCTCATGCATTTTATCGGAATAGTTTATTGTCTATTTATGGTGAAAAGGTTATGCCTTATTTATTAGATTTAGTCATTATGGTAGAAGGTATATGCCGTGGATATTTAGAACTAATCATTTTACAAGCACCAGAAATTGACTTATCTTACGTTTCTGCATTTATTTTGAAAAGAGTAGATGATTTAGTAGATGGATTGGTAGAATCTTCGGAAGAACCTGTGTTACATGAAGAAAAGCTTGGGGAATTTCTTTGCAAATCAGAGCTTAGTAAGGAGCAGGTTAAGGAACACTTTTTAAAAGAAATTATTGTTTTTAAACGCACATTAGCTGATCAACTAGAAGATGAGGAATTGCTTGTTACATTAGATGTTTTGGAGGCAGAAATGAGATTGCAAAATCCAAGGATACCGGTCATTCAAGGAATGTTATCTAATTTAGAGATATATCCAAATTTAAAAGAATTTCGTTTGAGGATTATGGGGTATTACAATATAAAAAGGTAACAATGATGGTTTTCATTGTTACCTTTTTTATTATGCATTCACTTTTTCTTTTGTTTGTGTAGTCTCTTCTTGCTCAATATTGATTGTTTCTTTTACGATATAAATCGGACGGTTTTTACTCTCGTCATAAATACGAGCAATATATTGGCCAACGATTCCTAGACCAAGTAACTGAATACCGCTAAAGAATGTAATAGCAACCATAATAGATGCCCAACCTGTTTGCGTACCAGTGCCAATAATTTTTACAGTAATTGTATATAGTAAGACGATTATTGAAATAAGAACTGATAATAAGCCTAAAGTCATAACGATACGTAATGGTTTTGTTGAAAATGCAATAATGCCATCTGATGCAAATTTAATCATTTTCTTTAATGGATATTTTGTTTCACCAGCAAAGCGCTCATCGCGTTCATATTCAACATACGTTTGACGGAAGCCAACCCAAGACATCATACCGCGGATGAACCGATTTCGTTCAGTCATTTGATTGAAAACATCAGCTACTTTGCGATCGATGATTCGGAAATCACCAGTATCTTTTGGGATATCGATATCAGACATATAGTTTAAGAATTTATAGAAATATTTAGCTGTTAAAAGTTTAAACCAAGTTTCACCTTTACGTTGTTTACGTTTCGCATAAACAACTTCATATCCTTCTTCCCATTTTGCAATAAGTTCAGGAATAACTTCAGGTGGATCTTGTAAGTCTGCATCGATAATTACAATAGCGTCACCTTTTGCAGCAGCAATACCAGCTGTAACGGCTATTTGGTGTCCAAAATTACGTGCAAAATTAACGATTTTTGTACGGTAATCATTTGCTGCAATCTCAGATAAGATTTCCATTGTACGGTCTGTGCTACCGTCGTTTACAAAGACAAACTCGTAATTAATATCATTTTGAAGCATAACGGACTTTAAACGGTTATAACATTCCTGTGCTACTTCTTCCTCGAAGTACATAGGAACTACAACCGAAATTAATTTTTGCATGTTGTATCCTCCGTATTTTTAATAAGTTGTTCAAGTTTAATTAGTAGCCTTTTCGGTTTGGTTGAATGTCCAAATTTTATTAAGGACAAAGTTTATAACCATTCCGACACCAATTGCGAAGATCTGTGCAATTAATGCATTAAAAGTAAGTTTATCTACTAATATAAATAAACATAATGTATTAAAAGCCAATACAATTAAATTTACAGTTAGAAATTTAAAGAACATTGACGTGCTTTTATTATTAGGTTTAAACACCCAATTTTTATTCCAATAGTAGCTATTGGCAACACCAATTAAATAGGCAATGGTATTCGCAATAAGGTAGTTCATCCCGAATTTTAATAATATCCAAAAGCTAATAATTGTAATGAGTGTATTAAAGATTCCTACTAAACCAAACTTTAAGAGTTTCTCCATAATAGTATCCTCAACTTTATAAAATATATAAATAAAACAGGAATGTAAAAAGGTTGTTCGTACATAACAACTATCAATTATATCATAGTTTATGCTAATATGTTATATGTTTTGGGTAGATATCATTTTAGGATATAAAATAAATCTGTTCATAATAAAAATGATTATTTTAAATTGGTATACTAGGAAATATAAAAGCAAACATGGAAATCATGATAATATTAATGTATAGTAGCTGGTAGTGTAATTTTTTTAGGAAATATAATGTTTTCCCATATAAATATGTTAAGGAGTGAGTTTTTTTGGAACGTTTTTCTGGATTGTTTTCAACCTTTTCTACACGTGCCATATACGGCATTTATAGCTTTTTCGTTGCAATATTAATTTTTGATTATTTTTCAGATACTCAAAAATATAATTATGTAATGATATTAGTTGGAGTTTTATTATTATGTACAATTGGAAACTTTATACTTAGCAGTGGATCGCTATACCTTGAAAGAGTAAATGAAAAAATATGTTTTTTTGTACTGCTAATTATTTGTGTAGCAGTGAAAACGGCGTGGATTCTTACATATAAGATTGATCCGATTGGTGATTATGAAGCCTTTTTTAATACGGCAAAAGCATTAGGTGACAACTTTGTTATTCATGATAGATATGTTGCATTATTTCCACATATTTTTGGATATGCTTCATTCTTAAGTATCTTCCTGAAAATATTTGGGGCAAACTTTATGATTCCGCCAATTATTAATGTTGTTTTAACTACAATATCGATGGGATTAATATATTTTATAGCTAGAAGAATTGGTGGAGTGAGAACAGCGATAACAGCAAGTGTTTTATGGATTCTCTTGCCATCACAAACGATGTATAACATGTTTGCACTTTCAGAACCGTTGTATTGTACAATACTGTTATTAGCCTGGGCAATTATGATAATTGTTTATGATAAAATTGAAAATATAACGATTGCAAAGGTTCTTATGTATTCAATTCTAGTAGCTGCATTACTTGTATTAATAAATATGGCAAGACCAATTGCAGCAGTGCCAATTATAGCCCTAGCAATATGGATGTTTATTATAGATACAAAGCATATTGGGAATAAAAAGCTACTTATTAACAAGGTGGCATATGTAGGGGTTATCATTATTGGATACTTAATGATGTCTTCGGCGGTAAATCATTATGTAACATTACGTTTAGGTGAAGAGATAGCAACAGTGCCGGGATACAATATTCATGTAGGATTTAATAAGGGAGCTTCAGGAACATGGAATCCAGGAGATTCAGCATTACTATATCATTATAGTGGTCAACCAGGATGGAGTGCTCAGGACGTTCAAAAGCAAATGCTTGAAGAAGCGAAAAAGAGAATAAAAAACGATGATATAGATTTCGGGAAACTAATGTATGATAAATTTATTATCTTTTTAGGGAACGATGATCAAGCTGTTAAATATGCAGATCCAATTATGGATCATAAAGTACGATATACTATAATTTCTAATGTTTTCTATTACTTTTTACTAGCTACTTCACTGTTCGGGGCGTTAGTAGCTATAAAAAATAAAAATAAATCTTCACTTCTCATTATTTGTTTATACACGATTGGGCTAACAATGGCACAAATGATAGTAGAAGTAGCACCGAGATATCATTATTCGGCTACAATACCTATGATCTTTTTAGCTGCTTTTGGCATTAATCATATTTACAATAAAAAAAGGATATAAATAAAAAGGCATGAGCTCGGTATTGCATCGAGCTCATGCCTTTTTTATTTGGCCTTATCTTATATTTTTGTAGTCTTTCTTTTAGACATGAGACGATAAACTACATATAGTCCATAACTTTGAATGATTGTAAAGCTAGGGATGATAAAGTATCGGTATCTTGTTTGATATTCGATTAAGAAGTGAATCGTTATATAGCCAATTATTAATAATAAAAATAGTGTGTAATGTGTGTTGTTTTGCTTAGTTAGTATGAGATAAAAAGTTGCTAACGTGCCAAATAACATAGTTGTAATATATATATATTTATCGTATGTCTTAAGGTCGTCTTGCAAGGTAACCATATCATTCTCTGTGTTACTTAGTGTTGCCAGACTCCATACTGGGGCGGAATCATAATCTGCCCACATAATCGTGAATTTATCACTAAATAAAGATAAAACCTTTTGTGGATCAGCTAGTCGCTCTTGAATCAATTTCTTCTCAACGGCTTCTCGTTCTTTTCCAAGCTCAAAGGACATAACATATTCTACATCTGCTGAAGAATATCCACCTCTTGTTTCGTGATTAAGTCCTACGGTGAATTTCCAGAGAGGATCCCTGTTAGATAGCGGATATTGGGTAATTCCGGCAGATATAAATGAAGAACTTATAATGTAATGAACAAGGTAAAAAATGATGAAAATTCCAGACAATTTTTTTATAGAAGTTAAAATATCCTGTTTTGATTTTCCTAATATACCTTGTAAAAAGACATAAAGAGCTACTGCAATCAAAACTAAAGCGCCAAGTGGACGCATAATATCTCCTAAAGCTAGGGAGATCCCTATAAAAATCCACATATATTTATGGGTTAGGCCTTTTGTAATTAATAAATAAAACCCAAGATAAAATAGGAATGTGGCAATATGTTGATTCGTTAGTAATGAGCTCATTACAATGCTTGGGATATATAATGCATATAGTAATCCAGCCATTCTTCCAGACCATTCATTAAAAACATATGAAGTTATTTTGTAAATTAGCAAGGTTGTTCCTGTGCAATACATTATATTTAAAAGTTTTAGAAGGAAAGGCCCTTCACCGAATAAATTAATAATGAGGGCTTGGTACATTGTAAATCCAAGTTGATAAACCCATGAAGTATAATAGTCATCTTGTGCAAAACTAAAATCGCCTTTAGTAGCTTGAATAGCACTATTGTACATCACTGAAAAATCTGATTCGATAGGAGTTGGAACGTAGAGAACCCAAATTAATCGAACAGAAAAAGCTAAAACAATAAGTGAAACGGTAAATATAAATGTAGACATATACTTATTAGAAATATAGCCAATAAGCAAAAATAGAAGGCCTATTAGAATAATAATCGGGATGATAATAAAGGAATGTGTGTCAGTTTTTTCTTGAATTACGACTATTGATTGCCACGTTATAGCAGCAGAAATAATTAGACATAGTACTAATAAGCACTTTACAAAAAGTATATTAAGCTTTAGGGGGAATGTACGTTGCATTACTAAAAACTCCTTATCATACTGTATGTTTATTTTAAAACGAAATCCCTTTACACGCTAAATAGCAGTGTAAAGGGATGTTTTTTAGGGGATTAAGAATTTTCTTGGGCCCATTTCTCTACATCCCAAGTTTTTGTTATCCACTCTTCATAAAAGTCTGGTTCGTGGCATACAAGAAGAATTGTTCCTTTGTATGCTTTCATCGCTTTTTTCAACTCTTCTTTTGCTGTAACATCAAGGTGGTTTGTTGGCTCATCAAAGAGTAGCCAGTTACTTTCTTCACCCATTAGTTTACATAAACGAACTTTTGCTTGTTCGCCACCGCTTAATTGATTCAGTGGACGAGAGATATGTTCGTTTTTTAAACCGCATTTCGCTAACATTGCACGTACTTGATGCTGGTCTAAGCTAGGGAATGTATTCCAAACATCATCAATGGGTGTTATATTATCAGCTTTTACTTCTTGCTCGAAGTATGATGGGTTTAAGAAGTCACCAAGACTTGTTTTTCCGCTTAATGGTTTAATCTTACCTAAAATCGTTTTTAACAGTGTTGACTTACCGACACCATTACATCCAACAATTGCAATTTTTTCACCACGTTCAATTGTCATTGTTAATTTCGGTAATAACGGATGTGTATATCCAATCTCTACATTTTCCCCTTCGAAGACAAATCGACTACTTGCACGACTTTCTTTAAAGGAGAACTCAGGCTTAATAGCTGTTTCAGGACGATCGATACGTTCCATGCGATCAAGTTGTTTTTGACGGCTCTTTGCACGGCCTGTTGTTGAGTAACGGGCTTTATTTTTTGCAATAAAATCTTCTTGTTTTTTGATAAACTCTCGCTGCTTTTCATAAGCATTGATATGTTGATTTTTATTGATTTCTGCCAGCTCTAAGAATTTTTCATATGTTGCTGTATAACGCGTCATTTTTGTGAATTCTAGATGGAAGATAACATCGACACATTTATTCATAAATTCCGTATCATGGGAAATTAATAGGAATGCATGTGGATATTCTTTTAAATAACTTGTTAACCAATGGATATGTTCAACGTCTAAATAGTTGGTAGGCTCATCTAATAGTAATACTTCTGGTTGCTCAAGTAGTAACTTTGCAAGTAATACTTTTGTACGTTGTCCACCACTTAATGCCGCAACATCACGATCTAGACCAATTGCATCAATTCCAAGGCCGCGCGCTGCTTCTTCAATTTTAATATCTAATAAATAGAAGCCACCTGCTTCAAGGGCATCTTGAATTTCTGCCATTTGTTCAAGAAGTTCCTCTAATTCTTCTGGTGTAGCAGTTCCCATTTTTTCTGCAACTTCATTTAAAGCTTTTTCTTTTTCAAATAAAGGTAAAAATGCATCTGCTAATACGTCACGGATCGTGCGACCAGGTGTTAAAATCGTATGTTGGTCTAAGTAACCGTAATTTGTACCAGGTGTCCATTCTACACGACCTTCGTCATGGATAAGCTGACCAGTAATTATATTCATAAATGTTGATTTACCAACACCGTTTGCTCCGACTAATCCAACGTGTTCTCCTGCGAGTAAGCGCATGGATACATCTCTAAATAATGTACGATCACCAAATGTATGGCCTAATTTTTCAACAGTTAATAAGCTCATAATGTCCTCCGTTCATTTCTAAATAGTGTCTTGAATCATGATACTAAATTCTTGGATATAATGCTATCATTTCAAAAATATATAATGTAACTGACAAGCAAGGTATGCGATTACAAAAGAATGATGGGTTGCTTTGCAAGAAACAAGCGATGCAAGAGAAATAAAAAAATAAGGTGTAACCATTTAATAAAAGTGGTTACACCTTATTTTTTATTTTAAATATCCACGAACAATACCGCGTAAGCGATTTGCGTGGAATTTACGCTTATCATTAGAAATGTTTTGTGTCATACGGAATGTTGCGGCAGCGACAGCACGTATGAAATAAGGGAATCCATAGTGTAAGCGAATAACCCTACCAAAACCACCAGCATAAGAAATAGCACGTTTTAATGATTGTTCATTAATAATTTCCTCTTTTACAGGATGATATACGAACAGATCTTTTCTAAATAAACCAGTGTAATTTTGTTTCATCCCACGTAGTACAAAGTCAGTTTCTTCACCAGCTCCATAAATCGTGCCAGAACCAACACCTAAATCTTCATCAAATGTACCTACAGCTTGTACAAATTGTTTTGTGAAGAATAGTGTGAAAGAAGGCCCCATGAATCCATACTTATTATTTAAAATAATGTCTGTATTCGGTGCGTGTATTAAAGAACCTGTACCTTCAACATTTGTAGTGTTTGTCGAGATGAAATGAACATCTTTATTAGAGTTGAAAGTTTCTAATATACTCTCTAAAACATTTGTTTCATAAATACAATCATCATCTGGAAAAGCGATGAAATCACCATCTGCTACTTTTAATCCTGCATTTCGAGCTCTCGATAGCCCTTTAATAGGTGTATAAATGTAGTTAATAGAAAATTTATCTTTATATTCATCAAATAAATCAGAGATTGGCGTATCATTTTGATCTACTACGATAAGTTCAAAGTTTTTGTAAGTTTGTTGTTCAAGTGATTTTAGTAAGTCAAGAATATCATCACGTCTGCCACAAGTAGCCATGATTAAAGAAAATTTCAAGTTTAACAGCTCCTTTTAGAGATTGAGTTTAAGCTTTTTTGAATCGTGCTAATATCTTTTCAAGTAGTGAAAAGAGAATTTCATCCTTTGTTATAAAGAGGATAAGGGCATACGTTAATCCACACGTTATTATGACTAGGATAACTTGTAGTATTTGTCCAGATACGATCATATCAATAACGAATGCTATGGGGACAAATGTTAGGGAATAAAATAGATATTTAAGTTTTTGTATATCAAATAACGTATAATTCACTTTTAATTTCTTTTTCACATAAATATATTCAAATGTGATTAAGAAACAATTCGCAATTGTTGTTGTGAAAATTGCGGTTGTTGGTGTAAGTATATGGAAGAATATTAATGCAATATTGGATGCCAAGTTGATAAATCCACAAATGAATAAAAATCGCACTAAAATGCTTTCTTTCTTTTTCACATAAATAATTTGATTCGATAAAATGGACTCAATACCGACTGTAATCATATAGAAGGCGAAAACAATTAATGTATTACCAGCCTCAGCAAATTGTTGTCCACCGTAAATAACAACAGCTCCATGAGCAATGAGCATTAAACCAATTGCGGCAGGGAATAGGGTAATGAAATATACTTTTGAAATTTTATTTAGTAAAGACTCATATTCCATTTCAGACGCGTTTCCTGATAAATAAGACAGTCTTGGAACGGTTACTTGTACAACACTTAACATAAGTGTATTAATAATCATCATAATTTGAAAAGCCATTACGTAATATGCAACTTCTTCTTTTCCAACATATACCCCTAAAACAAGACGATCTAATTGAGTATATAAAATATTAGCATTTGAAAAAATCAAGACTAATAGTAACGGTTTTAAATGAGGAATAATTGTTAAGTCGGAAAAATCAAATTTCACTTGGCGTTTCACATATATAAAGCTAATAGAGTGGTTTAAAAATGTCGATAATACTAATAAACCAGCATATGTTTTGTAATCGTCAACCCCATGAATGAAAGAGAAAAGAAGTACGACATAGATTAATCGAACGATAACTGTTTTTTTAGTGATGAAGTCATAATTTTCATATGCCTCATTGAACCATTCCACATAAAACATGTTAGATATAAAATTAAAACCGAAAATAAGAAGAACAGGAAATAAACTTTCATGTCCGTATCCAATATAACTAAAGAGCACAAAGCCTGATAAAGCTAAAATACTAGTTGTGAAGTTAATTACATAGAGACTTGTAAATAACTTAGAAACTTTCTTTTTATCGTTTTTAATTAAGCTAATTTCACGTAAACCATATTGATATACACCAAATACGGCGAACACGAAGAAGTAATTGAAAAAAGTTTCAGCAATGTTAACGGTTCCGATTGAATTGGCCCCTAATGTTCGATATGCGTAAGGACCAACTAAAATTGGAAGTATAATATTAAACGTGTTGAGCAGTATTTTATAAAAAATATTTGAAGCAATTGATTTCTGCATAATTTCACCTTTCCATTAAAATAATCCAGTTTTTTCACTAGAGTTAATTCTCTCAATATAATGAAGTGTAAGGTGTTTTCTACACTGTTTACAAATCCTTAAATTGTTTGTTGACCACCCGTATAAGTGTACCCTACATAAACTTTGTAAAGCAACTGTTGATGGGATCGAACTGTATTATAAAGTGAAACTTTAATCAGTGGGGGGGTGTACATTTCCTATTGATTATCAGCACTCATCAATTGGGCGTTTACGGGCAACAGGGCTCCCGCCTAAAGTCTTTGCTACACGGTAGTTTTACAGCCCGAAAATAGCGGGATAAATGAGATTTTATCAATTAGAAAAAGTTAATAGCGAACGGGTATGTATAAAAATATTACATAATATGTGTGAAAAGGAGTAATGGTTGTATGAAGGTGTGAAATTGTTTATAAAAAATGAGCGAATATGTGATAGCTATTCGCTCAAAAGATGTTTTAATGGTGAAGGCCTATATACTCCAAGGTTTACTTAAAGTTAAAACTTCAGCCATTTCTTTGCTTTTTACACGCCCTTTTTTTCTACTTTCTGCACGCTCAGAACCAGTTGTGTGTAGCCAATGTTCTTCTTCCGTTTCAGGTAGTACTTGTGGGACAGATGAAGGTTTTCCATCTTTTAATGCAACGAATGTAATGAAACATGTTGCAGCTATTCTACGTTCGCCTGCTAATAAATTCTCTGCAATTACTTTTACGAACACTTCCATCGAAGATTTTCCTGTATAACATACGAATGCTTCGTAACAAACAGAATCTGCTTGGTGAATTGGAGTTAAAAAATCAACAGAATCGATAGATGCCGTTACGCAATGTTTACGGCTATGTCTTGCAGCTGCAATTGAAGCGATACTATCAATTTCCGCTAATAATTTTCCTCCGAAAAGTGTTTGATGATTATTTAAATCATTCGGAAAAACACGTGTTGTTTTAATTGCTTTGGATTCTCGCATGAATTTCTTTTCCATATGGTCAGCCCCTATTTTCTGTTTTCAATCAGAATGACATGTATTGTAAGTGGAGTACAAAAAATTAAAAATCAATAGATATTTAATGAAGTAAAGAATTCCAGAAGAGGGTTAGTAAAACTTCTGTATTTGTATTCATGTAACTGAAAGAAAATTTATTACTATATAAAGTGTAGTGTAAAAGAGGATTCGCTTACATTGCAAGTGAAAAAATTAGGACCCTGTATTTGTCATAGAAATTCCCTATCAGCTGTGTACCTATTCATGATAGAATCGTTTTGTTATGAATGGAAATAGAGGTGCAATGGACATATGAATCATATACAAACAAATTTTTCGTCTTTTTTTAGTAAAATAATGATTGGTGCGATGCTCGCATTTTTTGTTTATAGTTGTTGGTCAGCGTTTGAAACAAGTAAACAATTTTTTGGCGACAGTACAACAAGTGTAACAATTGTATTGGTTATTTTTGTTATTCTTATGCTGTTAGTGGCATCGATTTTACAGTATCGTTTTACAGAAAAACAATTTCTTGTTTTTCTTATGAGTACATCTATAATTGTGAGACTTAGTATGGTTCTATTTGTAGACGTTCCGATAATTGGTGATATGAAAGCTATGTTTGAGTCTGCAAAGCAGATTGCAATTGGTAATAACGTAGAGAGCATAGCGCAGTTACCTTTTATTATTTATGAATCAATAATTATTCGTGTATTTGGTGATACAGTATTCGCATTGCAGTTATTTAATATTTTATTTTGCACAGGGACTGCATTTTTCATTTATCGTATTGCAGCAATGGTTTTCGGAGAAGAATGCGGCCGTATTGCGTCTGTATTTTACGCTTTATATATTCCGAATATATTTATGAGTTCCTTATTAACATCAGAATCGCTCGCAATATTTTTATTTTATTTGGCTTGCTACATACTTTTATATAAAGGTTTAGATCATCCTTATATGTGGGTACTTTCAGCAATTTTATTTGCATGCAGTAATATGATTTTCCCAATAGGATTATTTCTTCCTATTTTTATTGCTGTATATGTGTTGTCAATTGAACTCTTTCAATCAGCAATGAAGCAAAAAGTACTATTAAAGATGATAGGGATACTTATTCTATTTTATAGTGCTCATTTTGGTGTGAGTTATGGAATTCAGACAATGGGAATGTCACAATATACAATTTCAAATGAGACGTATGTTCAATCTGTTTTAATTGGAAAAAGTAAAAATGAGGAAAAAATAACAAAGAATCAAAACGTAACAGAGCATATTGATCAAAAGCTAAAAGAGATTGAAGAAGAAAGATTTAAACTTTTAAAGCCAGTAATTAATCAATTCTCAGGTGAGGGAATACATTCTATTCTATTTAAATGTGAAAAACTTATATATATAGCGGTAACATTATTTATGTCGATAGCTTTATTACACTTTCTTATTAAGAAACAACAAAATGAAGGATATATGTTGTTCGTTTTGTTAATTGGCGGATACGTATTGTTAAGGCTCTTCCAAGTAGATATGGCATATTACAATCTTATTGTGCCAGCCTTGTTTATTTTGCAAAGCTTTGGTGTTTATATGAGTTATGTTTATTGTCAAAAAATATTCTTCAGAAAATAAAAAGAATCCAGTTTGGATTCTTTTTTTATGGATGGAAGATGAGGACTAAGAGTCAGCAGAGATGAAGAATCTCTACTGACATAAGCTTCACCCTATCTATTCAGTTCTAGTTGTAAACTATCAGCTGTTAGAGCCATTTTTGAGGAATCGTCTTGAATTCCTTTCATTACTTGTGAAATGGTTTCTAACTCATTTTCAATTTTTTTATTCTGTTCTTTCGAGTTAGACATGTCTTTTACAATTTCTTGGAAGTATTGATCTGTTGCAGACATACTATCCGTTCCTTCAGATACGAGGGAGCTAATTTGTTTCACTGAAGAAGAGACACGAACAATTTGTTCATTTGTTTTTTCAACGAGCTTTGTAACGTTGAATATAGATTCTTTCGTTTGCTCTGATAACTTGCGAATTTCTCCAGCTACAACAGAAAAGCCTTTGCCAAATTCCCCAGCACGTGCAGATTCAATAGCAGCATTTAGTGCGAGCAAATTTGTTTGCTCTGCAATTGATTTTACAATGTCTATAATCTCGTTAATTTTGTTAGAAATATCGAGAAGTTCATGAGTATCTGTAATAATCGTTTCCATGTTTGTTTGAATGTATTCCATTCGTTTATTCTGTTGATTTAATTGTTCTTTCCCTTTATTCGCTTTTTCTTCTGATGTTGTAGCTAATGATGTACCTGTTTTGGCAATTTCTACAATAGTTTCAGATTTAGCGGTTAACTGTTGAATAGAAGCACTCGTTTTTTCAGATACAGATGCTAGTTCTGTTGCAATATGCGTAATGGTCATAGCTGTTATTTCTTTTTCTTTTTCATGTTCTTTTTGCATTCTTTCATATTCAGATTCATAAGCCGCAATAACGAGCTCTTGTTCAAGGGTGAATAATTTATTTATTACGTTTATAGAATAAGAAAAATCGTCAATTGTTGTAATTTTTGTTTGCAAAATCTTCATGATAGAGCGGAATAATTCTTGATAAGCGGCAGTATACCATTTTCTATGTAAACCAATTTGTACATGTCTTTTGGCAATTCTAACACGTTGTTCAATAAAATCTTCGTGCATATCTCCGCTGAATAATTCCTTTATATGTGTTTTTAAAGTTTGCTTTAGTTTTGGAATAGAGCTATAACGTTCAATAATAGTAGTTAAATTAGGCTGCTTTGTAATATTGGCATAGAATTTTTCCGTAATCCAATCAATTTCTTCATAAATAAAGGGCTGTAGTACCTTTACGATTTGTAAATCTTCTTTTGAAATATGTAGCATATCCATTTGAATTTTCAGTTCAGAATTAGTAGGCACGTTAAAAGTGATTTTTTGATCCTTACTTAATTCAAGTATACTGGCGTTTGTTTTATTTGTATGTTTTTTAAAAAACCGAAGCATCGTTCTTCCCCCTGTATATAAAGCGTTTTCATTTTTGGTTCTAATATAATTATATATTTTTATATACAATTACTCTATATTAGTGTGTAGAATAGTATATAAATTAAGAGAATTCTGTGTAGAATTCTCTTAATGGCCTTTATTAATTTTAGCATGTGTTTTAAAGAAAACAGGGAAATGTACATTATATATTACAGTGACAACACGAATAATAAATGTTACTAATAAACAAACATAGAAAGCTAGTACGTGTGCCCCCATTGCATATGTGATTAGGAAACTAATTGCTCCTAAGATAGAAGCGATTGCGTAAATCTCTTTTCGGAATACGTAGGGGATATCTTGAGCGCAAATGTCACGCAAAATACCGCCTCCAATACCTGTAATGACTCCCATTGAAACAACTAAAAATGAGGCGTCAACATGATGTGACATTGCTGCATTTGCACCAATAGCTGTAAAAACACCTAAGCCAACAGCATCAGAAAGCATAATAACGACTTGCAGTTTATTGATACGCTCAAAAAACATACAAGTAAATAATGCTGATAATACGCTTACGAAAAAGTAAATGGGTTTAACAAATGCGACAGGAGGCAGGTTACCGATCATAATATCACGAATAATACCGCCGCCGAGCGCTGTAGCTACAGCTAAACAAAGGACACCGAATAAATCTAAATCTTTTTTTAAACCAACTAATGTACCGGAAATAGCAGCGGCGATAATGCCAAGAAACGTAAATATGTCGATTAATAACATTGCTGTAATCCCTTCCTCCTAAAGATGTTCCAGAGAAAAAATATACACTAAAGTTATGTAAATAACAATGCATTTTCTTTACATGTAGAAAAAAAGAAAAAATGAGGAAAGAAAGCGCTTGAAAATGCAAATATGCTTTTTTCTATAAGGTAAGGCTGGGGAGAAATGTGAGGCGTTTAATTAAAAAATATATGTTATAATAAATATTTGAGATAAGAAAAAAATATTAACAGTATAGATTGAAATTAGGTAATAGTTATGGAGGTTCTAGATGTTAAGCGAAAATAGTAAAAGTAATAAATTTGAAAATTTTCTATTAATCTTTATTTTGTTGCAACCAATTTTAGATTTGCTCACGGCATTCTGTATAATGGTTTTAAAAATTGATACGACCATTGGAGTTATTACACGCTTATTCGTTATGTTCCTAAGCGGGATATATATTTTAATTCAAACGAAGAAACAAGGAAATATAAAATATATATTGTATATAATCTTAGTAGGAATAGTCTTCACCATCGGATTGGTAAATAACAAGCTTACAAAAGATCCTATGGTACTTACAGAGGAAATTAAGTTTATAGCAAAAGCATTATATCCGTTTGTTATGCTTACTTGTTATGTATTTGTATTTAAGTCTTTAAAAGAGAAAAGCCATTCAAATTCAAAAATGCGTGACTATGTTACGTATGCATCGCTAATTATAGGAGTAGTCATGGTAGCTTCGATTACTACTGGAACAGATTATAATAGTTATGAATGGGTAAAGTTAGGATCACGCGGTTGGTTTTATGCAGGTAACGAGCTAGGATCTATTTTAGCCATCATGTGTCCAATTGTTATTTTGTATTCAATTGAAAGAACAAAAAGTATAGGTAAAGCGTACTATTGGATTCCTTCAATTTTAGTTGTTTATTCACTATTTGCAATTGGGACAAAGGTTGGCGTAGGAGCAATCTTCGGATCAATGGCTATCGCAGTTGTTATGTGCTTTATTCAGGCATTCACACAGCGTAAAGATGGAAAGAAACATGCCTATTTATTAAATGGTTTTCTTGCAATAACTGTATTTGTAGGCATATTGGCATATACACCTTTTTCACCGTTTATGAAAAATATGGGATTCCATTTCCAATTAATTGAACAAGAACAGAGTGCGAAAAAGGAAGAGAAAAAGAAGGAGGAAGCTAAAGAGCACAAACCTCCTGTGACAGAGCAAGAAAAAGAGAAAGAAAAAGCAAAAGAAAAAGTAGCGGAGAAGAAAGAAGAAACGCAAGCTCTTATTTTTAGTGGGCGTCAATTATTTGAACAGATGTATAAAGATTTCTATAATGAAGCCCCAATGTCTCAAAAATTATTAGGAATGGGTTATGCTGGTAACTATAAAGAACAGCCGAAATTAATTGAACGTGACTTCCACGATTGGTTCTATTCTTTCGGAATCATAGGGTTCATTTTACTTGTAATTCCATTCTTATACTTTGGTATTAAATTTATTGCATGTATATTTACTAAATTTAAACAAATATTCACAGTGAAATATGCAATGATGATTGCAGCAATACTTCTCGGATTAGGTATCTCATTCATGGCTGGTCATATTTTAATTGCACCTGGAGTGAGTTTCTACTTAGTAATAATCATGGCATATTTAATAGTTGACTTGGAAATTGAATGATAGAAAAATAAAAGCTAGCATATGTTAGCTTTTATTTTGTTATAGTAAATAAAAAGAAAAAATGGGGGATGTAAGAAATGAAAGTGTTGCATATGAATGCTGGTGCAGAAGAAGGTGGGGGGAAAACACATATTATTTCACTTTTATCTCAATTTTCAAAGGAAGAAGTGGAATTAATGGTATTTGAAGAAGGTGCGATTGCTAGAGAGGCGAGAAACCTTGGTATTCAAGTGCATGTTTTTACCCAATCATCTCGGTACGACCTATCAATTCTTTCAAAAATAAAAGCATTTATTAATGAAAATCAATTTGACATTGTGCATACACATGGCGCACGAGCAAATTTCTATCTCTCCCTCTTGAAAAAAGGTATAAAAGCGAAATGGATAATGACTGTCCACAGTGATCCAACTTTGGATTTTATGAAGAGGGGATTAAAAGGATGGGTATTTACGAAGTTAAATTTACGTTCTTTCAGGAAGGTAGATTTATTCTTTGCAATTACGGAAAACTTTAAGAGAAACATAATAAAACTAGGTGTACCAGAAGAGAAGATTTGTACGGTTTATAATGGAATCGAGTATGATAATACTCCAGCAAAACCTTATGATAAAAGTGAATTTGGCATTGATGAAGGAGTATTTACAGCTGTTCAAGTAGCGCGTCTTCATCCTGTTAAAGGTCACGATATTTTATTTGAAGCGTTACAAAAAATTAAAATTCCAAATATAAAGGTGCTCTTGCTTGGTGATGGACCTATAGAAGCAGAATTAAAAGAGATGGTGAAACAAAAGGGCTTAGAGGATAAGGTGATTTTTCTAGGTTTTCGTACAGATTCAAAAGAATTATATGCATCTGCACACATTAATTTGTTAACCTCTTATAGCGAAAGCTTCCCTCTTGTTTTATTAGAGGCGGCTAATCAACGCTTAACATCTATTGCAACAAATGTAGGTGATATGAAAAAGTTAATAGTTGATGATACGTATGGATGGATTGTACCGATTGGTGATGCGGATTCGTTAGCAAACGCGTTAGAAAATGCTTATGAAAAATGGTTGAATGGTGAATTAGAAGCGATGGGAAATCGTTTATATAATCATGCATCTACTCATTTCTCGCTAAAGAATTTGTATGAAGATACTTATAATGCATATAAAAAACTTTTACTGAAATAGAGAGGATAGTTAATCATGGAAGTAAAAACGGTTGATATTCTAGGTGTTCCTTTTTCTACAATGACAATGGATGAAACGATCCAATATTTGAAGGGACAACTAGAATTGGAGCGAACTCATACTTTTCAGGTAGTAACAGCAAATCCTGAAATTGTTATGTGTGCAAAAAAGGATGAAACATTCCATAAAACATTATTAAATACAGATTTAATTACACCTGACGGTATTGGAGTTGTAAAAGCAAGTGGTATGTTAGGTACACCTGTAAAGGAACGTGTAGCAGGTTTTGATTTAATGTGTAATCTATTTGCAAAGTTATCAGAGGAGAATAAACCGGTATCTGTTTTCTTACTTGGTGCAAAACCGCATGTTGTACAAGCTGCAGCAGATCATTTAACGAAGACATATTCAGCTGTATCTATTGTGGGTACACAAGATGGGTACTTTAAACAAGAAGAAGAAGAGAGTATCGTTTCTCGCATTCAAGAAGCAAAACCAGATTTATTACTTGTCGCGCTTGGTTTCCCAAGACAAGAGAATTTTATCCAAACTAATAAGCATCGTTTAGAAACGAAGATGGCTGTTGGAGTGGGCGGAAGTTTAGATGTATGGGCTGGAGAGGTAAAACGTGCACCAAAATGGATTCAAGCGATTAACTTAGAGTGGTTTTATAGATTGTGTAGTAATCCAACGCGCTGGCGTCGTCAGTTAGTATTAGCGGAATTTTTAAAAGAAGTCATGCGTTCGAAAAAGTAGCGGAATATCGCTACTTTTTTATTTGGTCATTTTTAATAAAGTGAGGTTTTGCTCATCCACCACTGATGGTTAACTCTCACCAATTGGACGTTTAATGGCAGTTGGTCTTCAATTTAACCTTTTTGTTTCAGCTGAATTTTGAGGTAGGAGTCTTACTGCCCTCAAATAGTGTGATAAGTATTTTACTTTTGGGGAATGATGAAGGAGAATTTTTTGAACGAAAGTATTTTACTTATACAATTCACACATGTAAAATGATGTGTAAAGACAGCTGTGTAAGGAGGACTTCTTGTGGGCAAGGTGAAAGAAATTTCGAAGCGAAAGCTACTTGGTATAGCAGGGCTTGGATGGTTATTCGATGCAATGGATGTTGGAATGCTTTCATTTGTAATGGTAGCACTGCAAAAAGATTGGGGATTAAGTACGCAAGAAATGGGCTGGATAGGCAGCGTTAATTCGATTGGTATGGCAGTCGGAGCGCTCGTTTTTGGAATACTATCAGATAAAATAGGGCGGAAATCAGTCTTTATTATTACATTATTACTATTTTCTATCGGTAGTGGTTTAACTGCTTTAACGACGACACTTGCGATGTTCCTTGTTTTACGATTTTTAATTGGTATGGGGCTTGGCGGAGAGCTTCCAGTCGCATCTACATTAGTATCAGAGAGCGTTGAAGCGCATGAACGTGGCAAAATAGTTGTGCTATTAGAAAGCTTTTGGGCAGGTGGATGGCTAATTGCAGCCCTTATCTCGTATTTTGTTATTCCGAAATATGGTTGGGAAGTTGCAATGGTATTGAGCGCGGTTCCGGCACTATATGCTTTATATTTAAGATGGAATTTACCGGATTCTCCCAAATTTCAAAAGGCTGAAAAAAGACCATCTGTTATCGAAAATGTAAAGTTAGTTTGGTCTGGTGAATATCGTAAGGCAACAATTATGTTATGGATTCTATGGTTTTCTGTTGTCTTTTCTTACTATGGGATGTTCCTTTGGTTACCTAGTGTAATGGTATTAAAAGGATTTAGTTTAATAAAAAGTTTTCAGTACGTACTTATTATGACGTTAGCTCAATTGCCAGGATATTTCACGGCTGCTTGGTTTATTGAACGACTTGGTCGTAAGTTCGTTTTAGTTACGTATTTAATCGGTACAGCATGTAGTGCTTACTTGTTTGGAGTGGCAGAGTCATTAACGATATTAATCGTAGCAGGCATGTTACTATCCTTCTTTAATTTAGGTGCTTGGGGTGCATTATACGCTTATACACCGGAACAGTATCCAACGGTTATTCGTGGTACAGGTGCAGGGATGGCAGCAGCATTCGGTCGTATTGGTGGTATTCTTGGGCCGCTATTAGTAGGATATTTAGTTGCTTCACAGGCTTCACTATCACTAATATTTACGATTTTCTGTGGATCAATTTTAATTGGCGTAGTTGCTGTAATTGTACTTGGGCAAGAAACGAAGCAACGAGAATTAGTATAAGGTGAAAGTTTAATCGGTGAGGGATTTATCCCCACTGATTATTAGCCAGCACCAATTGTGTTTTTGGGGAAGTAACACTCATTTCTTCGCATTCAGTGGGTGTTACTTCCTACAAATAATTGAATGAAAGGGTAGGGGGAACCGTTGTGGTTTCCTTTTTTCTGTTTTTTTAGATAAATAATGGTATAGTAAGAAAAAGGGAATGTTTCTTATAAAAGCGAATGTATACAACAAGACATATGGACAAAAGAATTAGGTGGTTGAAGAAATGAAAATTTTACTGATCATGGAAGAAGCAGAAGAGCGAAGAAGTTTAGCTGAAAAATTTACTGAAAATATAAGGAATGTAGAATGTTTTGAAGCGAATACGGGAACAGAATCATTATTGATCATGAAAAAGCATACACCAGATTTTGTTTTCTTGAATTCAAAATTACTAGATGGAACTGGTTTTGAATATGCGAGTTTATTACGGGAAGTAAATTGTTATACGAAATTGATTTTTATGGGTGAAGATATAGAAGAGTCGATTACGGCATTTCGGTTTCAAGCATTTTATTATTTACTACGCCCATTTCGTGAGGAAGATTTGCAATTCCTTTTATATAGAATGTGTAAAGAGCAAGGCGAGAAAGCAAAGAGTTATTTGCGAAAACTACCGATAGAAGGTCAAGAGGGAATTCGGTATATTTTCCCTGAAGATATTGTATATGTAAGCAAAAATAAGGAAAACAAAACGGTTTCAATTTATACAACAAATAATCAGTATATTTCAACATATACACTTCAAGAGCTGGAAAATAAGCTAAATGTATATGATTTTTTACGTGTGCATAAAAGTTATTTAATTAATATGTCATATGTACAAGAACTAAAACCTTATTATAATGGCACATATAATCTGTATTTAGATAAATATGATGAGCAACCGATTCCAGTTAGTCGTAATTATGTGAAACGACTTCGAAATAAGATTGAATTATAGTAGGTAATGCGAATTTTTTAACATGATAAACTAAAAATCCTTCATGATAAGGAGGATTCAAATTAAATATTCAGAAAATTTAGTACAATCCCACTAAGCGATAGTATTGGGGGGATTGTATGTGAAAACATTGAAGTCGATTTTACTATGGGGAGTTATTGCAGCAGTAGGCGCAGGTGCTTTTGGTGTAATAGCTTTATCACAAGGTGAAACTATTAATGCCGTGTGGCTCTTAGTAGCTGCGGTATGTGTGTATGCAGTTGCTTACCGCTTTTATAGTAGATTTATAGCGAGAAAGGTATTTGGTTTAGATAATAATCGGCAAACGCCAGCCCATACATTAAACGATGGAAAAGATTATGTTCCGACAAATAAGTGGGTATTATTTGGGCACCATTTTGCAGCAATTGCTGGGGCAGGCCCTTTAGTAGGACCGATTTTGGCAGCGCAAATGGGATATTTACCAGGGACAATATGGATTATTGTTGGGGTAGTTGTCGCTGGAGCTGTACAAGATTTTGTAATTTTATTTGCTTCGATGAGACGGAATGGTAAATCTTTAGGAGAAATGATTAAAGATGAGATCGGTCCTGTTACAGGGCTTATTGCAATGATAGGCATTTTAGGCATTATGATTATTTTATTAGCGGTATTAGCATTAGTGGTAGTAAAGGCGCTTGTCGGAAGTCCTTGGGGAATGTTTACAATAGCAGCAACGATTCCTATTGCTATTTTAATGGGAGTGTACATGCGCTACATTAGGCCTGGCCGGGTTGGTGAAGGGTCAGTAATCGGAATTATTCTACTTATACTGTCTCTTATTGGGGGACAGTATGTAGCAGAGCATCCAACGCTTGCAAGCATGTTCACGTTTAGCGGTGAAACGATTGCTATTATGCTTATTGTATATGGATTTATCGCATCGGCCTTACCAGTTTGGATGCTTTTAGCACCACGTGATTATTTAAGCACATTTTTAAAAGTCGGAACAATTGTTGGATTAGCAATTGGTATTTTAATTGTAGCACCAGATTTACAAATGCCAGCAGTTTCGAAATTTATCGATGGAACAGGTCCTGTTTTCTCTGGAAACCTATTCCCATTCTTATTTATTACAATTGCTTGTGGTGCGGTGTCTGGATTCCATGCTCTCGTTTCATCAGGTACGACGCCAAAAATGATTGAACAAGAGGGACATGCACAGCCAATCGGTTATGGGGCAATGTTAATGGAATCATTCGTAGCGGCGATGGCGATGATTGCAGCTTGTGTATTAACACCAGGAACTTATTTTGCAATTAATAGTCCCGCAGCACTTATCGGTACGGATGTCTCGCAGGCAGCTCAAGTTATTTCTTCATGGGGATTTGCTATTACACCAAATGAACTAAAAGATCTTGCTGTAAACGTTGGAGAGCAAACGATTTTATCGCGCACAGGTGGTGCACCAACGTTAGCGATAGGTATGGCGTATATTTTCTCACAAGTAATAGGTGGAACAGCCATGATGGCCTTTTGGTATCATTTTGCAATCCTCTTTGAAGCTCTATTCATTTTAACAACAATTGATGCTGGAACGCGTGTAGGCCGATTTATGATTCAAGATATTTTAGGACATGTATATAAGCCATTTGGGAAAACGGATTCTACATTAGCGAATGTGATAGCTACAACGTTATGCGTATTAGGATGGGGTTATTTCTTATACCAAGGGGTAGTTGATCCGCTTGGTGGAATTAATACATTATGGCCACTTTTCGGTATTGCAAATCAAATGTTAGCAGGTATTGCATTATTACTTGGAACGACAATTTTGTTCAAAATGGGGAAAAAGGCATATGTTTGGGTGACACTTATTCCAACTGTCGGATTGCTTATTGTAACGATGACAGCGGGTTATCAAAAGCTATTTCATGAAAATCCTAAAATAGGATTTCTATCTCATGCAAAGGTGTTTCAGGGAGCATTAGATGAGGGGAAAGTGTTAGCACCAGCTAAAAATGTCGCTCAAATGAAACAAATTATTTTCAATGATTATATTGATGCAGCGCTTTGTGGAATTTTTATGATAGTTGTAATCGCTGTATTAATTTCTGCGATTCGAATTTGGATTCAAGTATTAAGAAATAAGCCGATGCCGCTAAAAGAGGCACCATATATTTCTAGAGATGAAAGTGAGTCGAGGAACTATTATGCTTAAACGACTACGGAAAGTATGGGGAAAAAGGAAACACTTTATTAGTTTACTCGTTGGGGTACCAAGCTATGAAACATATGTAGAGCATATGAAAAAGCATCATCCAGAAGAAGAAGTGGCATGTCAAAAACAGTTTTTTGCAGAAGCGCAAGAAGCTAGATTTAATGCAAAGGGTGGAAAGATATCAAGGTGTTGTTGAGGAAAAGGGCGAATTTTCGTCCTTTTTTATTTTTTGCTGTTTCACGTGGAACAGCAAAAAATAAATAAAAAGCTTTGGGAATTATAGGTATTTCGTATACAATAAAATAAGGAAAGGGATAGATAGAAAAGTAGGGAGATTATTTTATGTTAAGGGACTTATTTGTAAACACAACAATTATTCTTTCCTTTATTTTTGTTGGAGGTCAGCTTTTAAGAGATAAACCGTTAAAAGGAGGGTTCTCTTTTTGGCAGAAATGTGTAGTAGGTATTCTTACTGGAATATTAAGTGTACTGTTGATGCATTTTGGTGTACATATTGAAGATATTATGTTGGATCTACGTTATTTAGCTGTTATTTTGGCAATTATAATTGGAGGTCCGATAGCTAGCAGTATAACAGTTACTATTATATTAATTACCCGATTATTTTTTACTGAGTACTCTTTAGCCTCTGAATTGGCTTGTTATACAATTGTATTGATAGGTTTTGGAATTATTTTCATTTGGCGGATGAAAGCTTCTATATTTAAAAGATGGATCTGGTTTAATGTATATAGTTTATCTATTTTAACGGTTCCACTTTCTATTTTATTTAAGGATATGTCTATAGTAGCATTATATTTAGTTTGTAGTGGTGTTGCAGCATATATCACATTTATAAGCGCAAATTATGTATTGCAATCCAATGAGTTATTTCAAACGATGAAGCAATACGCAACGATAGATGCACTGACAGGTTTAGGAAACGTAAGACAGTTTGATTTAGAGATGAATCGTCATATTGGTAATAAGCGTATGAAAAATGATTCACTTTGTTTACTACTTATAGATATAGATCACTTTAAGTGTGTAAATGATACGTATGGGCATCCTGCGGGAGATGAAGTATTAAAACAAATGGGGCATATTTTACGAGAAGTTTCAATGTTTCCAGATTTGGCTTTTCGAAAGGGTGGGGAAGAGTTCGCGCTTTTGATACCGCAGAAAGGATTAGCTTATGGAATGCGTATGGGGGAACAAGTTCGCACGGCTGTTGAAAACCATCCATTTCAATTGCTAAATGGAACAAAAATAAAAATTACAGTTTCAGTAGGAATTTCAGTGTATGAAGAATCACCAGAGCGATTTATTCAAGCTGCTGATGATGCATTATATTACTCCAAAAGAAATGGTAGAAATCAGGTTAGTTCTGCATCTTAAAGATAAGATGACCAGAAGAGCTTATAAAAAAACACCCACAGAGAGGAAATATATAAACTCTGTGGGTGTTTTCATTTATATGTTAGACAAGTTCTTTTGATGCAACGAATTTACGATATGCACCGTGATGTGTTGGGCCTACGTATTCGTTGATCTTGAATGAATAACGGATAGCAGCTGTGATAAATTCTTTAGCAGTTTTTACTGCTTCTTTCACAGTTTTTCCTTTTGCAAGTTCTGCTGTAATTGCAGCAGAATATGTGCAACCTGCGCCGTGTGTATTTGTCGTATCAATTTTTTCTGATTCTAGAAGATCGAATGTTTCTCCATCATATAGGACGTCGATTGCAGTTTCCGTACCAAGCTTGCTACCGCCTTTAATTAGGACATATTTCGCACCTAAAGCGTGGATTTTTTTTGCTGCTTCTTTCATGTCTTCAAGAGAATTAATCTTTATGCCACTTAATTGGTAAGCTTCAAATAAGTTTGGTGTTACAACTAATGCCTTTGGAACAAGAACGTCACGTAAGCAATCGTTCGTTTCAGGATGTAATGCTTCATCAGCACCTTTACATACCATAACAGGGTCAACTACTACATTTTTGAAATTATGTTTTTCGATTGTTTCAGCAACCATTTCAATAATTTCTACTGATCCAAGCATACCTGTTTTTAAAGCATCTACTCCAACACCATCAATTGTCGTTTCTAATTGTGGTTTTAATGTAGAAGCTGGGATTGGGAATACGTTATGTGCCCAACCGTTATGTGGATCCATCGTTACGATTGTCGTAAGAGATGTCATTCCGTATACACCAAGTTCTTGGAATGTCTTTAAATCTGCTTGTATACCAGCACCGCCACTTGTGTCAGAACCAGCGATAGTAAGTGCTTTATTTAATGTCATTATGAAATCCCCCTCAAGTGATATAATGAAAACTATGTTTTCACCATTATATCAATGTTACGAATAAGTACAAAGTGAAAAGTAGATGATTTACTTTAGGGGCGATTTAAAATCTTGTATGTAGGAGACGAATTATGTTTCAAGAGAATCGTACAAATGAATTAGTTATATTAAAAGAGATTGCAGAGACGTTGAACACCTCAAATGATACATATCATGTGCTGCAAGCTGTGTTGGAAAAACTGTTGAATGTAACAGGTTTAACGACAGGATGGATATTTCTTGCGGATGAAAATGGCAGATATACAAAATTAATTGATTATCAATTACCAGAGGGATTAAGATTTGAAAATAAACGACCGATGTGTGAGGGGAATTGTTGGTGTTTACACCGATTTGTGGAAGGGAAACTAGAGAAAGCCGTTAATATTATTGAATGTAAGAGAATTAATAATGCGATTGAATATAACTGGGGAGATACAGAAGGGATTGTGCATCATGCGACAGTGCCGCTAAAAGCGGGGGGAGATGAATTTGGCGTATTAAATGTGGCTAGTCCAGGTAAAACGCATTTTTCTGAAGAAGAGTTAGTGCTATTACAATCAGTTGCTTTCCAAATTGGAACAGCATTAAAACGTACAAAATTGTATGAAAATGAAAAGAGAAGGGCTCATTATTATGTAAAGTTAGACCGATTTATTCAAGCTTTAAGGACGATTCATAAATTTAATGCATTGCCAGAGGAGATTGTAAAGCAAATAGGGAAGTTATTTTTATGGGAGCAAGTTGTATTCTTTATTAGAGAAGAAAATGAACTTGCTGTAAGAGCCTCATGTAAGATAGATGAGATACAAGAGGATTTGAAGTCAGCGGCACAGGAAGCTCTGAAAAAAGAAGAGCCTGTTTTGTTAAAGAGTCAGGTTGGGAATATCGTACATCCTAATCGTGCGGTTATTGCCATTCCCATACATATTCAAGATCATATATTTGGCGTACTAAGTGTAAGTTCGAATAATGGAGAATTTGATATAAATACGATAGATGTAGTACAGGCGTTAGCCAATCATATATCGTTAATGATAGAGAACTTAAGGTTAAATGAAAAGCGCCGAGAACTTGTACGACTGGAAGAACGTAATCGTTTAGCTAGAGATTTGCATGATTCTGTTTCACAAAAGTTGTTTTCATTAACTTTTATGACGAAAGGTGCCGAAGCCGTCTTAAAGGGGAAAAACGAAAAGGTAGATCAGTCTTTGCATGAGATACGTGAGTTATCGCAAGGTGCTTTAAAAGAAATGAGGACGTTAATTTGGCAACTACGTCCAGCGGGATTAGAGAAAGGACTATTACCAGCTTTAAAACAATATGGTGAAAGTTTGGGATTGAAAATTCGGGAACAAGTTACAGGTGTTCGTGATTTGCCACGCGTAGTAGAGGAAGCGCTATGGCGAATTGGACAAGAAGCTTTAAATAACGTAAGTAAACATGCGAATGTCAGAGAAGCGGCGATTTATTTCAAAGTGACGGAGAAGAATGTATCATTAGAAATAGTCGATCAAGGAAACGGCTTTGTAGAGAAGAATATAAAAGAGAAGAAATCACTCGGTATGACTACGATGCGCGAAAGAGTAGAATTAGTCGGTGGAACAATTAAAATTGTAAGTGATAAGAAAAGAACAAGTGTAAAAGTAAATGTACCATTATGATGTGAAAATGAGGGAAGTTTGTGAAAATAAAAGTATTGTTAGTTGATGATCATACAGTTGTTTTAAAAGGATTAGCATTTTTCTTAAGTACACAGGAAGATTTAGCGTTAGTTGGAGAAGCAAATAATGGGAAAGAAGCGTTAGTGAAAGTAGGGGAGACGAATCCTGATGTTGTATTAATGGATTTATATATGCCCGAAATGGATGGTGTCGAGGCGACGGCGTGCATCAAAAAAGAATATCCAAATGTGAAAGTAATTGTATTAACTAGCTTTTCTGATCAGGCGCATGTTTTACCAGCGTTAAGGGCGGGGGCAAGTGGGTATATTTTAAAAGATGTAGAACCCGATCAGCTTGTTGAAGCTATTCGAAGCGCATATAAAGGTAATATTCAATTACATCCAGATATAGCAAATACTCTTCTCTCTCAAACATTACCTGTGGAAGAAAAGGAAGAAGAACCTTCTATTCAAGTGGATGTGCTAACGGCGAGAGAAAATGAAGTGTTGAAGCTATTAGCGTAAGGAATGAGTAATAAAGAGGTCGCTTCTGTTTTAGTTATTACAGAAAAAACGGTAAAAGCTCATGTAAGTAGTATTTTGAGTAAGTTGAATTTATCTGATCGCACGCAAGCAGCATTATATGCAGTGAAAAATGGAATTGTATAAGACAAAAGTCGTAAGACCTAGTTCGCCTTTAGAAGGTGGACTTTTTTTATGGAAAAATACGTCTATGTGAGGACGAAATTGTCTTGATATAAAGATAAAATATGTTTGTAAGCAACAAAACAACAATTACAAGGGATACCTTTTTTGAAAGCATATAACAACAGAAGAGTGAGTACTAGGAGGAAAAACAATGGCAACAGTTTTATTTGTAAAAGCAAACAACCGCCCAGCGGAACAAGCAGTTAGTGTGAAATTATACGAGGCATTTTTAGCAAACTATAAAGAAGCACATCCAAATGATACAGTAGTAGAACTTGATTTATATAAAGAAGAATTACCATATGTAGGCGTAGATATGATTAATGGTACATTCAAAGCAGGTAAAGGATTTGATTTAACTGAAGAGGAAGCAAAAGCAGTAGCAGTTGCTGATAAGTATTTAAATCAATTTTTAGAAGCTGATAAAGTCGTTTTCGGTTTCCCATTATGGAACTTAACGATTCCAGCAGTGCTACACACATATATTGATTATTTAAACCGAGCTGGCAAAACGTTTAAATATACGCCAGAAGGTCCAGTTGGTCTAATTGGAGATAAGAAGATTGCATTATTAAACGCGCGCGGCGGCGTATATTCTGAAGGTCCAGCAGCTGAAGTAGAAATGGCTGTTAAATATGTAGCAAGCATGATGGGCTTCTTCGGTGCAACAAATATGGAAACAGTAGTTATTGAAGGACATAACCAATTCCCAGATAAAGCAGAAGAAATCATTACAGCTGGTCTTGAAGAAGCAGCTAAAGTGGCAAGTAAATTTTAATTGAAAATAGAATCGTCACTCGAAAAAAGTAGCATTAACAGATAAACGTTAATGCTACTTTTTTATATTTTAAGTTCATCAGCCAGTTTTTCTAATTGAATTCGATCTTGTATGTAATAGGTTCTTCCGTCTTTTTTTAAGTAATTTTGCTGGCAAAACTGGTTTAATACGTATAAAAGATGGCGGTAGCTGACATTTAAGTATTCCGAAGCCTCGGTATGTTTTTCTGTATAACTGTTATTTTGTTCTGTTAATAGAATAAAAGCCGCTAATCGATTTTCGAACGGATAACTATTGTTTTTGGCGTAACTTTCTGTTCGGCTAATTGTTTTTTCGCCGATAAATTTACATAGTTTCTGTAGAAAGGTAGCATCTTGCAATAAAAGATGCTGACAATCTTTAAGAGGGAGCGCTAAGCACATACAATCTTCAATCACTTCCACCGTTTTCGTAACGGATTCCACGCCAATTAACCCTAATTCTCCAATGAACGAAGGTGCTTGAATAAAGTTAATTAAGGAGACCTTCCCGTTTTTGTGACTCATATATATTTTCGCTTTTCCGGAAATTAAGTAATAAAGATAAGGAACATCAACGCCTTCATTACATATCCTTTCTCTCTTTTGAAAGGAATGTAGTTCAGCATACGGTAAGACATTAAAAGAAAAAAGAGTATGGACGTTGTAAGTTTGCATGTAATGAGAGATTTCTTCGCTATTTTTGCTGACTTTCATATTTTCACCTCATGTTTAGTATGAGATATCTCCTATTATGTTTACAAGAAGGAATGATACGATTTACGTAAATTTGTTTTTGTAGAAAAGAGAGTGTGAAGGGCTTATGAAAAAATATAAAACATTGCTATTTGATGTAGATGATACATTGTTAGATTTTCAGAAGGCGGAGAAAATGGCGTTACGTATGCTGTTTGAAGAGAAAGGGATTCCTCTAACTAGCGAGGTTGAAGGGCACTATAAAAAAATTAATAAAAGTCTTTGGGATGCTTTTGAGGAAGGTGAAATGAACCGTGATGAAGTTGTAAATACGCGGTTTTCAATTTTGTTTAAAGAGTACGGGGAAGAAGTAGATGGAGTATTATTCGAAAATAATTATCGTAGCTACTTAGAAGAAGGAGACCAACTTATGCAAGGTGCGTTTGAATTTATAAGTCAAATTCAAAGTGAGTACGATTTATATATAGTGACAAACGGTATTTCTAAGACGCAAGATAAACGTTTACGTAATGCAGGATTACATGCCTTGTTTAAAGATATTTTCGTTTCTGAAGATACGGGATTCCAAAAGCCGATGAAAGAGTATTTTGATTATGTTTTTGAACGAATTCCTAATTTTTCCCCTGAAGAAGGGCTCATTATTGGGGATTCGTTAAGTGCTGATATGAAAGGTGGATATGTAGCGGGAATTGATACTTGTTGGTTTAATCCAGAAAAGAAATCAAATAATAGCGAGATTGTGCCAACATATGAAGTACAAAATTTTGAAGAGTTATACGCGTTATTGAAGCAACGTGTGTAATAAAAATAGGCAGTGGAACTTTTGTCCCTACTGCCTATTTTTATTCGTTTGCAGCTTCGTTATTTTTAGGAAGTGGAAATGCATTACCAATCGCTGCCGCTCCAAGCATCGGTAATAGTAAATTGAGCGGGAAAAACATGAGTAATAGTAATGTTATAGCAATTGGTTTTCTTAATGCATAGCTTGAAATTGCTGTCGTGACGATGGCTACCGAAGCGATTGGATCTATCGGGATAATGGAAGCTATAGCATATCCGATACTAGATCCAGCAAATATAATTGGGAAAATATGTCCACCGCGCCAACCTGTATTTAAACAAACGGCAGTAATACATAATTTTAAAACACCTGAAAGAAGTAGTACCCAGAAAGATAAATGACTCCATTCAACGACTAAATCTTTTAATTGATGTTCTCCTGAGAATAACGTGTACGGGAGAAAAGTTCCTGTAATTCCTAATAAAATACCACCGATAATTCCAAGTGATAGTTTGTATTCCCTGAAGGGATGGATTAATTTCTCTAATGTGAATTCAAATTTGAAATAAAAGAAACCAACTATAGCACCAATACTAGCAAGTGGTAGAAAGGCGATCCATTCATTAAGAGAAAGGGAACCTTCCCCAAAATCAACGATAAAGGATCCGCGATTATCGAATTTACTAAGTAATAAATAAACGGAAAAGCCAGCGAAAGTGGTAGCTAAATATACAATTGCTTTTTTTCCTTTAGAAAATTCGTTAATTTGCTCACCCTCATTTTCATTTGGAGCTAAATAACCGAATAATGGCGCGTTAAAAATTACACTTAAAGTAGCGCCAATTCCAACCTCTGTTAGTTCATTCATTCCTTTTAAGGCAAATGTAAAGCGATCCCCTACCCATGTACAAAGTCCACCGATAATTCCAACAAGTGCTGCTTCGGGACCTAAGCTAGCTCCAAATATTAAAACGATAATCGCAGTTAAAGTAGCTTTATGTACAAAACGGTATTCAATTCTACCAGTTTTTTTATATTCACCCATCACTTCCGGCATAAGACGTGGATATATGCCGAAGTATTTTTGGGTTAAACCAACGAGAATACCACCGATAGTTGTTACACAAATAGTGTAATACGGGGGAGAAGAGAAAATAGTAGGTAAGTATCCCCAAATAAAGTGAATGCCGATATTTATTGTAACTAAAAATAGCCAGACTGTAGCTCCTACTATAGAGCCTAAAAGAATGCCGTATAGGACGAGTATATAGTGCATGTCCTTTGTGTTTGTCATGTTATACCTCCGTTATGTAAGTTTTAATGTCGAAAGGATTAAATATGCTACTGTGAAAGGAATATGTATAGTATCTTTTTGAGAGGTGGGCTTATTCAATATATTGAGGTCTCGTGAGAATTTGAAATGTATACAGTTAAACTACTTACTTAATTTTATATAGTAATCGTGGGTTTTAAAAGGTCTTTTTCAAATGGATATGGAATATATTTCTTTTGTTATGCATGTCAAATTCTTTGTATTTAATTTAGAACATTCAGAAAAACTGTTTGACATTAGGAAATTATTGCTATAAAATCAACGGTAATTGCATAGTCTTATCAAGAAAAGGTGGAGGGACAGGCCCGATGAAACCTTGGCAACAGCCGTATAACGGAATTGTGCCAAATCCTGCAGGTAATAATCCTGAAAGATAAGAAAGAGCCTTTAGAGCGTGTTTTCAAACTGCTCCTTTCTTGTTTTCAGGAAAGGAGCAGTTTTTTATTTTGTATAAAAGAAAGGAGAATGAGAGATGGGAGAATCATGGGGAAAAGGAACAATTTGTGTGCAAGGTGGCTATACACCAAAGAATGGTGAACCGCGTGTTTTGCCACTTTATCAAAGTACAACGTATAAATACGATACTTCAGATGATTTAGCAGCGCTATTTAATTTAGAGGCAGAAGGATATATATATACGCGTATTGGAAATCCTACTTTAGCTGCATTTGAGCAAAAGTTAGCGGATTTAGAGGGTGGTGTAGGAGCTGTTGCAACGGCTTCTGGGCAGGCTGCTATTATGCTTGCTGTTTTAAATATTTGTAGTAGCGGAGACCACTTGCTTTGTTCTTCCACAGTTTATGGCGGAACGTTTAATTTATTTGGAGTGAGTTTGCGTAAGCTTGGTATTGACGTTACGTTCTTTAATCCGAATTTAAGTGTTGATGAAATTGTGGCCCTTGCTAATGATAAGACGAAACTTGTTTATGCAGAGTCGTTAGGAAATCCAGCGATGAACGTTTTAAATTTCAAAGAATTTTCAGATGCAGCGAAAGAGTTAGAAGTACCTTTTATCGTGGATAATACATTAGCAACTCCTTATTTATGCCAAGCATTTGAGCACGGAGCAAATATTATCGTTCATTCTACGACGAAATATATTGATGGTCATGCAAGCTCTTTAGGCGGCATTGTCATTGACGGAGGGAACTTTGATTGGACAAATGGGAAATATCCTGAACTTGTTGAACCGGATCCAAGTTATCACGGCGTAAGTTACGTTCAAAATTTTGGTGCAGCAGCGTATATTGTGAAGGCACGTGTTCAATTATTAAGAGACTATGGAAACTGTATGAGCCCATTCAATGCGTATATTAGCAATATCGGCTTAGAAACGCTACATTTAAGAATGGAGCGTCATAGTGAAAATGCTCTCGCAGTTGCTAAGTGGCTTGCTAACCATGAACGTATTGAATGGGTGAATTATCCGGGATTAGATAGCAATGAAAATTACTCGTTAGCACAAACGTATTTGAAAAAAGGTGCTAGTGGTGTTTTAACATTCGGCATTAAGGGCGGATTAGAAGCAGCGAAAGAATTTATCGCAAATGTAAAACTAGCAACTCTCGTAACGCATGTAGCGGATGCACGAACTTGTGTTATACATCCTGCTAGCACAACGCATAGACAATTAAGTGCTGAAGATCAGCGTCTAGCTGGCGTTACATCAGATTTAATTCGTTTATCGGTTGGTATAGAAGATGTTTCTGATATTATTGCAGATTTAGAAGCAGCGCTAGTCGGAGGCAAAGAACATGCCGATCATAATTGATAGAGATTTACCAGCTCGCAAAGTGTTGCAGAAGGAAAATATTTTTGTAATGACGAAGGAGCGAGCAGAAACACAAGATATCCGGGCATTGAAAATTGCTATCTTAAATTTAATGCCTACAAAGCAAGAAACAGAAGCGCAATTACTTCGTTTAATTGGCAACACACCGTTGCAATTAGATGTTCACTTACTTCATATGGAATCACATTTGTCTCGCAATGTAGCGCAGGACCATTTAACGAGTTTCTATAAAACATTTCGTGATATTGAGAATGAGAAATTTGATGGACTTATTATTACAGGAGCACCAGTTGAAACTCTTTCTTTTGAAGAGGTAGATTATTGGGAAGAGCTTAAACGTATTATGGAGTATTCAAAAAAGAATGTAACATCTACGCTTCATATTTGTTGGGGGGCACAGGCTGGCTTGTATCATCATTATGGTGTTCCAAAGTATCCTCTTAAGGAAAAAATGTTCGGTGTATTTGAACATGAAGTTCGAGAGCAACATGTGAAATTGTTACAAGGGTTTGATGAATTGTTTTTTGCCCCGCATTCTCGTCATACAGAAGTACGAGAGAGTGATATTAGAGAGGTGACAGACTTAACATTATTAGCAAATTCTGAGGAAGCAGGTGTTCACCTTGTCATTGGGCAAGAAGGAAGGCAAGTGTTTGCGCTCGGGCATAGTGAATATAGTTGTGATACGTTAAAGCAAGAATACGAACGGGACCGCCAAAAAGGGTTAAATATTGATGTGCCGAAAAATTATTTTAAGCATAATAATCCAAATGAGAAACCACTTGTAAGGTGGAGAAGCCATGGGAATCTATTATTCTCTAATTGGCTGAATTATTACGTGTATCAAGAAACCCCTTATGTATTATAAAAAAAGATTGTGTAACACGTGGCAACGTTTTCTTTGTAAAGATTAACTTATATTTTTCCGAATGTTCAAAAAACATTGTTTTTCAGATTTTTTACTCATATAATTTCATCTAAACACAATTTTTGAGGGGTGGACAGTATTATGAAAGAAATTCAAGTTGGTTTATTAGGTCTTGGGACAGTTGGGAGTGGTGTAGTTCGTATCATTACAGATCATCAAGAGCGGCTTATCCACCAAGTAGGTTGTCCTGTAAAAGTAACGAAAGTACTAGTACAAAATATTGAAAAAGAGAGAGAGGTAGAGGTACCTTCTACTCTATTAACACAAGATGCAAATGAAATTTTAGATAATCCAAATATTGACGTTGTCATCGAAGTGATGGGTGGCATTGATGATGCAAAAGCATATATTTTGCAAGCCTTACAGAGCGGGAAGCATGTTGTGACTGCCAATAAAGATTTAATGGCGTTACATGGGGCGGAACTCTTAGCGGTAGCAAAAGATAATAAAGCAGATTTGTTTTATGAAGCAAGTGTAGCCGGAGGGATTCCGATTTTACGAAGTATCGTAGAAGGACTTTCTTCAGATCTTATTACGAAAGTAATGGGAATTGTAAATGGAACGACAAATTTTATTTTGACGAAAATGTCAGATGAAGGGAGAGCATATAACGACGTGTTAAAAGAAGCCCAACAACTTGGATTTGCAGAAGCAGATCCAACATCAGATGTGGAAGGTTTAGATGCAGCGAGAAAAATGACGATTTTGGCTACCCTTGGTTTTTCTACAAATGTAGAGCTTGGAGATGTGAAGGTAAAAGGGATTACTTCTATTACAGAAGAAGATATTGAATACAGTAAGAGTTTAGGATACACGATTAAATTAATCGGTCTTGCGAAGCGAGATGGTGAAAAATTAGAGGTGACGGTTGAACCGACACTACTTCCAAATACACATCCTCTTGCGGCCGTACAAAACGAATATAACGCTGTATATGTGTATGGTGAAGCGGTCGGAGAAACGATGTTTTATGGACCAGGTGCAGGAAGTTTACCGACAGCAACAGCTGTTGTTTCAGATTTAGTAGCTGTAATGCAAAATATTAGATTAGGTGTAAACGGAAATAGTGCGGTATCCCCGCAGTATAAAAAAGTATTAAAAGAGCGAGAAGAAATTGTTGTGAAGAAATTTTTAAGACTTCATGTAAAAGATGAAATTGGTGTATTTGCAAAAATTACTTCATTATTCTCTGAGCGTGGCGTTAGCTTTGAAAAGATTATTCAAATGCCGCTTGAAGAGAAAGGGAAGGCTGAAATTGTAATTGTGACGCATCGTGCGTCTCTTGCTGATTATGATTATATTCTACATACGTTGCAAGGGTATGAAGAAATAGATTGTTTGAAAGCAAACTATCGAATTGAAGGGGATGCTAAGTAGTATCTCTTCTCATAAAACAGAAAGAGCCTGTTAAGCAGCTTGCTTAATAGGCTCTTTTCTATTTAAAATCTTCGTACCAATTTGAATAAATGCTTGGATAATCCAGCCTGTTGTAAAGGATAAGATGATTGTTCCAAAATAGATAGGTCCATCTAATAGGAAGCTTAATGTTAAAAATAAAAACGCTAACGAAATTTCTGTTCTTCTAAATGTCCATTTCTTTTTCTCAGCAACCGTTAAAACGAAAGCTTCTTGAGGTGCTGCGCAAAGGTTTGTAGAGACGTAAAGACCAATCCCAGCTCCAACGAATAGATTTCCGCAAATAAGTGTTATATATTTTGGAAGAGAACGGATAGCGTCCATAATAGTTGGAATGGAACCAATCCAATCAACAAAAAGAGAAATAAGAACCATCGTTACAATTGTACCAATTGTTATTTGTTTTTTATTCCAAAAGAGTACGATAAGAGTAAATGCAAAGTTAATCATGAAAATCCAAAAACCGATACTTATCCCGAAATTTTGATATAGTGCAATAAAGAAGGAATCATAAGGGCTAAGTCCAAAGGAAGTAATTGTCGTCATCATATTAATACCGATGGCGAGAGTGAGTAGACCGCCAATGAAAAATATATATTCTAATTTGAATCGAAGCATAGTTGTATATCCTTTCAAAATGTATTTGCTAGGAAAGGATATATTGTGGAAAGCTTACCAGGTCAAGGGAGAATTTTTGCAGGGAAGGGGAAAATGAGATGACGAATATAAGGAAGATTGCTGAGCTTGCTGGGGTATCTGTTTCAACTGTTTCACGTGTACTAAATAATCATCCATATGTGAATGAACAGAAACGAAAAGAAATTTTAGCAATTATAGAAGAATTAAATTATACGCAAAATGTGAATGCAATTCATTTAGTGAAAGGAAAAACGAATGTAATTGGCGTTTTATTACCGCACGTAAATGATCAATATTATAGCGCTATTATCGAGGGAATATCAAAGGAAACAGCAAAGAATAATTATAATATGATGCTTTGTCAGACGAATTATAGTGAGGAAAGGGAATTAGAAATTTTAAATATGTTAAAAATGAAAAAACTTGATGGGGTTATTATATGTTCGCGGGCGAATAGTAAGGAAAAGCTTGAAGAATATACGAAATTCGGCCCTATTGTTATGTGCGAAGAAATCGACTCGAATTTCATTTCGAGTGTGCATATTGATTACTATAAAGTGTTTTCGCGCGGAATGAAAAGCTTAATAGATGCGGGCCATACAAGTATTGGGTATTGCATTGGAAGAAGTAATAGCATTAATAGTCAGAGAAGAAAACAAGCATATGAAGATTCGCTTCAACAGATTGCTGTAACACCGATAGAGGCTTGGAAGTTTAAAGGCTGTTTTACAGTGGAAGATGGGCGTAATGTGATTAGGGAATGGACACGTATGTCAGTAAAACCAACAGCGTTTCTTGTATCTTGCAACCATATTGCCGCGGGGATGGTAACGGAAGCGAAAAAACAAGGCATTCGTATTCCGGAAGATATTACGATTATCGGTTGTGATGATCAAGATGTGGCAGATATTTTAGGCATTACGACGATTTCGTATTGTAGTAAAAATGTTGGTGTGAAGGCATTTGAATTATTATATGAAAAGATTAATGATGAGCAAATCGATATAAGGCACGTAGAGTTATTGCCAGAATTAGTACATAGGGAAACAACATAATAGATAAGGTTTGAAAATCGCTTTTCAAAATTGCGTTTGGTATAATTATGGACAATCTATGAGGGCTAAAAGGGGTTTTGATATGAGATCAAAAGTAGTAAAAGTAATTCTACTCATTACAATTGCATCTTTCTGTTTATTTGCATATGGCTTTGTTTCAGGTGTAAATGATGTATTAAATCCGAAAGCTTCAAATTTAATTAAAAAGACCGATGTAGTGGCAAAAGAGAAAAAGAAAACGGGAACGTTACAAATCGTTAGTTTAGGTGATTCATTAACACGCGGTGTTGGTGATAAAGAAGGAATTGGCTATGTTGGACGGATGAAAGAAGATTTACAAAAAGATTATAAGCAAAAGGTTGCATTAACAAACTTAGCTGTTAGTGGTGCAAAAATGCCCGACCTATTAAAACAAATTGAGAGTAGTGGCGCTCAATATTCAATTAAGCAAGCAGATGTAATCGTTTTAACAATTGGAGGAAATGATTTATTTCCAGGGTGGGAATCGCTTGAAAAGATAGATTTAGAAACATACCGTCCTGATACAGCGACGTTCCAAAATGAAGCGAAGAAAATAATAGAAGAAATTCGTAAGTTAAATACAGATAGCCCTATTTTTTGGCTTGGTTTATACAATCCTTTTGAAGATGTAGAAGATTTAAAAGGTTCTTCAAACATCGTTGTAGACTGGAATGCATCTTTAGAAAAATTAGCGATAAATGATAAAAATGTGTATATTACACCGACATTTGATTTATTCCAAAACCGTGGGAAAGATTTATTATACTCCGACCATTTCCATCCGAATGAAATAGGATATACATATATGGCGGACCGATTAGTTCAAAATGTTGCGAGTAAATTAAAACTAGAACAAGGAGGGGTAAAATGACGACGATACTTTCCGTACGTGACGTGAAGAAGGTAATTGGAAAGAAGACAATTGTAGAGAATATTTCCTTCGATGTAAAACAAGGGGAAGTGTTCGGCTTCCTAGGGCCGAATGGTGCCGGAAAAACAACTACAATTCGAATGTTAGTTGGATTGATTAAAGAAACAGAAGGCACGATTTCTATCGGCGGTTATTCTATTAAGGAAAATTTCAGAGAAGCGATGCGTCAAATTGGGAGTATCGTTGAAAACCCAGAACTGTATACCTATTTAACGGGATGGGAAAATTTAAAACAATTTGCCCGTATGTTAGGTGGTATATCAGATGAACGTATTATTGAAATTGCTCAAATGGTTCATTTAGATGAAAGAATTCACGATAAGGTAAAAACATACTCACTCGGTATGAAACAGCGTCTTGGTATTGCGCAAGCGCTTCTTGGAAATCCAAAATTGCTCATATTAGATGAGCCAACAAATGGTTTAGACCCAGCTGGGATTAGAGAACTTAGGGAATTTATACATAAGCTTGTGAAAGAAGAAAATATGAGTGTGTTTATTTCAAGTCATTTGCTAAGTGAAGTGCAAATGATATGTGATCGCGTTGCTATTATTCATAAAGGAAAGATGATAACAGTTGCCAAGGTTGAAGAGTTAATTAAAACAGCAAGTGATCGTGTAGAATGGATTGTTACACCGATTTCTAAGGCGAAAAATATGCTAGAAGATGCTGAGGAAGTAAGAGAAGTGAGTATAGAAGGTGATCGATTACTATGCCGCATGAATATCGCATCTATAAGTAATTGGAATAAACATTTTGTAGAAAACGGGATAGATGTACATAGCGTTAAGGAGCTTGTATTTACGCTAGAAGATTTATTTATTGAACTCACAAGGGGTGAGCAGCATGCGTGAATTTGCGAATCTAGTCTTAAATGAATCGGAAAAAATTTATCGTAAGAAACGTATTTTTGTTGTCATGCTTATTTTAGCAATCTTGATCCCACTTTTCGTGTATGCGCAGTATCGTGAAGTAGAAACGACACAAAAAAGGCTCGGTACGACGGATTGGAAAGTTTCATTACAACAACAAATTGTTGATTCTCAAAACCGCTTGAACAATTCTAGACTACCAGAAGAATGGCGTGATTGGCTAAAGGTAAGAGTGGAGCAGCAACAATATTATTTAGATCATGATATTAACCCGATGGCACCGGGTGCACCCACTTTTGTAAGGTCGTTTATTGAGCAAGGAATTACATTGTTTATTCCGCTTCTCGTAATGATTGTCGCTATCGATATTGTTTCAGGAGAGCGAAGTGATGGAACGATGAAGATGCTACTTACACGGCCGATTCGGCGCTGGAAAATACTTCTTAGTAAGTACGTGACGATGTTATTTTTCATTTCACTCATACTGCTTCTTGTCGGTTTGTTTGCTTACATATTATCTGGGCTTGTATTTGGATACTCGGGATGGAATTTGCCTGTTTTAACTGGGTTTGTTATTGATAAGGAAACGTTAAATACGAATTTTGTACACCTTATTCCGCAGTGGCAATACGTCTTGATGGCGTATGGGTTAGCTTGGTTTGTTGCTATCGTTGTCGGAACTATATCATTTATGGTTTCTGTTTTAATTCGAAATACACCAGCCGGTATGGGCGTTATGTTAGCCGCATTAATCGCAGGTGGCATTTTAAGCTCGTTTGCAACATCTTGGGAGGGTGCGAAATATATTTTTAGTGTGAATTTATCATTAACAGACTATCTATCAGGAAAATTACCTGCATTACAAGGCTTATCGATGGGGTTCTCTTTAATGAATTTAACGGTTTGGGCAGTTATATCCCTTATTATTTCGTTTGTAGTATTTACAAAACAGGATATGGTGAATTAATTGGACGGGAAGTGAAAGCATGAAAAATGTTTTAAAAAATGATTGGGAGCCATTATTGGCACCAGAATTTGAGAAAGAATATTATCGTAAGCTGGCTGATTTTTTGAAAGAAGAGTACAGTACACATGTTGTTTATCCAAGGATAGAAGATATTTTTAGCGCTCTAGAGTATACAAGTTATGAAAATACAAAGGTCGTTATTTTAGGGCAAGATCCATATCATGGACCGGATCAAGCACATGGTTTAAGCTTTTCAGTACAGCCCGGCATTAAAACGCCACCGTCATTGCTAAATATGTATAAAGAACTTCGAGATGAATATGGTTATGAAATCCCGAATAACGGTTATTTAGTAAAGTGGGCAGAGCAAGGGGTTTTATTATTAAATACGGTATTAACAGTTCGACAAGGTGAAGCCAATTCTCATAAGGGAAAAGGTTGGGAGCATTTCACAGATCGTGTAATTGAGCTATTAAATGAACGTGAAAAACCGGTTATTTTCATATTGTGGGGACGTCATGCACAGGCGAAGAAAAAGTTAATTACGAATACGAAGCATCATATTATCGAGTCTGTACATCCGAGCCCATTATCGGCAAGACGTGGTTTCTTTGGTAGTAAGCCATACTCTAAAGTAAATACGATTTTAGCTAATATGGGCGAGAGAGAAATTGATTGGGAAATTCCAAATTTGTAAATAAAAAAGGTAGTTAACAGTCGTTAACTACCTTTTTGCTATTATTGTTGTTCGTTCTTTAATTTTGCATCTAGTACAAAAGTACCGAATGGGATAACTGATGAAACAAATGCCCCAAGTGCCCATGCAATTGATTTGCGGTGTACGATTGTTACTTGAATTACCGCAAAGATGAATAGAATAAATAAAACACCATGAGCCATACCTGTAATTTTAACGGCTGTTGCAAATCCTGCAAAATATTTTAATGGCATTGCTACAAATAATAGTAATAGGAAAGAAATCCCCTCAATTAAGCCGATTGCTCTTAATCGTCCGATTGGTGTAGATAACATGAAGTAGCCTCCTTTAATGTATACTTGTATATAGTAAATTTGTATTCTTTTTCAAAATAAAATAGTCTATTTTGTTCCATTATATACAAAAAGAAAGTTTACACTACGAGAATAGTGCAAAGTTCAAAATATAGTCACAAAAGCATGAGAATTTAAATAAAAACCTATTTGAAGTGTTTGACTTCAAATAGGTTTTATGAGTGAAAATATTAAACAAGTGCTTCTCTTTTTAGTACGAACTTCTCTACAACTTTTGCAACGCCATCGTTCATATTTGTATCTGTTACGTAGTTTGCAATTTCTTTAATATCATCTGGTGCATTGCCCATTGCAACACCAAGACCGGCGAATTCGATCATTGCCTGATCGTTATAGCTATCGCCCATTGCGATAACTTCTTCGCGCTTAATGCCAAGTTTTTGAATCAGTTGGTTTAAGCTTGTTCCTTTTGTAACACCGGCTTCAGTAAATTCTAAGAAGAATGGTTTAGAACGCATAACACTTAATTGGCCTTCTAGTTGTTTTTGTAGTTTCTTTTCTACTACAACAAGTCGTTCAGCTTCTTTATTCATTAATACTTTTACTACAGGCTCTTTAACAGCAGCTTTAAAGTCATCTACTACAACAATTGGCATACCAGTAATATCACCCTCAATTTCAGTATAAGGATTATTTTCTTCTGTTACGATATCATCGCCAATATAAGTATGAATCCATACATCTTCAGTTTTACTAATTTCAAATAGGTTGTGAACGATTTCAGGAGATAGCGTACTACTAAAGATTTCTTCGCTTGTTTTACAGTTAATAATTTTTGCACCATTAAAAGATAGAATGAAACTACCGTATTCTTCTAAACGAAGTTCTTTCGCTACATTGCGCATACCAAATGTTGGACGTCCAGAAGCAAGTACAACTTTTACACCTTGCTCTTGTGCAGTCATTAGAGCCTCTTTCGTACGAGGTGAAATGGTATGGTCGTCACGTAATAAAGTATCATCTAAGTCTAAAACAATCATTTTATAAGTCATATTGAAAATTCCTCTCTTTGTTGAAATAGAAATAAAGTTTTATGAAGATATTGGGGAATATATAGTAAGACATCGAACTTCTTTATGTGAAGCTAGGAGAAGTTCTGTATTTTTAGTATAAATTATCACGAGCACATTGCCCATGATAATTTATACTGCTAATGCCCGATCGGTGAGAGCTAATCATTAGTAAAGATGAATAGCTCTCATTGATTAAAGTTTAACTTTATCATTATCGTAACAACTCTAAAGATAGAGTGCAATAATGGAAGTTTTCCAATTTACGATGGTTGTTTTTCTGTAGAACGAGAAAATAGTATTTCGAGCAAAATTGCCATTACAGATCCAAGAACAAGACCGTTACTTAAAAACGATGCTAGAAACGGCGGGAGTGTAGAAAATGCTCCTGCTGGAACAAACATAACTCCGACTCCTGTAAAGATTGAAAGACCTGCTACTTTAAATAACCGTTCTTTATCTTGTACTGTTTCGTATTCGCGAAAGGCAAGACCAATCATGCTTGCAAATACAGGGTAAATGGCAGCATATCCGACTGCGACAGGTATCGCCGCAAAGAATGAAGTAATCTTTGGGAATATACTAACGAAAATAATAAAGCTTGACCCTAACATAAATGGGAGTCGTTTATAAATATTAGTCGTTGCAATAAATCCTGCTGATCCAGAAATCGCGACAGGTCCAATAGCTGAAAAAAGGCCTCCTAGCAATTGATTTATTCCTGTTATAATACCAGCTTGTTTGAAACGATCTGGTGCTGCATTCTTTTCATACTTAGAGACAATCCTTTGCACAACGCGAATACTTGCTAACATATTTGTTAGAAGTAATAGTGTAACGAAAACTACCGTAATTGCCATGTTCCATTCAATACGAGGCATTCCGAAAACAAATAGAGACGGAAAACGGATTATATCTGTCACAGGCGTTACTGGATTTGATAATCCGAAGCATGCGAATAATATCCAGCCGAAGACGATACTGAAAAGAACGGAATATTGTCCAATAATAGGTAGCTTCATGATGAAAAAGGATAGTAAAATAACAATGAGTGAAAGGATAAATACGTCAGCTTGTACCTCTGTATGTTGTCCGTCAAGACCAAACATTCCCTTTAAGAAGGACCCGCTAAGTTGCGCGACGAGAAGAAATAAATATGTTCCAATTACTGTCGGTGTAAAATAGCGCACTAGTTTATCGATGAGTCCAAAAACACTAAGAATAATACAAATGATACCACTTAATAGGAAGGCGTACTGAAGTACTTTAAGCGTTTCGTTGCTGGATCCAAATAATACGACACCTAAACTTGCATAAAGAGAGAAAATGCCCCACCAAAGGCCTGCAGGACCTTCTTGAATAGGAAGTTTATGCCCAAATATAGCTTGCAGTAGGCCGGCAAAGCCAAGAACAAATAATGTTCTTTGTACGAATGCAATAGCTTCAGCGCCATCGAGACCATAATTAGTTGCGACGCTAATTGGTACAATAAGGCTCCCAGCTAAAATAAATAGCGCCCATTGTAAGGCGGAAAGAAATGTTTTCATTATATCAACCTCTTTCATAGATTCCGTATCTAGTATATATGTATTTCATTTCCACTGGCAAAGATTGTAGATAGAGAAAAGAGTTGAAACACGATATGAATGCACGGAAGCAATTATGGATAGCAGTTATATGTATGACCTTTGTTGTAATTCTAGGAACGTTAGGATTTATGGCGATTGAAGAGATTAGTTTGTTTCAAGCATTTTGGATGACGATGATTACTGTATTAACTGTTGGGTACGGAGATGCCGTTCCTGTAACACAGGCAGGAAAAGTTTTTGCGCTTCTTATTATACCTGTTGGTGTCGGTATTGTTACGTATGCAATTGGTGTAGTGGCAGCTATGATTATTGAAGGGAATTTATTTCATGCAGTACGGAGGAAGAAGATGGATAAACAAATAGCACAGTTACAAAATCATATTATCGTATGTGGTTGTGGTAGAGTGGGGCTTCAAGTTGTACATGAATTGCAAGAAAAGAAAATTCCATTTGTCGTCGTGGATAAAGATGAAAGTATATTAGAGAAGGAAAAACTTTTGTATGTACACGGAGATGCAACGGAAGATCAAGTGTTACATCATGCGGGAATTTCAAAGGCAGCCGGTTTAGTTGCTATCGTAGCAAATGATGCTGAAAATGTATTTATTACATTAACAGCAAGAGGGCTAAACGATGCAATTAAAATTGTGGCAAGGGCGGAAAAACCGGAAACTGAAGACAAATTAAAGCGTGCTGGGGCAAATAAGGTGATTAATCCATCTAGCATGGCAGGAATTCATATTGCAAAAGGTATTGCGAATCCGCTAACAGTTCATTATATTGATACAGTACTATATGGCGTGGAACAGTCATTTGTAATTGAAGAAATTGCAGTCGGCAAAGGTTCTATTTTAGCTAGTAAATCGTTACTAGAGAGTGATGTGAGAAATCAATTTGATGTAACAATTTTAGCGATTTTGAGAAATGGGGATGTTATACATAATCCAACGGGGCAGGAAAAACTACGAGAACATGATATGATAATAGTGTTTGGTTCAGTAGAGAAGCTAGGACAATTTGAGAAAGAACTACAAAGTAAGAGGTGACAAGGAATGCAAATATCGAGCGATAAGATTTTAAATAAAATGGCGAATGAAATTGCAAAGGCAAAAAGCAGTGAAGGGCAACAATCAAAAGCGCATTTATTAGTTGTGCGAGCGTTATGTGATTTATTATTAGATGAACAAGCTGAGCCTTCTATGTATAGAGAACCTGAGATTCCATCACAAGTAATTGGATCTCAGCCTATGACGACAGTTCAACCAGTTATGCCGGTTTCTGGAGAACCTGTGTATATAAAAGAAGAAGGCGCAAACGGTAATTCTTTATTTGATTTTTAGAAGATAAATCGTTTGGCTTATATGAAAAAATTGCTTATGATAAAGGTAAAAAAAGGGGAATTAAGATGAAAATTTTCTTTTTACTAGGTTGTATTGCGGCAGGGCTATCTGTTGCGTTAGGGGCTTTTGGAGCACACGGTTTAGAAAATAAAGTTTCTGCAAAAATGTTAGAAGTTTGGAAAACAGGCGTTACATATCAAATGTTTCATGCCGGTGGACTATTCGTAGTTGCTTTATTGATGGATAAAATTCAATCATCACTTTTAACTACTGCTGGCTGGCTTATGGTAGCTGGAATTATTATGTTTTCAGGCAGTTTGTATGCATTAAGTACGACAGGTATTAAGTTCTTTGGCCCAATTACACCTCTTGGTGGCGTAGCGTTTATTGTGGCATGGATCTTAGTCGGAACTGCAGTTGTAAAAGGGTTATAAAAAACAAAAGCTGGCATATGCCAGCTTTTTTTTATGGTCTTGGAGCATAAGTTGCTTGTTGACTAGGTAAATACATAATTTCTTCTGGGAATTCTACATAATCTAAGTAAATCATTAGTAGTAAAAAACGTTTCCCCGATTGCGGTTCACTAATAACGATGTGATCACGTCCAGCTGCCTCAATAATACCTGTATAAGATTGTGTACCGAGTGAACTACCACGCTCATAAGTCATTACTACGGTGGCTTGCTTGCCTTTGTTCAAGCGAAGAATATTTTCAATATACGACTGTTCTAATGGTAACATGCCTTGAGAGACGGCATATTGAGCTTGCGCAGCTTGTTGTTGCATCGCTTGCTGTTGTTGCTGTTGCTGTGGGGTCATTTGTTGCTGTTGTGCATAAGTTCCAGATGGTTGATAAAAACCTGTTCCATAATACGGGTTTTGTTGCTGTGCCATTCAAAAATCCCTCCTCGTTTTCATTCCTTAATATACGCTAGGGCAATCCCCGGCAGATGGTTGGAAGAAGCAGTGCTTTTTAAAACGTCCAGAGTTTTGTTGGTCATACCAAGTTGGTGGGCAAGGACCTTCAGGTCTAAAAAACCATAAGGCGAAATTTGCAGGCCAAAAACGTTGTCCTTGAATCGTTCGCCTTGCTAATGCGATATCTTGTTCTCTTGCACGCTGATAAAAATACCCTTTTTGCGTTGCCTCAAAACCGCCAGGATTTTGATAAACCATTTGACGTAAATTACGTATTTTTTTAAAATCTAAACAATTTCCGCGGACACGATTTACCCCTACGTTTCCGACCATTAACATTCCTTGTTGTCCTTCTCCTTCGGCTTCAGCACGCATCAGTCTAGCTAATAACTTTACATCTTCTTCGTTATAAGCAATAACACCCATTATGTGTCACCTCTCTTTTTGGAATACCTTGTGGAAAGAGGTTTATTTCTAGATGAAGTGTGTAACGATTACTAGTTCATACGTATGAGAAAAAGGACTCAGATATGACAACCAAACGAAGTTTTACATGGAGAGAGGAAAATAAAAAAAGCTAGCGTGAGCTAGCTTTCCATCATTAAAATACTTTAGACCATAAGTTTGAGAAGAAATCTCCGATAGAGCGCATTGTTAATACGAACCAATTTGCCTTTTCAACTTCTTCTGTCGTTTTTGCAGTAACTTTCATACTTTTACTACCGTCTAAGAAACCATATTTATCAGTTGATTCTAAAGTAATTGAGCCTACTTTGGCATCTTTCTTAATAGGAGCAACTAAATGTCCATCTTCAGCAAGAGATTTATCTACTTCAGTCCCAATTTTATAAGGATCTTTGCTACCTTTTTTCGCAATTACTGTTATTTCTTTTTCCGGTGTAACAGTCACTTGATCTTCTTTCCCTTTTACTACAGGAATTGTATTATTTTTATCTATTTTTAATTTTTGTTTCTCAAAGTTATTAAATCCGTATTCGATTAATTCACGAGATTCTGTGAAACGCTCGTCCATTGATTTTGTTTTAATAATTACTGAAATGAGGCGTAAGTCACCACGTTTTGCTGTAATAGTGAATCCGTATCCAGCAGTATCAGAACTACCAGTTTTTAAACCATCTGTTCCTTCATAAGAGAAAGCAGCACCTGGTAACATCCAGTTCCAGTTTTCCATACGAATTGGTTTCGGATGATTATCTGGGAAGTTTCTAAATCTTTGTTTTGTATCCTCTAGCATTTCTGGATACTTTGTAATCATTGCTTTTGAAAGCATACCCATATCGCGAGCTGACATGGAATTTTCTCCATTCGGATCCGTTCCCTCAGGGTGTTTTCCTTTTAAGTCAGCGTTATTTAACCCAGTAGCGTTTACAAATTTATATTTCTTTAACCCTAGTTTTTTTGCATGTTCATTTGCAAGATTCAAGAAATTCTTCTCACTTCGTGCAAGAAGTTCTGCTAAGGCAATACTAGATCCGTTTGCAGAGAAGATAACGATAGAATGATATAATTCTCTTACAGTATATTGACGTCCCTTTTCAAACGGAACGTTAGAGAATTCATTATTACGTGAAACTTCATAAGCATAATCAGAAATGTTTACCTTTGTATCCCAAGTAATTTTTCCTTCTTTAATTGCTTCTAATACGGCATAAACAACAATTAATTTTGACATACTAGCAATAGCTAGTAATTCATCTGGATTTTGTTCATGCAGTATTTTTCCTGTATCTGCATCAAATAAAAGTGCAGCTGCCGCCTCAATGTGTATTTTTTCTTCGGCATGGGATGTTGTTACTCCTAAGGAAGAAATTGGCAATAAAAGCGCTAGTAAAATAGACAAGATTTTCTTCATATAGATTATCACCTTCGCATCGTTATTAGCATGTAGCTCGTACCATTTTAGCATAAATTTGGATATAGAAAGGTTACAATTTTGTAAGGAAATTGAAAAGAATTTGTCGATTTTTGTTCGAATTTGCAGAGAAAGGAAGTATTTTGAGGAGAAATATAGAGGGTAATAAAAAAAGGAACGAAATTCGTTCCTTTTTTACGATTTGCCCCGCTATTTGCCGGGCAGTAAGATCCTCACCTAAAAATTAAGCGAAAGCAAAGAAGTTAGATGGGCGATCAACTGCTTGTAAAAGCCCGATTGGTGAAGGCTAATAATTAGTGGGGATGAACAAAACCCCCACTGATTA